>JAZSOQ010000150.1:0-39098 GCA_045537015.1 Eubacteriales bacterium
AACGACTAACCAATCAGCCTTCCCCGGTGGGGGAAGGTGGCACGCGGGAGCGTGACGAATGAGGCGTTTTAATAAGATACTGTTTTTCGAGCGTAAGCGAGAAAATCTTCCAAAAGTTGATCAATGATATTTTTCATCTTAACATACTTTGCAAAGCCAACAATTTATGATCATCGACATAAAAAGCCGAAGCTGATTCATCCCAATTAATGAATCAGCTTCAATACTTTGACTTATCTATTTAGTCATTATAATTCTTGCTTCCAAAGTCCGTGCAGGTTGCAGTAAGCGTAAACTGCGACGGGCTTTTCGTCGGCGAGGGCGAAGACTGCCTCGGGGGCTGCGCCTACCTCGAGATGCTTGCGATAGAGTCCCTTATCGGTCTCGAGTGCTACCCAAAGGATGCTGTGCTCCTCTGCCATGGGGTGCTCGACAGATCCGACTACGACCTTGACCTGATTACCCTCGACCTTTGCGACGGGAATGTGCTTTTCGTGGCTTGCCTCGACTACGCCGGGGACGAGCTCGGTCATCTTCTTACCGCAACACATAAGCGGTACTTTCGCGTCGTGAACCTTCTCAACAAGGTTGCCGCAATGCTCACAGATATAAAACTTAACGTTGTTCTTCATTATTAAAATCCTCCAAATAGGTGTTTTGTTTTGTTGTGACTATATTATACCATAATTTTTCCCGAGTTTCTGTGATTTGATCACATTTCTGCTGTTTTGCGATAATAATATTTTTATCCGTATTTATTTACACTATAAAGATGCTCATAGTGTATTTCAGATAGTTCCTTTATCTCGTTTTCGTTCAGCAAACCGCTGTTATACGCTTGTGTCAATGATAAAAACTCTTTATCTTTATACACCCATATCTCCTCCATCTGGGGCAGCGTAAACAAACATCCTGCTACAGTCATTTCACCATACCAAGTTACACTGCTATGAATGCAAAATACTAAAATATCATCCTTTTTCATATAAACGCACACAAAGCCTTGGCACGGATAATAATACGAAAATTCTTCATAAGTTCTTGTAATATAAGCTTTATCATTATTTCGGAACTTTTTCCAAGCCTCTGTCATTTCATCGAATTCTTCACGAGAGATCACATACTGAAAAACCGGCTCAGTATAAACCGATTCCGTTGAGAGGTTGGGCTGTTCAGTTTCAAGTGACTCGGTCGTGAAATGCTGATCGGTCTCGTCGGTATCTATTAATTCCGAGCTTATTGCTTCCGTTGACTCGCTTCCCGCGCTGCCGGTGAGATTACTGATAAATACCGCAACGTAATTGAACAGCGGGAAAGCTATGGAAAGCAAGAGCAGACACGCCGCTAAAGCCAGATACTGTCGCCAATGCTTCAGTGGCGTCCTCCATGTCATTACCGGCTCGGCAACACGGTAATCGTCAGGGGTTATCTTCTTCACGGTGCTTGAAATAATATCGTCATCGATATAGTCGAGCGCTTCGAGCATTCTTCTTTTCCTCAGTTTGTTTTCGAGCTCCATTTTGTGAATCCCTCCTTTCTGAGTGCCTCGGCGAGCTTTTCACGGGTACGCTTGAGTGACATCTTGATCTTGCCCTCGCTGTAACCCGTTTGCTGCACGATCTGCGCGTGACTCATTCCAAGCCAATAGCGCATAACGAAAATGTCTTTATTCGCTTCTCCGACGCGTCGGAGAAGATCGCTTATGACCTTACCCATCCGTTTCGCTTCAAAATCGGATGCAAGATCGGTGCCGTCGTCAAGGGTTGACATAAATTCTTCACCCACAACTGTTACATTGCCCCCACGCTTCCACGCATTCGCGCTGCGTGAGATCTCATACGCACGGTTACGAACCGTCTTACTGAGGTAGGCGCAAAAATCCTCCGGATCCTTGGGAGGAATCGCGTTCCAAAGCGCAAGCATAACGTCGCTGACACATTCCTCAACGTCCTCGCGCGAAGCGAGAACGTTTCCGGCTATGTAACGGCATAGGGCGCCGTATTTCTTTTCGGTCTCCGAAATTGCACGTTCATCACGAGCGAAAAAAAGTTCTATTATCCTTCTATCGTCCATAGGAACCTCCTTCGTAACGTCCTTTCATATATCATAATGCATTTTATGCCAAAAAGTAACGCATATTTGGGCTCAATCAGATATTTTCGGCGATTTGCACATATTCAAAGAAGTCTTTTGGTCATAACTGACAAACCAAAAGACTTCAAAACGAGTGAGCGTTATATATTATTATATCATAATTTTACATTCATTTCAACAGCGTGATCACATTCCCGAAAGATATTCTTCCGCGAAATGAACCGCTACCGCGCCGTCACCGACTGCTGTTACGACCTGGCGCAGGGGCTTCGTTCTGACGTCGCCGACTGCGTAAACGCCCGCGATGTTCGTCCTCGTCGATTCGTCGGCGATGATGTAGCCGCCTTCGTCGAGATTGAGCTGTCCGCGGAATATCTCGGACTCGGGCTTGCGACCGATGCTGACGAAGAGACCGCTTACCTCAAGCTCTCTGCCGTCAGATAGACGGATGCCCGTCACTCTCTCATCCGCGATGAGTTCCGAAACCGAACTGTTCGCGAGGAATTCGATATTTTCGGACTTCTCGAGGGCATCGACGTATATCTTCGACGCGCGGAAGGAGTCGCGACGGTGGATGAGGTAGACTTTTGAGGCAAGACGCGAGAGATACAGCGCATCTTCAAGCGCCGAGTTGCCTCCGCCGACTACGGCGACGACCTTGTTCTTATAAAATCTGCCGTCGCAGTGCGCGCAGTAGTGAACGCCGCGGCTGACGAATTCTTCTTCCCTCTCGATGCCGAGCTCTCGCGGATTCGCACCCGTCGCGATCACGACCGTGCGCGAGTGAAGCTCACCCGAGCTTGTGACGATCTTTTTGACCGCGCCTTCAAGCTCCGCTGAGACGACCTCGGCATACTTTGTGACGGCACCGAATTTTTCGGCACCCGCCTGCATCTTCATTCCGAGCTCGAAGCCGGGGATACCCTCGTCGAAGCCCGAATAATTGTCGATCCTGTCGGTGACCGCCATCTGACCGCCCGCCGACATTCTTTCTATAACCGCAACGTCAAGCCCCGCGCGCGCCGCATAAAGTGCAGCCGTGTACCCCGCAGGCCCGCCGCCTATAACTATCATATCGTAAACGTGTTCCATTTCAAAATCTCGCTTTCATTTATTACATTATTATTATAGCACGATTTGAGCGATAATTCCGTGACGGGGTCACAAAAGAGTTAAGATTGCGCGGAGCGCAAGTTAAGATCGGCTTGCGCCGAGTTAAGATCGCGCGGGGCGCTAGTTAAGGTTCGCCCGATGGGCGAAATTAAGGTTAATTTCCTCGCCAAGGCTCGGAAATTTTCGATTTTTACTGAAAACAACAGCGGAAAAGTTTTGATCGAACTTTTTCAAAAGTTCGCGGAGCACGAGGCAGAGCCTCGGACTAATGCAAAAGCTTCAGCTTTTGCTTCAATGCTTCAAAATTCTGAAGCTTTGCTTCTGAATTTTGGACAGAGTCAATACTTCCCGAATGTAGGGAAGTATTGCGCTCTGTCACTCCCCTCGCGGGAGATTTTTGCTCCTTCACTCTCTGCGTTCACACATTTTCCGCAAAAATATGCTATAATAATAAAAAAGTTTGTAAGATTTTCTCTTTTTCCGAGTCTTATAAGTGAAGGAGGTGATACGGTGACAAATTACGAGCAGTTATATAAAACATATTTCAATGATGTTTACCTGTATATCCTGCGGCTCTCGGGCAACGAGCATATAGCCGAAGAGATAACAAGCGATACATTTTTCAAAGCGATGAAATCCATCGACAGCTTCCGCGAGGATTGCGACGTCCGTGTCTGGCTCTGCCAGATAGCAAAGAATTGCTACTATTCTTACATAAAGAAAAGCAATATGATCCAAAGCATCGACGATGACGAGATACTTGAGATCCCCGACGCGGCATCAGACGTAGCCGAAGAATACGCCAAAAAAGACGAGATCGCGAGGATACAAAAGATCCTGCACGATGTAAACGACCCTTACAAAGAGGTCTTTATGTGGCGAGTGTATGCGGATCTCAGCTTCAAGCAAATAGCGCAGATCTTCGGTAAAACCGAGAATTGGGCTTGCGTCACCTATCACCGAGCACGACAAATGATCAAGAAAAGATTGGAGGAAAAGAGCCATGAAAATTGAATGCAGCGTCGTCAGAGACCTTCTGCCTCTTTGCGTTGAAGAGATGGTAAGCAAAGAAACGGCACAGTTGGTAAACGATCACCTGAAAGAATGCCCCGAATGTCGGGCTGAGTTTGAAAGCTTAAAAGCGGGCGGGGATTTATCGACAGCAGAAAACAAGCCCGATTCAAAGCCTTTCAAGATCATGATGAAGCGGATGAACAGACAATTCTATTCACTTGCTTATGCCGCGCTCATATTTTTGATCTTTCTCGGCTTCGGCTGGACAGCGGGCGAGAATTTGATGTATAACAGCTTTATAATGCCCATCGTCGGCATTTTCGGCTATTATGTATTTGAATGGAAAGCCGTCTATAAGGTTCCCGCACTGCTCTTGTTGATTGACCTTGCCGTGTTCGCGTTCCAACTGATAGAAATAAACTTCGCAGATACT
This sequence comes from Eubacteriales bacterium, assembly GCA_045537015.1. GTDB lineage: Bacteria > Bacillota > Clostridia > Oscillospirales > CAG-272 > CAG-390. Next base: position 4,655 of record JAZSOQ010000150.1, read on the forward strand.
TTATCCTGGACCCTGATATACGCGATTTTTGTACTGATCGGAATTGCGATCGCCTTTCTCCTGCACTACGCTTTCAAAAAAGGCGACAACATCAAAAAGCGCATTATAAAAATATCGGCATTTTGTCTTGCCATCCTTATGACCGCGGGCGTTTGTTGGTTTGCAAACGGACTTGTCGGTAATCCGATCTCAAAAATGCTGGCAAAGCACACGGCAAGCTCTTATATCGAAGACAAATACGCCAATACCGATTATGAGATACAAGAAATATATTATAGCTTTAAGGATAGCGGATATTATGCCCATATCGTTTCTCCGAAAAGTATGGACGGGAACTTTACGTTGCGGATCTCTATGCTCGGAAAACTGAAAAACGACGATTATGCTTCGCGCGTGACTGGACACGCCAACGTGGCGAACAGATTGTTTTTCGAATACCGCGATATGGTCGATACCGTTCTCAACAGCTACGTGTATCCCTACACAGTGGATATGGCTTACGGCAGATTGGAATTTGACCGCGAAGTCGGCGAAGAAGAGATCGAAGGGGCTATCAAGAGAAGCGAACTTGTCAACGATAAGTTCTACAATATCGGCGAGCTCGGCAAAAAGAACGGCCAGCTTGTTCTCTACATCAACAGCGACACAGTCACCAAAGAAAAGGCTGCCGAGATATTGCTGAAGACACGGGAGCTTTTGGATCAATCGGGAATCTCGTTCTATTCGGTGCATTTCGTTTTGCAATACCATCCCTACGATGCAAATAAATCTTACGACCGCCCCGAAGGCAAAATCGACCTCAAAGATTTCCTTTACAGCGACATATACAAAGAAGGCTTGATCGAGCGTATTGAGAAATCTATTGAGGATACTCGGAATTACTACGCGGAGAAAGACAAAAATAAATAACATAATTACAGGCTGTATCACAAAAAATGCGATACAGCCTATTGTTTTTTCAAAAAGCGGATAATAAATCGATATTATAAGTCACACTTTTCATTGCGAGTTTGTAGTATCTTGTTTCACTTGATAATTGACAAAACTCAAAGTAATGTTTCTACTCGAAGATAAGTGTTCTATCCCCAATATGATAATTTAATATAGATGTTTGTCGAATATGCAGAACAGACGGTGCCCTCCTCATTCACCGCTCCCCGCGGTCCCCTTTCCCCGCTGGGGAACGCTAATGGTAATGCTATCACCGATAAATGTTCAGCGAAGACGATTTAGCAATATAATTTTGCATATCAAAGTGGAATATTTTATTGAAAAAGTTTGCACAAACTCCATTACGAGTGCAAAATAATTTGATAAAATTTTCCTCTCTGCCTAAACAAAATTATATCAATTTCCGATGTTCGCTGAATATCGAAAAAAATGCAGGCACTCTTAGCGTTCCCCAGCGGGGAAAGGGGACCGCGGGGAGCGGTGAATGAGGAGATCGGAGTCTGTACTGCACGAAATAACTATCTCACTTATAAATTACCGCCTTTGCGTTCACACATTTCCCGCAAAAATATGCTATAATATAAAAAACTTTTCAAAAAACCGAGACGGGCGCCCGAAAAAACGTACTTATGAGGTGAAAGCGCTTTTATTTCCCACGAAGGAGGTGAACAACATGGAAGATCTTGATATCATAGAATTGTATTTCGCACGCGACGAGCAGGCGATCAGGGAGACGGAAGAAAAATACGGAAAGCTTTGTCACAACATCGCTTACAACATCCTGCACAATCACGAGGACTCGGAGGAATGCGTCAACGATACATATATCGGAGTCTGGAACGCTATCCCGCCCGAAAAGCCGAACAATTTCAAGTCATTTGTTTGCAGGATCGCAAGAAATATGTCGCTGAAGCGGCTCGAATCGCTGTCAAGGCAAAAACGCTCGGGGGAAGTGCTCCTTTCTCTTGAAGAACTCGCCGAAGTATTGTCGGATGAAAATATAGCGGACAAAGTGAGCGACGAAGACATCGGCAAGCTGATAAGCGACTTTCTGCGAGGCGAAAAGGAGGACGTTCGCAACGTCTTTATCCGCAAATACTATTTCTTCGATTCCGTCTACGCCATAGCAAAACGCTATTCCTTTACCGAAAGCAAGGTCAAAAATATGTTGCTCCGCACACGCAAAAAGCTGAAAGAATACCTTATCAAGGAGGGCGTTGAATTATGAAAACACCGAGAATCGCAAACGCTGTCGGGCTTATTGATGACGATCTGGTCGTCGGGGCGGCGGAATATAAAAAACCAAACAAGAAGAAAACCGTTATCAAATGGGTGCTGATCGCGGCGTGCTTTTCAATAGCCGCATTAGCCGCTATACCCTTCCTGTCCCTGTGGAACGGAAAAGGCTTACACGGAGGCAGTCCGTCTCTGATCTACGGTCAGGAAGAGGGATTCATCTGGCCTTGGGAATATCGGACCGAGAGCGAAAAATACGCGGTCTACATCTCCGATCTGACAGACTATACGCTGCGCGGCGAGATCGGCGCGGATAAAGTCGGCGAGAAGATCGGCACTTGTATGGGTATGGGCACCGATTCCTATACGGGTAAGGTCCACACAAAAACCTTCAAGGTTCACAAGATCAACGGCATATCCGAGGACAGACTCATTGCCGTTGAAATAGAGGGAAGTTTCTACGTCTGCTTCAACAGAGATGCCGCGATCCCTGCGACTTTTGGGGAACTGCTCGACCTTTATAATCTTGCCCAAGTTTTGCCGTTTACCCAATTCTCGGTCTACGAGGGATACAAGCAGAAGGATTATTACAAAATTGCCGATAATGATTACATTTGGCAAGTCCTCTCCGAATGCCGTGAGGCAAAAGCATTGGAAAACGCCGATTCGTGGAACCGTGGCGATCGTAATTATCTCAGCTTCACCGCCACATCCGAGGAACTCGGCGTGTATAAAAAGGGGGTCTATATCACCGAGGACGGCTACTTGTGGACAAACGTCTTTGACTACGCCTACGTTTACTTCATCGGCGAGGAGGCAGCGGGAAAGATCATAGGCTATGCGAAGAGCAACGCCGAGAAAACCGAAAGCGAGCCTTACGAATACACCCTTTTCGGCACACTGACCGAGATCGGCGACGGGTATCTTATTATTGACACCTCGAGCATTGACGGGCGCGATGGCAAGACCTTCAAGGTGCTGACCGATGACATACGCCTCAGACGTTGCTACGAGGTCGGCAATATCAAGGTCGGCGATATCGTTGCCATAACGCACAGAAAACCGATAGAGGAGGGCACGGTCACGGACGCCTTCAATATGCAAAAGGTCATCATCAGCAACGGCGACGTTGCCGTTCCGGAATAACACTCGATCTACGGGGCTTCTTCACACTCTGCAGGAGCAATGCTGTCAACTCAAGAAAAATTATTGCCAATAAGTACGCTTGTCAATTATGCAGTACAGACTCCGATCTCCTCATTCACCGCTCCCCGCGGTCCCCTTTCCCCGCTGGGGAACGCTAAGGATTTGGCGCTAATCACTAACTATTCAGCGAAGATGATTTGGCTGTATAATTGTGCATATCAAATTGGAATATTTTATTGAAATAGTTCGCAAAAACTCTTATACAAGTGCGGAATAATCTAAATAAAAATATTCTAATCTGCCCAAACAAAATTAAAGCAATATCCGATGTTCGCTGAAGATCGAAGGAGTTTGAACGCACCCTTAAGCGTTCCCCAGCGGGGAAAGGGGACCGCGAGGAGCGGTGAATGAGGAGATCGAAGTCTGTACTGCACTAACGACAAGCGGTATATCGACGTTGATTTTTCTTAAGTAGACAGCATTGCCCGTGCGCAGGAGGCTTTGATTATTAACCTTTTCAAAATCTCCGCAGATGTTGACAATTTCTCATATATGTGATATAATAGATTTAACACAATTCTTTTCGGAGGTGTATCATGAAGTACAAAAAGTGGTGGATGCCCGCTGTATTTATGGTAATTTCGGCGGTGTTTTTTGTGGCTCCTTATCTTATTATCTCGCTGTTCTTTAAGGATGATGCTTGGGCGGGAATCGGGTATGTTTTCCTTTGTATGGGAATATGGTTCTTTTTTGTGCTTCCCGTATTATCGCTGATATACCCGAGAAGGGTGATCTACGAAAACAGGGAAAGATTTCTCCTGACCGTATATAATTCGTTTTTGATCGTTCTTCCGCTTACCGTTTATTCCTTGATAAATTCAAACTATGTTTTGTTGATCTATGCCCTGATCGCCCTCGTCTGGAGCGAGATGTGGGCACTGCTCGGACTTGCGGGAAAGGGCGACAAAAAGGCGGACGTGTGGTACGTTCCTTTGTTCTTGGCTGTGGCAGTATTGGTCGTCAATATGTGGCTTCAGTATTTCGTTTCAAAAACTTTACTTATCGCGATCCTTTCCTGCGGTATTTGCCCGATAGCGATAGCGATCTATGCGAGGATCTGCGTCCGCGACCGCAAGAGCAAGATATTTTTCACGGTCTATGCCTCACTTGCGGTATTCGTTGCGATATTCGGATATTACGTTTATTCTATCATAGACGGTACTCTTGAGCTTGGTGATTCGGTATGGAACGTTATCAGACTGATACTTTCCGCACTCGGCACCTTCGCACTTTATGAGCTCGCCGCCCTTATCGGCGCGGGAGTTAAGATAAAGCTGCCGAAGAGGAAGAAGAAGCCGAAGAAGGAAGAAAAGAAGACCGAAACCCTTGAAGTTACTGAAGAAACAAAAGAATAACATAAAAACCATTGCCGACCGTTTGCGGTCGGCAATGGTTTTTATGTCCGACCAGTCGGCGGGGCGCCGCCTGCTCGGAGCGCAGGGGAAGTTCCGACCTCTGCGGAGGTCGGCTTAAGGCTCTGCCTTAAGAATTCGCCACCTTTTGAAAAAGGTGGACGAAAACTTCTGGGCTTTTGGTTAGGGACGGTTATTTATCGTTCCAGATCGGATTTCCAAGCGCGAGGCGGAGACCCTTGTTGACGTCGAAGACCTCGGCGCGGTAGAAGGCTGCGGTGGTGTCGCAGTCGATGGCGATGGTGACGCCCTCATCGCAGGAGAATTCAACGCTTTCAACAACGCCCTTGTCGCTGAGGAGGTCGAGGCGGTAGTTGTGCTCGGGATTCTTCACGCTCTTGTGGAAGTCGCCGGCGGAAACGGTGAGGCGCTGACCCTCAAAATTCAGGTGGCCGCCCATACGCGTGTCGCCGATGCACATCTTGATCCCGACGGGGCCGCAGACGAAGTCGCCCTCGCGGAGGTGTTGGATGTAGGATACGTTCTTGCGCTCTGCCGAGTAGATCGTGGTCAGCGCGCGGTCGGAGCAGCAAGCGTGTCCGTCGCCGCCCGCGCAGCAGTAAAGGCGCTTTCCGAGTGCGAGGATGTCGCAGTAGAGCTTGTAGTTGTTCTCGGTGTGCTTTGATTCGAGTGATTTGTATGTGACCTCGATTCCCGTGTAGTCGCGGAAATAATAATCAAGAGGGTTATCCGAGAGCATCTTCTGCTTCGGGTGCGGATGAACGAAAAATCCGCCGAGGGAGAGCACCTTTTCAATGATCTCGCAGAATCTCTCTTTGGTAAATTTTGGATAAATGAAGTGGCCTTCCTCTCCGCCCTCAAACTGATATTCGGGGAAGGCGTGAAGCAGCTCCTCGGTCGATTTCGGGCCCGGAAAGATCATATTGTAATGCATGGAATTGAGCTCGCATGTAATATCGGTGATCGCGGTGCCCGGCTCGGTTCCTCCGATGAAGACACCGTCTTCCCATTCCGGAAGATACATGTGGCGCACCTGCTTGTGGTCGAGGATAGCGGCAAAATCCATACCGAGCGCTTCCATTGCGCCCTTCCAATGGTCAAGGTTGCGTTTACCGTCGGCAGTTCCGCCGGTTGCGCCGTGGTCGTGAAGCTCTCCGAAAAATGCCCTTCTGCCCTCATAAAGAGCGGTGAGATGGGCGATCTCCTTGTCTGTTGCGTACATTCTTGAGTCCTCCCAAAAGAAATCATTACGCTTATTATATCACAACAGGAAAGCCTTGTCAAGTCTGTTTGCTGTTGACAAAACGGCCATTATATGATATAATTAAATAAATACATTGATTAAAGGAGAATTCAGATATGACTTCCAAGTTTATACTGAAAATCACTTCCGCCGCGCTTGTTATCGTGATGATGCTTGCTGTGTTTGCGTCTTGCGCTGAAACGCAGGTCGGATCCGGCGAAACGACACTCGCACCCGAAACTCAAGCCCCTTCTGCGGCTACCACAGTTGCAGACACCGAGCCCGAGGAAACGCTCGTTGGCGACGACGTTCCCGAGCTTGACTTCAAGGGCGAAGAGATCGTCATCCTTGGACGCAACCGCGACTGGGTCGCCGACGAGATCATCGTTTCGGATGAAAACGGCACCGTTGTAAACGATGCTGTTTATAAGAGAAATTCGCTCGTTACCGACCGTCTTGGCATTAATCTCACTTTTCAGGGAGTCGGTGCAACCAACAGCACAGATAACTATGCGGTCCGCGATGCGCTTCGCAAATTTATCGATTCGGGCGCAGAGGACGTAGACCTTGTTTCAAACGCGGCTTACGTTGCCGCTTCCACCCAGGCAGAGGGCCTTTACCGCAATCTTACCGACGTCGAAAACCTTGATCTTTCAAAGCCTTATTGGTCGCAGGGCCTTAACACGGCAATGGAGGTTGGCGGCGCGCAGTATCTCTGCTCGGGTGCTATCTTCCTTTCCTACTACCGCTTCATTTTCGCAACCTTCTTTAACGTTGATATGTTCAACAACGCAGGCATCGAGCTTCTTTATGATACCGTTGAAAAGGGCGAATGGACTCTTGAGAGGCAGTTCACGCTTGCCGAGCAGCTTTACAAGGATAACAACGGTAACGGCGAGACCGACGAGGGTGACTTCTTCGGCTTTATGGGCAACCACGATATGATCGGTGTTGACGGCTATTGGGCGTCCTTCGAGCTCCCGATCCTCACAAAGGACGAGGAGGGATACTACAAGTATGCTCTCGATCTTGAGCGCACCGGAAAGGCTGTTGAGCTTATCAATGACTTCTTCTGGAACAACAGGGGCGTTATGCGCGTTAATTATAAGTCCGGCGACACCGAGCAGGATGACATTGCACAGAGCTTTGCTAACGAAGAGGCGGCAATGGTAACTCTTCGTCTCTACGAATGTGAAAACGACCTGGTTGGTATGAGCAACTACGGTATCGTTCCGCTTCCCAAGCTCGACGGAAATCAGGAGATCAACCGCTCTGCGATCCATGACTCCTTCTCTGTATATTCGCTTCCAAATTTCAGCTTCACCGACGATGAGCTTTCGATGCTTGGCGCAGTTCTTGAGGTAATGGCTTCGCAGAGCTTCAAGACCATCACTCCCGCATACTACGAGCAGGCTCTCAAGGGCAGATACGTCAATGACCCGCAGTCGGTCGCTATGCTTGACGACATCACCCAGAACGTATGGATCGAGGCGGGAATTCTTAACTGTAACGCTATCGAGGCACCTCACAAAACATTCAGAGATGCTATTAAAAACCGCTATCCCAATGCATCCTCTCTCTTCTCGCAGAAGGCGAAGATAACCCAGAGAAAGATAAAAGACCTCAACGAAAGTCTTGAAAAGCTTCTTGGCTGATAACTATATAACAAACAAGGCTGCTTCATTTTGAATGAGGCAGCCTTGTTGGTTGTATTTATTCCTTGGGTATCATATCGGTATATTCATCCTTGACCTCGTATATTACATTATACAGAGTCTTGAAAGAAACTTGATAAGCGTACTGGGGGGTAAAACCCGAGTCCATTATTTGGCTATAGGTTAAATCGTTTCTGTCACAAAGAAAATAGGTCACTCTGTAGCCGTACTTTGCAGTGGAAGATGAAGGAGTTTCCTCACTTTTTACGAGGTATGGGTATTCGCCGCGGCTTTCAATGCCGTTTTGTATACTGTATCGCGTCATCGACTTGAAGGTTTCGCCGTCATAGATCACTTCTGTGAGGAATATTTTGGGATATTCTTTTTCATAATACGGGAGAGCTTCGGGAGCAATAGTGCTCTTGTCTAACGTATAATACTTTGCAATATTTACCGTTGCAGGATCACCTTTTGACACTTTTTGGTAAAACTCGTTCCAAATATTATCCCCTGCCATAATAAAGTTTCCGTTGAAGACCACCCAGCCTCCTTTTTTGACATCCGCGTATATTTCCGATGCGGGCATACTACTCGGATATGAGAATATGATGCTGTCGGGATTCCATGGCTCGGGTCCGGTCTCTTCGGGGATTGTTTGTGCTTCTGTAACAGGTTCTGTATTGCTTTCGGTTTCTACGGTTAAGGGCTCGATTTCGGTTGTGTCGGGAGAGTTGATCTGTTCGGAGGGGGATAGGGTGTTGTCAATAACGCCGCCCTGAGTATCTGCGCAGGAGAAGAGAAGACAACACATGAAAAGGACTGTGAGTAGTATGAATATCAGTTTGCGAGTTTTCATGGTAAATCCTCCTCAATTAATTATTTTTCAATTTATATAAGTAACATAAAGATTATATAAATTGTAACTTTATTGTATCATAAGCCTTATTTGTTGTCAATAGACAAAAAATACAAAAATATTATTCCGTTATTGTGCAAAACAAACAATCTGTTTGAAAATTAGTTTTATACAAAATGATTTTTATTTTTACCCCCTTGATTACAATAAAATTATATGATATAATATTAAATAACTATCCTTAAATATAATGCAGAGGTATACTCAAATGAAAATAGACGTTAAAATCAAGCTTACACGCGGGGCGAAGGCTCCCGAATATGCTACCGACGGCTCGGCTGCGGTTGATATCCGCGCGGCTCTTGAGGGCGGCGAGGTGATCATTCAGCCGGGGGAGTGGGTAATGATCCCCACGGGTATCGCGATCTCCACGGGTCGTGACGACATTGTTGCTATTATGGCGGGCAGAAGTGGACTTGGCGCAAAGTACGGCGTGACACTTGCCAACGGCATCGGCGTTATCGATTCGGATTACCGCGGAGAGCTTCGCGCAACGCTGATCAACAGAGGAAGCGAGCCTTTTAAGGTATCCGACGGTGATCGCATCGCACAGCTTATGTTTATGCCCGTATATCAGGCGGCGTTTCTTCCGGTGGACGAGCTTGACGAAACAGAGCGCGGCACGGGCGGATTCGGCTCGACGGGGGTGAACTGATATGAAGCTCATTCTTGCCTCGCAGTCGCCGAGAAGAAAAGAAATACTCGAAAGCGTCGGGCTCAAATTTGACATTATGCCCGTCGATGCGGACGAGACCCTTTCCGAGGGTATCGAGTGCGCGGACGCGGTGACGATGCTTGCCCGCCGCAAGGCACGTGCACTTGCCGAGGCTCACCCCGAGCTTTCGGACTGCGTCATTCTTGCCGCAGACACGCTTGTTGAGTGCTTTGGCGAAATTCTCGGCAAACCTACCGACAAAGAGGACGCACGCAGAATGCTGACAATGCTCTGCGGCTGCGGAAGTGCCGTTCACACGGGCATCTGCATCGGTTACAAAGGCAGATTCGCAACCGCTGTCGAAACGGCTTACGTTACCTTCGACGAAATGAGCCCCGAGGAGATCGAGGATTACATTTCGACCGACGAGCCCTATGACAAGGCGGGCGGATATGCTGTTCAGGGGCGCGCGGCGCTCTATATTGCGGGTGTCACGGGCGATTGGTATTCGGTTGTCGGTCTGCCCATTCACGCGGTCAAGACTCTGCTTGAAGAAGAGTTCGGCATCCGCATCACTGAAATAGATTAACGGAGAAAAACGATGTCAAAGCATCTTGGAATCGACCTGGGTACGGCAAATACCCTGGTCTATATGAAGGGAAAGGGAATAGTTCTGCGCGAGCCGTCCGTTGTGGCGGTCGATCAGGTACGCAAGAAGGTCGTTGCCGTGGGCAGTGAGGCGAAGCGTATGATAGGCAAAACTCCCGGCAATATAGCGGCGCAAAGACCGCTCAAGGACGGCGTCATCGCGGATTTCGACAAGACCGCGGCAATGCTTCACTCCTTCTTCGGCAAGGTTTCGGCGGGCGGAGTGCTCTCGCGCCCCACGGTCATGATCTGCATACCCTACGGGGTTACCGAGGTTGAGCGCCGTGCTGTTGAGGATGCAACTTTTGAGGCGGGCGCCAAGAGCGTTGCTCTTATCGATGAGCCCATCGCATCTGCGATCGGCTCGGGACTCAAGATCGCGGGCGCGCGCGGCTCGATGATAGTTGATATCGGCGGCGGAACGACTGAGGTTGCAGTCATCAGCCTTGGCGGAATCGTAATTTCGCATTCGCTGAGGACTGCGGGCAACGTGCTTGACGAGTCGATCGTGCAGTATATGAAGCGCGAGCACAAGATACTCATCGGCGACGGCACCGCGGAGGCGCTCAAAAAGGATATAGGCTCGGTGCATCCCTCGATGGACCGCGGTGAGCGCGAGATCAGGGGCAGAAACCTTCGCACGGGTCTGCCCGCGGTTATGACAATCACCTCGGCGCAGGTCAGAGAGGCTATGCGCGAGTCTGTCGATCAGATCATAGATACGATCAGAATGGCACTCGAGAACACTCCCCCCGAGCTTTCCGCCGATATTTTCGACTTCGGTATAATGCTTGCGGGCGGCGGAGCGCTTCTCGGAGGTCTGCCCGCGCTCATCACCGAGCGCACGGGCGTTCGCGTCACGGTCGCCAAAAGACCGCTTGACAGCGTTGCTCTCGGCATCGGCCGAGTTATCGAGGGCAATTACAGCGGTGTTGCAAAATACCGTGCAAGATAAAGGATTCAAAGGATTAGGATATGGGATTCATTCTGAAGCTATTTAAGAGCAGATTTTTTGTAATATCGCTCGCTGTCGCTCTGCTTTTGTCGATCGTGCCTGGGGTTCTCTGCGCGATGGGGCAGGGCTCCTATATCCGTTCCGCGATCGTAACGGTAGCAAGCCCCTTCAGATGGGCTTTTACCAAGGTTGGCGAAGGAATTTCGGGCTTTTCGCTTTATTTCAGAACTCTTGAGGAGCTGCGGGACGAAAATGACGCCCTTCGCGCTGAGCTTGAGGGATACAAGAGCCTTGTTTACGATGCCGAGCTGATCAAGGAGGAAAACGAGTTTTATTCCGATTATCTCGGTATCAAGGAGGAACATATAGATTTCCTTTTTGAAAATGCCACCGTTGTCGGCCGCGAGTCGACGAATTATCGCACAGTGATCACTCTGTCGAAGGGCGGCTTGCACGGTATCGAGGTCAATATGCCCGTGATAACCGAAAAGGGGCTTATCGGTCATATCACAGAGGTCGGTTCGACCTGGTCGAAGGCGGAGATAATAACCGAATCCTCCTCCGCAGTCGGTGCGTATATCGAGCGTTCGGGTACTCTCGGAGTTGTCGAGGGCACCTATGAGCTCCGCACCGAGGGGCTTTGCAGAATGGTTTATATTGAGGCAGATTCGGATATCCGCGTCGGCGACAAGGTCCTTTCCTCGGGCATCGGCGAGGTATATCCCAGGGGATTGCTTATCGGCAAGGTGACCGAGATCAATATGGACGAGCGCACAAGGACGCTTGTGGCAACCGTCGAGCCCGCGGCAGATCTTGAATCGATCTCAAAGGTTATGATCATAACCGAATACGAGATCACGTCCGAGCGGGGAGAATGATATGGAATTCAAGGAACAAAAGCGGCAGGATTTTTTCTCCTCGCAAAACATAGGAAAGATCCTTCTTTTCACAGTCCTCGTCTTTTTTTCGGGAATTCTGCAAAGCTCGCTCTTTCCCGCGCTTGCGATGCTTCAGGCGTCGCCCGATCTGGTTCTGATCGCTGTCATCGGACTTGCGGTTTATGACGGCGAGAGAAGCGGAGCCGTTGCGGGCATTGGCGGCGGAGTCCTCCTTGAGGCTCTCGGCGGCGGCTCGCATATTCTGCTTATGCCGCTCTTTTATATGCTTTGCGGCTACATTTTCGGCATAGTCAGCCGTGTTTTTCTCAACAGAAACTTTATTTCCTGGCTCCTTTATATGCTTATCGGAACCGCTCTGCGCGGTGCTCTCAGCCTTCTCCACCTGATGTTTACCGAGGTTGACATAAATATCTATCTGATGTTCACCGAGGTGATCATTCCAGAGTACTTCATCACTCTTGCCTGCGCCGTGCCGATGTATTTCCCGGTCAGAGCCACTTCGCGACCCTTCCATAAGAAGATCGAAATGGAATAATATTCAGATGAACGATAATAAACAAAAAGAACTGCAGACTGCGGTCGAGGAATACGGACGAAGCGATTATCTTTACAGGTATCTCATCATCGGCGTTTTCTTCGTACTGATCTGCATCGTCTATATCTTTTCGGCGTTCAGGATCCAGAGCCTTTACGGCGGTGCGGATGCCGAGACGGACGACGGATATACCGAGCGTTACGTGACGCTCTCCGCCGTGCGCGGCGAGATATTTGACACGAACGGAAAAATTATTGTAAGCAACGAATATATTTATTCGCTGATATATGACTATTCGGCAATGCGGAAGACCTATTCCGAGCAAAACGAGGATATTCTCGCCGTGCTCTCCCTGCTCGACGGCACCGATTTCCGCACCGAAAGTCAATGCCCCTTTAAGGGCGTTTATCCCGCCATAACCTTCGACGTTGACATTCTCAAAAGCTCCACGGTAAAGGCAAGGCTTTCACGTATCATTGGCGAGCTCTCGCTTGAGGAGGATGCCGCCGCCTCGGAGATCGCAAGGGCGATCGCGGAAAAATACCGTATGCTCGATGACTCGGGCGAGCCGAAGTATACCGCCGAGGAAATGACCGAGCTGATTCGCGTCCGTTACGAGATGGATGCCATCCGCTTTTCCGCAGTTGAGCCCTACGTTTTTGCCGAGGGCATCGACATGGCGCTTGTTACCGCGGTCCGTGAGCTTAATCTCCGCGGTGTCGATCTCAAGGTCGATTATTCGAGAAAATATCATTACCCGGGTTATGCATCCCACATTCTCGGCAGGATCAGCCGCATTCTTGCGGAGGATGCCGAATACTATTCCTCACTCGGCTATCCGATGACGGCAAAGGTCGGCATCAGCGGTTGTGAGCTTGCTTTTGAGGAATATCTTCACGGTACCGACGGCGAGATGAAGATCGTGGAGGATGAAAATGGGTATATCGTCAGCCGCGAGGTGACAAAAGAGCCCGTGGCGGGAAAAGACGTTTACCTGACGATAGACATTATGCTGCAGATAGCGGCAGAGGATGCGCTTGCCGACAATATTAAGCGCGTCAATGATAAAGCTGCCGCCACGGCGGGCGATCTTGACGGCGAGGATTGCGACGCGGGCGCGATAGTGGTGCAAACCGCAGAGGGCGGAGCGATTCTTGCAATGGGATCCTATCCCACCTATGACCTTGCAACCTTCAACCGCGATTTTGCAGAGCTTGTTAATGATCCGCGAAGCGTTTATACAAACCGCGCACTGATGGGACAGTACCGCCCCGGATCGACGGCAAAGATCGGCACGTCCGTCGCCGCGCTTGCCGAGCCGCTTTATATCGACAGCGCGCTCTTTTCAAGCTCATTCAAGATAAATACCAAGGGTATTTATACCTATTACGACGACTATCAGCCCGAATGCTGGGTCTATACCGATTATCACACCGTGCACGGTTCGATAAATCTCTCGAAGGCACTCAGCGTATCCTGCAACTATTTCTATTATGAGCTCGGCAGGATCATGGGCATTGACAGAATAAACAAGTATTTCAAGATCTTCGGCATGGGTCAGCCCACGGGCATCGAGCTTGCCGAAAACGTCGGCGTTCTCGGAAATGCGGCGTATAAGCAAACGCTCAATATCCCGATCTCCGACCGCGCGTGGATGCCGGGTGACACGCTGCGAACCGCAATCGGCGTTGGTTACAGCGAGCACACGCCGCTTCAGATATCGAATTATGTTTCGATGATAGTAAACGGCGGCACGCGCTATGCCGCGCATCTGCTCAAAGAGGTGCGAAGCTTTTCGGGTGAGGTGATCTTCGTCCGTGAGCCCGAGGTGAAGGCTGAGGTCGAAATAACAAATTCGGCGTATAGCGCCATCATCGAGGGGATGCAGGGGTCGCTTACATCCTCCGCAGATCTGAGAAGCTCCTTCGGCGATTTCCCCGCCGAGATCGGCGCGGGAGGCAAGACGGGAACGGCTCAGACCTTCTCAACGGCGAGCAACAATGCTGTTTTCGTTACCTTTGCGCCACTCAAGGAGCCCGAGATAGTCATTGCCTGTGTCCTCGAACGCGGAGCGCACGGATATAACGCCTCCTGGGCGGCAAGGGAAGTGCTCGACCGATATTTCGGACTTGTTACAGAGGAAGAAAATAACTATGAAAATTAACATTAAACGCAAATTGCCGCGCGTGGCGGCTTTGCATGATCTTTCCTGCTTTGGCAGGTGCGCGCTGACCGTCATAATTCCCGCGCTTTCGGCATCGGGAATTCAAACGGTTCCCGTGCCCACAGCCCTGCTTTCCACTCATACGGGCGGATTCGAAAATATGCATTTCCGCGATCTTGACGATTCGATCGGCGATATTGCCCGCCATTTCGGTGAGCTTGGGCTTGATTTCGACTCGATCTACACAGGCTTCCTCGGAAGCGAGCGCCAGGTCAGAACCGTCGAGGATTTCATCGATAAGACTGCAGATGAGAACACCCTGATCTTCGTCGATCCCGTTATGGGCGACGACGGAAAGCTCTATTCGGCTTGCTTCCCCGAGCTTGTTGCCAAAATGCGCCGCCTTTGCGCGCGTGCGGACATCATAACGCCCAATCTTACCGAGGCGTGTCTTATGACCGACACGGAATATCCCGATCTTTCGGAATATTCCGAAGAAGAGGCACAAGCCGCCATCGGTGCGATTGAGGAAAAGATAAAGACCTTCACGAATGCCGAGTGTATCATCACGGGTATTCATTTCAAGGATGGCGTCGGCACATACTGCCTTGGCAAGATGTATTCCGAGCGTGCAAGGCGCAACGATTATCCCGGCACGGGCGATCTTTTCGCCTCGGTCATGCTTGCATATATTCTCAAGTCGGGCAAGCCGCTTGACAGAGAAATACTGCAAAAGAGTGCGGAATATGCCTCGCGCTTTACGGCGGAGGTCATCGACTACTCGCTTGAGTACGGTGATGCCGAGCCCCGCCGCGACGGAGTTTTGCTCGAGGGCTGCCTCGGCAAGCTGGTTGCGGATATGAATGCTATTGAGGTATAAGACGATGGAATTGTTCGGACTTTCTTTCGCTCTGTTCTTCATCATGTTTTTGTTGACTTCCTTTTTTACCGGCGCGGTTTTTGTGTTTATTATTATTTACATTGTAAAACAAAAATCAAAGGACGACAACGCCCCGCGCCTGACGGTTGAAGCAAAGGTGGTCGATAAGCGAACGGTATCTCACCGTCATCATAACCATCATAACCATATTTCGCACAGGCACTATTATCATTATGTAACTTTTGAACTTTCGTCCGGGCAGAGAACGGAACTGCGTATGTCAAGCATCGAGTTCGACTCGCTTGCGGTTGCCGATGCGGGAATGCTGACTCTTCAAGGTTCGCGATTTGTTTCGTTTGTAAAAAACAGCGAGGTGGCGCACTGATATGGAAGAAAAAATGACACCCCACGAGGCGCGTGCGGCAGAGCTCTTCCTTTCGGGCGCGGTCTGCGCGCAGGCGGTATTTTGCGCTTTTTGCGATCTTCACGGGCTTGATTTTGAAACAGCCTCTCGCCTTTCCTCCTCTATGGGCGGCGGAGTCGGAAGACTGCGCGAGGTCTGCGGTGCTTTTTCAGGCGCGGCAATGGCGGCGGGACTTATCTACGGATTTGCTATCCCTCCCACGCAGGGCGAAAAGAGCGAGCATTACAAGCGTATTCAGCTCCTTGCCTCCCGCTTTTCCGAGCGGTGGGGAAGCATCGTTTGCCGCGATATTCTCGCCTCAAGAATGGGCACGAATGCGGTCTCGACCGATCACGTTCCCGAAGAACGCACCAAAGAATATTATGCGGGGCGCCCTTGCCTTGAAGCCGTGCGGCTCGCGGCGAGGATCCTTGACGAATATATAGAAAATAATCCAATAAACGGAGATTGATTATGAAAAAGACGAGATTTTTTACTCTTTTGATCTGCATTTTGACGTTTACGCTCCTCTTTTCCTCCTGCGGCGGTGGTGAAACGTCCGTCGAAAGCACGGAAAACGAAACCACGGCTCTTATCGAAGAAACCGAGCCGATCCCGCAGACGCTTAAATTCAGCGAGGCGGGCAAATGCGAGTTTTACATTGTTTATCCCTATAGCTTCGATAATGAAATTAAGGATGTAGCCCTTAATCTCCGCAAGCAGATAGCGAAGTACACGGGCGTTGAGCTCAAGCTTACGAGCGACGAGATCCTTTCGAGACCCATCGGCGACACGGGCGTTGAGCATCAGTATGAGATCCTTCTCGGCGTTGCCGATCGCGAGGCATCGAAAAAGGTGACTGAGGGCATGCGCACTCGCGATTATGCCGTGACCTTTGAAGGCGACAAGATCATTCTTGCAGGCACAACGATCAGCTCGACCGAAAAGGCTGTCGAGCGCTTTATCAATGACGTGCTTGTAAAGCAGAGTAAAAACAATATGGGCAGCGCCACGATCGAACTGACCGAGGCAAACAAGTTCCTGTATACTTACGGCAAGTATACGATCGGTACCTGTAATATTCTTGGCGCAGACCTCAGCGAATACCGTATCGTTTACAACAAGACCGATATTTATTCCGCCGAGAGATACGCGCGTCTTTTTGCCAACGATCTTTCCACCTCAGCGGGCTTTGCACTTCCCATAAAGCTCGATTCCTCGGTAAAGAACGATGACGCCAATGCGCGAGAGATCATTTTTGGCGTAACTGCCAGAGGCGGCGAGGCGGTTGAAACTCGCCACGGCTATTCGATCCGCGCCGCGGGAAGCAAGCTTTTCGTTTCCGCGGAGTGTATGGAAGGCTACGCGGCGGCTTACGAATATCTGACCGGAACTCTTTTCAAGGGCGACAAGGTCGAGATCGCAGAGGGCTTCACTCACACGGGAGTTTCCGAGCCCGAGGATAAGCAGGACATTGAAAACCGTGCGGGTGAGTATCGCGTTATCTTCAACAACGTCCACGGCGCGCATACCGACGTATATCCGATGGAAACCCGTAACCAGATGCAGGCGGAGCTGCATTTCGAGTATCTTCCCGACGTTATCGGTCTTCAGGAAAACGCCGCGTGTGTCGGTACTTATCACGCGAGAATGAAAAAATTCGGTTATTCACCCGTTCCGATCACGCCCACTAACAGCAACAAGCAGGATTATACCGCAATGCTTTACCGCGCAGATAAGTTTGACATCGTCAAGTGCGGATACTATCTATATGACGACGGCGCGGGCGACAAGTCGAAGTCGGTATCCTGGGCGGTATTCAAGGATAAGGCGAGCGGCGACGTATTTGCCGTCGGCTCGACTCATTTCTACTGGACGAGCGATGATCTCGGCAGGTCGGCGCGTATCAAGGACGCCGCACAGCTCGCAGAGGTCGTCAAGGACATCACCGCAACGTATAATTGTCCGATGATCGTCGGCGGCGATTTCAACTGTAACATCAGTTCCGATCCCATCAAGAATCTTTATTCCGCGGGATTCGAGAATTTGCAGAAGATCTCGCCCGATACGATGGACATTACTACCCACCACTCATACTCTCCTTGGGATGCTTCTCTCGGACTTTATATCGAAGTTGTCACGCCCACAAAGGCATACAGCTCGGCAATAGACCACGCTCTGCTTTACAACAAGAGCACGCTCACTCCCAAGATGTTCCGCGTCATTCTCCACGACTATACGCTCCTCTCAAGCGACCATTGCCCCGTAATGGTGGATTTTGATATTAACTGATGAAGAAAAGGGGCTGGCTCATTTAACATAGATGTTATTTGTGTTAACCGATAGTTGCGCGGGCTCCTTTCACCGCTTCCGCGGTCCCCCTTCCTCCCGGAGGAAGGCTGGATGGTAAGTGCAAACTCCTTCGGATATTCAGCGAATATTGTTTTAACTTAAACCTTAAAAAGCAACAAGGAATATTTTATTGAAAGAGTTTGCAATAACTCTATTACGAGTGCAAATTGATTCAAATAAAATATTCCTTTTTTGTATGCAAAATTATTAATTTGAGCAAAATTCGCTGCACGAACTATGAAGATAGCACTCACCCTTAGCCTTCCTCCGGGAGGAAGGGGGACCGCGGAAGCGGTGAAAGGAGCCCGCGCAACTTCATTTTTTTGCGAATTTCACCAAGGGGTAATTAATGATATTGTTTATATTACTCTTTGCAAAACATATCATAGTGAGCCAGTCCCTTGGTTTTTATTTATTTCTTCCTTTTAATTAATATAGGCGTGCAGAAAAGAATGAGAGGCAGAAGTGCGACCGATGCGCCGCAGCCGCTTTCCGCGGGTGCTTCGGTCAGAGCCTCGGTCGCTTGTGCGGCGATGTATTGCTCCTTTTCCTCCGCAGTCAGCTCGCGAGCACTATATGTCGCTGTGTAGGTCATATCTCTCTTGATGTACCATGTCATCTTTTCGTTCCATCCGGCAAATTCGTAGGCATATTCGCCGTCGCTCTCGCGGGTGGGCTTGATGTCCTTGGGTTCTTCAACCTTTGAACCGTAGGGGTATTCGACTGTTTCAAGAACGCTGCCGTCGTAGTCCGCAAACGTGACGGTGAGAATCGCGGGATCCCAAACAGCATATAGTGTGACGTCTTCGTCAGCAGTGTAGCTTGCACCGGCAGAGTAAACGACCTCGCCGCCCTTTTCGGTAGCCCAACCGATGAAGGTATTGCCTTCAAGTGTGGGTACTTCATCGGTGATGACGGTTTCCTTATCGGGAAATCTGCGCTGTTGGGTAAGCTTCATTTTGCCTTCGCCTACCTTATAATATATAGTGAAGACATTCACGTCGCTTGAGCGGAGATAAGAAGCGGAGATCCAGCCTTCTTTGCCGTTGAAGTCGATTTTACCCCAGTTCTCGTTGAATTTGAGAACTTCCACTTCGTCGTCGTGCTTGAGTGTGCCGAGGATCGAGAATGATGTTCCGGCACCCGCGCGGACGTTGAGCGAATCGGCGGTCACAACGAACTTTCCGGGTTTCGCGGAGTCCTCTTCAAGCGAGAAGACCGAGTAATCGGTACCCTCTTTGGTTTCGTATTTGAGCGCGCCGTAGCCGACTATGTAGCTGTCGTTCAATGCGTATTTGTGACGGGCAACACGCTCGCCGCCGTTGCCTTCAACGGTGTAGACGTAACCGTCACGTACTCCGATAACGAGTCCGACATGAGTTGAAACAGCGTTCGAGGTTGCGTTTTTGAAGTAAATAAGGTCACCAATGATGGGGGTGTAGCCCGATTCGCGGGTTTTGTAAAGACCTTGCGGCTTAAGTATCTCGTTGATCATTCTCGGACAGCTGACCTCGGAGCAGTCGATCTCGGCAGGGATCCCCGCTTGAAATTGGCACCATGAAACGAAAGCCGCGCACCAGGCGTAGCCCCAGATGCCTTCAAGCTTGCAGAAAAGGCGGTTGTATTCGACAAAGTTTTCCGATCCGCCAAGGTTCCAGCCGTCCATATCGGCATCCGAGTCGCCCTCGTGGTATCCGACCTGCGAAAGTGCGATGAGGATCACGTCGTATCTGTGGTCTCCTGTCAGTTTTGATTTTGCTTCGAGGAGCTGATCGTAATAGTTGCTTGATTTGTAAGCCTCACCGTATTCGTAAGCCGCATAATTCGGCTTGATCGATGCCGAAGCCGGCAGGACGAAAATGGAGAAGATTAAAGTGAGAGATATGATCGCGCAAACTACCTTATTATAATATGTAGAAAACATTTGTGACCTCCACAGCGTTTATAACTATATTATAGCATATTTACGAAGATTTGTAAATGGGCGAAGGATAAGTCATATATGAAAAGATGATAGTATATAATGGATAATGTGTAACAATTAATATAAGTGCTGTTGTTATGGGAAAGATAGTATAATTTAGTGTAAGAGATAATAAATAAAGATTTTTTGTGAAAAGCATTGACTTATGACATGTTATGTGGTATAATATATCCGAAAAACTTTCATAATTAAGAAAAGGAGATTAAAAATGAGAAAGTTTATGACAATTATTGTAGCTGTTGTGATTTGCCTTGCTACCATGACGTTTTTTGCTTCTGCAGCCACCGACTGCGTTGCAACAGGCACAGCAAACCATGACTGGACCGCTTGGAAGACTGTACAATTAAATTCTGACGGTTCCGGACTTAAAGAGCGTTCTTGCGCATGTGGCAGAGTTGAGACCGAAGTCATTGAGGCTCCTCACACCCATGACCTCGTTTACACTGCAGCTGTTGAGGGTTGCCACACTGCCGGTATGAAGGAATACTGGTACTGTGCTGGTTGCGACACTCACTTCTCTGATGCAGAGGGTAAGTACAACGTTGCATATCTTAGCCTCGCTACCGAGCCTACCGTTGAGCTTGGCTTCGTCCCCGCAGCTGAGGCTTGCCACAAGCCCGGTTCCAAGGCGTACTGGCAGTGCCCCACTTGCGATCAGGTATTCGCTGACATTGAGGGCACTCCCGATGCTATTCCTACCACTCGCAAGGCTCTTGAGACCCCCGCTGACACCGAGCTCGTTCACCACGAGGCTATCGCTCCCTGCCATGCAAACGGCTACCTCGAGTACTGGTACTGCCCTGATTGCGACGGTTACTTCACCGACGCTGCAGGTACCCAGATCACCAACATCAAGAACCTCACTGTAGAGGGCGACCTCTCCAAGCTCGCTTACACCGCTAAGGTTGAGCCCACCGCTACCGAGAACGGTATGAATGAGTACTGGTACTGCGCAGGCTGCGACTGCTACTTCACCGATGCAGAGGGTAAGATGAACATCGCTTACCTCAGCCTCACCATTCCCGCTACCGGCGATGCTGAGCACACTCACACCATCGCATACGTTCCCGCTACCGAGGCTTGCCACGTTCCCGGCTCTGCTGAGTTCTGGTACTGCACCGATCCTACTTGCGAGATCGTATTCGCTGACGAGGCTCTTACCCAGGTAACCAACCGTAAGAACCTTGAGACTCCCGCAGTTGCAGAGCTCGTACACCACGAGGCTATCGCTGCTTGCCACGCAAACGGCTACCTTGAGTACTGGTACTGCCCCAAGTGCGATGCTTACTTCGCAGATGCAGCAGCTACTCAGCTCACCAACATCAAGAACCTCACCGTTGAGGGTGACCTCTCCAAGCTTGCTTACACCGCTAAGGTTGAAGCTACTGCTACCGAGAACGGTATGAACGAGTACTGGTACTGCGCAGGTTGCGATTGCTACTTCACCGATGCAGAGGGCAAGATGAACATCGCTTACCTCAGCCTCACCATTCCCGCTACCGGCGAGATCGAAAACCCCAAGACCGGCGACAACGCTATCTTCTTCATCGTAGCTCTCGTTGCTGTTGCTACCCTTGGTGTTGCAGCTGTTAGCTTCAAGAAGAGAGAGAACTAATCTGAATTAACGGATTATTATATCTTACATAAAAAGCACCTCCCGCTTCGGGAGGTGCTTTTTTGCGTAAAAATCAAAAAAACTATTGCAATTCACCGAAAAATATAGTATAATTAATATGTTAATCGGATAATACCGAAATAAATTCTTGTGAGGAAAAAATGCCAAAGGTTGTTCGTATTATTGCGCTTATCATGGCTATTCTGATGGGACTTTCCGCTATCGGAATGATTGCTATGTACGTGGCGGCAGAGAGCTTGGATTCCGCAAATACTTCTGTGTCTCTTGAAATCGCGGATACAGAAATTAACTCCTGTAACGTCGCACATAACGCGGATCCTGCAAATTTAGCAGTTAAATACTGTTGACAGTGAGCTTACCTCTCAGTTGCTGTTGTTGCAAAAGAGAGCACTGATACTTTATGAAAACAACGCCCTCGTGACGGAGGGCGTTGTTTTTTATATGATTAGATATTTTGCGTTTCCGAGCGAATTGGATGAATCGGGCGTAAGAGTCGGTTCAAGCGCGTTCTTTTCGGATATGATCTCCGCATCTGTGCGGTACCTTTTGGCAATATCCCAAAGGGTTTCGCTGACGGAAGGATAACAAACTCGGATGTGCGAGGCGTTGGGCTGTGAGAATGCGGACGGCGTGAGATTGATCTCGCCGATCGAGTCAATTTCCTGCTCCTTGTCGATAAGACAGGAAATGTAAAGTTCGCAGTCGCATACGATTCGGTCGGAGTCGATGCGTCCCTTTACTTCTGCAACTGCAGCGGTTACCGAGGTCTTAAGCGGAAGATCATCAGCGCCTCCGCGAACATCAGAGGTGTATTTCATATCAGCTTCAAACTCAGCGGGGATGAGCTCTGCTCCGTTGTCTGCGATAGCGGAGAATTTGATCTTGCCGCTTGCGGTGAATCTGCCTCCCTCGCTGATCTCGGTCTTGATTTCGGGGAGTAGCGTGGCGCGAATGTCGCAAAGACGCATTCCGCTGTCAAGGGAAAGATCGGTAAGGGGCTTGGATGAACTGACGGTCGCGTTTCCGCACCAGCAGGCAAGTGGGGAAGGAAGTGTCAGCTTGCGTCTTGAGGATTCGCAATCCGATGTTTTCGAATAAGCGTCCTTGATATAAGCAATTTCTCCGGTTGCGGCTGCCTCCGCGGAGAGCATAACGGTAGCCTCGAGATCAATTCCGTCCTCGGTAGCCGCCGCAGTGAGGGCGGGACAAACTCCGATGGCGCGGATCCCGATGATCTGTGCTTTATCGGGAAGAGTGCTTCCGATGGGCAGAGTTTCGGCAAAGGGGATCTTGCGGATCATCTTTCTCGGACGCTCGCCCTCGCCCTCTCGAGTCAGCAGAATGTGTGCGCAGACCTCGCCGCGACAGAGAGCACCGCCGTCCGAAAGCTGTACATGCGAGATCATAACGTCACCGCGCGAGGATATGATGCGGAATTCGTCGCTTGCCGAAAGCCCTGCTTCCGCGCGTGTGAGTCGGTCTTTGCAAGTGATGGGTGCGTTTGATACTGATGAATAGTACCCGCAGTCGGCGCGCGCGGTCAGCACTTTCAAATCGTCATTGCCGCTGTCGCCGTGGATGAGAGTTTCGGCATCAGCATAAGCGCGAAGCTCGGGCGAAAGACGGACGCGGCTCTTGAGCGTCAGCTTTCTCGGTGCGGTCACACGTGCCGAAACGTTTTCTGTCAAAGCATCGGGCAGATAGGAAAGAGCAGAGGGATCCTTCGGTAAAGCATTGTCCGAGAGAACAAGGTCATACTCACTCGGCAGCTCGGCGCACCATAGTGACGAATCCTCGGCTGATTCGTATAAGACCGAATACCTGATCCCGCCTGCATATTCTGCGCTTCCGCCGCCGAGGTAGAGCGTGGGAGTTCCCGCTACGGCAGAGCAGGAAAGGACTCGCCCGACGGCGGGCATATAGTCGGGAAGTGTGAAATCATCCGAAAGCTCGCAGGTCTGCACGCGGTCGAAAAGACGCGAGGTGTATGAAAATCTTTTGTTGTTGTCGCTCATATTTTTTCCTCCGTGAGAATATATTTCGCTAAAATATATGCCGCTCGGGACAAATATATGCAAAATAAACCAACGGTTGATAAAAATCGCTTGACAAGCAATTTGAAAAATGATATAATGTAAGCAATAAAACTGCCAAAGGAGGCGATGAAAATGACAAAGCTTTATATTTATCGGATGTCATATCAGCCTCCTGAGTTATTTTAACGGTAGGTCAATATCTTTGTGCACCCGAGAAGGGTGCTTTTTTTATTGAAAGGAGGATTATCAATGACTATCAGAACAATTTCTAAAATGAAAGAAGGGATGCGCATTGAAAAGACTGAAAAACAAATTATTAGCTATGGAGCCGAACACAACGACATACAAGGAAATGTACGACGGGAGGATGTTGGTTTCCGATCCAGCCTATCCGGATATTGAACCTTGGCTCGAATATGATTCGACGTACTTTAACGGAGATGTTGGATTCCTGATCACCGCAACGCACAAACTTGCGCAGGATAAGCCGACCGTGACGATTCATATTCCCTGCGCGCGCTTGGGGATAGAAGCACCGAATAAGTCATCTGCCGATTTTTGTCTGCGTGAATTCGGAAAGTATATCGGCGAACTCAATGCAGAGCTTTACAATCGAAGCCGCCCTGATGATGAGAACGGGAAGTATTATCTTTGCCAACCGGGCGGTGAGGTGACGGTAAGAAACAGCGCGTTCTTTGCCGAGTGTCCGCAAAAGGACTATGAAAACGGTGGCGGTTCGTCTGTATTTATTCTGCATGATGGCATAAAGCGTCCGCCCGTGCTCTGCGTTTGTATCATGCTTCAGGTTCAGTTTCCCAAAAAGAAGCTGAAGAAAACGATCGGAATGATATGCCGAGATCTGCCCGATGCGGTTGAGCGCTTTATCGCAGATTTCGACAGAGTCTCACTTGAGCAAAGCCTCAAACTTGCGGAAAAGCAAGCCACTATCCGTGCGTGGCTGAAGAAAAGTGACTACTGTGCCTTTGTCGCAAACGGAAGCATTTTGCCGCGAGAAAAGGGGAGCGATCTGCCGATGCTTGATGCCATACCATTTAAGTCAACACCCGAAGACGAGATCGAAGTCTGCGGTGTGCGCGGAATGGGGATCAAGAAGGGTGTCACAGTTATTACGGGCGGCGGCTATTCGGGAAAATCGACGCTTCTCGATGCCATTTCTGCGGGAATATATGACCACGTTCTCGGGGACGGGCGTGAGCTTTGCATCACCGACGAAAGCGCCGTGACGATCTCCGCGGAGGATGGTAGAAGCGTCAAGAGAGTAAATATATCGCCCTTTATCAAGTGGCTTCCGAACGGTGATACACGCGATTTTTCAACAACACACGCCTCCGGCTCGACCTCGCAGGCTGCTAATATAATGGAGGCTGTCGATCACGGCGCACGTCTTTTACTGATCGACGAGGATAGAAGTGCGACAAACTTTATGATCCGCGACAGAATGATGAAGGCGTTGATCGAAAAGGAGCCCATAACGCCATTTACCGACAGAGTAAACGAATTGCACTCGCGCGGAGTTTCGACGATCCTTGTCATCGGCGGAAGCGGCGAGTATCTTGCGGTTGCCGACAAAATATATATGATGGAGGATTACCTCATTCACGATGTGACCGAAAAGTCGAAAGAAATCTGTGCTTCACACGCAGTCGCCCCCGAGCTTCCGACAACGGTGGATTGGATCCAGAGCCGAGTTCTCCGCGCGGAAGGCTTTACCTCATATCCCGAGGGAAGCGGAAGCGAACGGCTTGAAGTCTCGGAGATGGGATTTATCATCATCGGCGACGAGATGATAGACGTCCGCGGTCTGCACGACATCGTCTCACCCCGCCAGCTTGATGCGCTCGGATTTATGCTGCGCTTCCTTGAAATATCGAATAATGATAGAATATTTGATGTGACGAGGAAGATAGATGAGCTCTACGCAAAGATCGATTCCGAGGGGCTTGATGTCGTTTATTCCTCATATTTCACAACATGTGAGCGCTTTCTCGATCTGCCGAGAAGGCAAGAACTGCTTGCTCTTATCTCACGTATGAGACAAACCGAATATAAAAGAGGTGTTAATGATTGACACAAAAATAACGATTTCAAAAAAGATCAAGGAATACCGCGCCGAAAACCATATCACACAAAACGAGCTTGGAAGAAAGCTTGGCGTTTCTCCGCAGGCGGTTTATAAATGGGAGAAGGAGATTTGTTATCCGGATATAACTTTTCTTCCTGCTCTTGCGGTTGTAGTTGGTTGTAGTATTAACGATTTCTTTGAATAACAACAAAACCCACCTCGGTTGAGGTGGGTTTTGAGTTGAATCAAGATTTAGATTCTTGCAACGCCTGTTGCTCTTGCTGCCTCTGCAACTGCAGCTGCTACGACCTTGCCGACGTTCTTGTCGAGCGCGGAGGGGATGATGTTCTCCTCGGTGAGGTCTGCGTCGCTGATGAGAGAAGCGAGTGCGCGGGAGGTTGCAACCTTCATTTCCTCGTTGATCACCGACGCGCGGACGTCAAGCGCACCGCGGAAGATGCCGGGGAATGCAAGGAGGTTGTTGATCTGGTTGGGGAAGTCGGAACGGCCGGTACCAACGATACGTGCGCCGCCTGCCTTTGCCTCGTCGGGCATGATCACGGGGGTGGGGTTAGCCATCGGGAATACGATAGC
Organism: Eubacteriales bacterium; assembly: GCA_045537015.1. Classification (GTDB taxonomy): domain Bacteria; phylum Bacillota; class Clostridia; order Oscillospirales; family CAG-272; genus CAG-390. Next base: position 31,059 of record JAZSOQ010000150.1, read on the forward strand.
GTCCTTTGCCATAGTCGAAACCATCTCTGCGGTTACGGTGCCGGGAGCGGATACGCCGATGAACACGTCAGCACCACGGAGAGCGTCTGCGATAGTGCCGTCAACCTTATCCTTGTTGGTGATCTTAGCCATTTCCTGGATCTCGGAGTTGAGACCGGGCTTGCCCTCATAGATAGCGCCCTTGCTGTTGCACATGATGATGTTGCCTGCGGTTGCGCCCATATTGATGAGGTGCTTTGCGATCGAAACGCCTGCTGCGCCTGCGCCGCTCATAGCGATCTTGATCTCTGCCATATCCTTCTTAACGATCTTGAGAGCGTTGAGAAGAGCTGCAGCAACTACGATCGCGGTGCCGTGCTGGTCGTCGTGGAAGATCGGAATGTCGCACATCTCGATAAGACGGCGCTCGATCTCGAAGCAGCGGGGAGCTCCGATGTCCTCGAGGTTGATACCTCCGAAGGAGCCGGAAAGGAGATAAATGGTGCGGACGATCTCGTCAACATCCTTGGAGCGGATGCAGAGAGGGAATGCGTCAACGTCGCCGAACTCCTTGAAGAGAAGGCACTTGCCTTCCATAACGGGCATACCTGCCTCGGGACCGATGTCGCCAAGGCCGAGAACAGCGGTACCGTCCGTGATAACGGCAACGAGGTTCGAACGGCGGGTAAGCTCGAAGGACTTGTTATAGTCTGCCTGAATTGCGAGGCAGGGTTCTGCAACACCGGGGGTGTAAGCAAGAGAGAGGTCGTCGCGGGAATTTACGGGAATGCGAGCGGTAACTTCGATCTTACCGTTCCATTCGGCATGCTTCTTAAGAGATTCTTCTCTGTAATTCATCTGTAAATCTACCTTTTTTCAGATTACTTTTCCCAGGGGAATACGTACTGAGTAAGACCGAGCTTGTCGCGAACTGCACTCATTTCGCCCTGAACGGACTCGTTGATCGGAACACCGGACTCACGGGAGAGACGGATCTCATATTCCTTCTCGCCTGCGGAGTAGATGCGCTCAGCTCCGGGAGCCTTTCTTGCGCTGCGAACTTCACGGATGATGTCGCCTGCCTTCTTACGGCAAGCCTCTTCGCCGAGGAAGTGATCGGTGTCGATAGCGATGAAGAAGTGACCGAGGTGGAAGGGAACCTTCTTGCCGTCCTTAAGACCGGTAAGAGCCTTACCGTAGGAACCGTCCTGAAGAACTGCGGAAAGGAGCTCTACGAACATAGCGTAGCCGTAGCCCTTGTAGCCTGCGCCCTCTTCGCCGGGGCCGCCGAGAGTGCAGAGTGCGCACTCGCCCTTTGCCATATCCTTGAGAGCGTCAGCAGCCTTACCAACGTAAGCGGTGCCCTCTTTGGTTACGAGAGCGCCTGCGGGAGCGTCCTTGTCAAGACGAGCGTAGTACTCGAGCTTACCGTTCTGGTAAGTGGAGGTAGCGCCGTCAAAGTTGAAGTCGAAAGCCTCGTCGGTGGGAACGCCGAGAGTGAGGGGGTTAGTACCGAACATACCCTCTACGCCGAAGGTAGGAGCAACGGTGGGACGAGCGTTGGTACCGGTAAGACCGATACAGCCCTGAGAAGCAGCCATAGAGGTGTAGTAACCTGCGATACCGTAGTGGCAGGAGTTACGAACTGCTACCATACCCATACCGTACTTCTTAGCCTTATCGATAGCCATCTGCATAGCCTTGTAACCGATAACCTGACCCATACCGTCATGTCCGTCAACAACAGCGGTGGTCTCGGTCTCCTTGATGATTTCAAAATTGGTTACGGGGTTCTGAATACCTGCCTCGATTCTGTCAAGGTAGATCGGCTTGAAACGGTTGCAGCCGTGGGATTCGATACCGCGCTTGTCGCTCTCGAGAAGAACGTCTGCACAGATCTCTGCATCCTCGCGGGGGATTCCGTAGCCTACGAAAGAGTCAACTACAAAGTTTGTAATTGTGGTCCAATCGACGATGTGTTTTGCCATGATTGATAGTACCTTTCTTTTTATAAAAATTTTTGTTTTTCAAATTCGGGGTTGTGTTTTCACACAGAAATATTATACCATTAATTGATAGATTTTGCAAGCGTTTCTTTAAGAATTTTAAGGAAATTTTCAAATTCGTCTATATAATATATTATTCGGTATATGACAGGCAAATTTTTTCGAGCAAAATGAAGTCACAGCTGTTTGCAACCAGACCGGGATTTTTACCGAGCAAGACCCGTTTGTATGTACGTTCTGCCAAACGCATGATTTCCGATTGCTTTTTTCTGCAATATAGAAGCTCTTGCGCCAATAATGAACGATATGCTCTATCCGATTCATCTGTGATGCGTCTTTCTGTGAGTAGCTTGCGCGGTACCGGGAACATATAATTAAAACGCAATGATCCGACAACTTGTCCATTATCGCTGTAAATCAAAAAATTATCCGGTTTTTGCTGTTTGTATGAACTGACGGGAACATAATAGTCTATGTTTTCTATCTGCAACACTATACCACATAAAAACTTTGGTTTGTGTAGTTCCCCGTAATCCATATCAGGGACGCGGCTAAAACCTCTGTGCATAAGTTCAGCAGATTTTAATTGATCAACATAGTTGAGATCAACGGTATAGAAATTAAGTTTATCCATAACTCGCTCCAAAAAAGAAAGGGACGAAATTTTCGCCCCTTTCAGTCATTAAAGACCACCGTTAAGGCCGTGGTGCACCTTACATAAATAATCTGCGCTCAAAGCGGCAGGGCGCTTTTCATAAATGATCTGCTCTTAAAGCGGCAGGGCACTTGTCAACAGAGTGTTTTACTCTGCATTATTATTATACTCTATATTTAAGAATAAGTCAATATCTCAAACAAAAATAAAACTGCAATTTCAATTTGTTTTTCAAATTTTTTTCTAAAATCTCCAAATACTTATTTACATTAATAAGATATTATGATATAATTAATTCAATAAAAATATAATATCAAGAAAGGAACAAAAGAAAAATGCTTGATAAGAAAACAATGTCCGAGCTGATCGCCATCGTGCTTCACGGCGGCGCAGACTTTGTTGAAGTCTACTCGGAATACTCAAAGGCAAACAGCGTAAGCTACTCGAACAAGAAGATCGAGACCGTCGCAGACAGCGTGCACGGCGGTGTCGGAATCCGCGCGTTTGTCGGAACAAAAACCTATTTCGGATGCACGTCCGATCTCTCTCCCTCGGGTCTGCGCGAGTGCGCAGAAAGAGTTGCACAGGCTGTCGGCAGCCCCGTGCAGAGAATTCCCGATTTTTATCTGACAGAAAGAATTCCCACCAATATCCATCCCATCAAGACCATGCCCTCCGACGTTCCCGCGGCTGTAAGAGCCGAGCTCCTTCGCGCGGCTTGCACCAAGGCTTACGAGTACGCTCCCGAGATCGTTCAGGTATCGGGCGGTATCTCCTCGAACGAGAAGAACTTTATCGTTGCAAACAGCGAGGGTCTTTACACCGGCGACAGACAGGTAAGAACCCGTATCAGTGTTTCCTCGGTTGCGTCCGACGGCTCGGAGAACCAGACCGGCGGCTCGAATCCCGGCAGAAGCATGGGTTGGGAGCTCTTTGACAGCATTGTCAATCCCGAAGAAGTCGGTAAGGAAGCATCGCGTCAGGCTATGGTCAACCTCAAGGCAGTTCCTTGCCCCTCGGGTAAGATGACTGTTGCAATCGGCAACGGCTTCGGCGGCGTTATCTTCCACGAGGCTTGTGGTCACTCTCTCGAGGCAACAAGCGTTGGTATCGGAATGTCGCAGATGGCGGGCAAGATGGGTCAGCAGATCGCGAACCCCAAGGTCACCGCGATCGATGACGGCACCATCCCGAACGGCTGGGGCTCCTGCAACATCGACGACGAGGGTATGCCGATGATCAAGCGCACCCTCATCAAGGACGGTATCCTCACCTCCTATATGATCGACCGCCTCGGCTCGCGCAGAATGGGTATGCCCTCCACAGCAAGCGGCCGCCGTCAGGATTACTCCTACGAGCCCACCTCGCGTATGACTAATACCTATATCGCAAACGGTCCCGATAAGAACGAGGACATCATCAAGTCGATCGACAACGGTATTTATGCCGCTGCTATGGGCGGCGGATCTGTCAACCCCTTCACCGGCGCATTCAACTTCGCCGTAAGAGAGGGATACATCGTTCGTAACGGTGAGATCTGCGAGCCCATCAAGGGCGCATCGCTGATCGGTACCGGAAGCGAGATCCTGATGCAGATCGATATGGTCGGTCAGAATATGGAGACTGCGCAGGGTATGTGCGGATCTTCGAGCGGTTCTGTTCCCACAGACGTAGGGCAGCCCCTCATCCGCGTTTCGGACATCACCGTTGGCGGAAGCAAGTAAGCGAAAGGAGTCAAGATAATGAAAAATGCTATTAAAAACGCCGTTGCCGAGGCTGCAAAGGCTTACGGTGCGGAAGGCTATGAAGTAAAAATGGGTTCCTCCACCAGCGCGGCTGTTGAGGCACTTAAGGACGATATTTCTTCGGTTACTTATGAAAAGAGCAAGAGCATCAGCGTAAGATGCGTCAAGGGCGGCAAGAGCGGATATGCTTCGGGCAATATCGTAACTCCCGAGGAGGCTGCAGAGCTTGTTCGCCGCGCTTGCGAGAGTGCGCTTGTCGTTGATGATGCGGACGAGGTTCCCCTTTTCGAGGGCTCGCCCGAATATAAGGCAGTTGAAAAGAAGGAAGTCGTCATTCCCTCCGCAGAAGAGATGATCAAGGAGACCATGGATCTCCAGACCAAGATCATGGCTTGCGAAAAGGTAGTTGAGGGTTCGCAGAGTTTTATGCAGGTTTCTGCATCCGAATCGAGCTTCTTCAACTCCGCGGGACTCGATCTCGATTATGAGTCGGGTTACGTTGCAAAGGGCGCGGTTGCCGCTGTCAAGGACGGCGACGACGCGGAAGAAAACTACGAAATGAAGTTCGCAGACGAGATCTCGAACGACGAGCTTGTCAAGCTTGCTTATGACGGCGCAGTTGCAAAGCTCGGCGGCAAGCCTGTTGATTCGGGCAAGTACAATATTATTCTCGAGAACAGCGCGATGCGCTCGATCCTCAGCGTTTTCTCCGGCGTTTTCTCGGCTCGTTCAGCATTCCTCAAGACCACTCTCTTTGCGGGCAAGGAGGGCGAGAAGGTCGCAGCTGACATCGTCACCCTCATCGATGACCCCTTCCACGAGAAGAAATTCGGTCATTGTCCCTTCGATGCTGAAGGCGTAGCTGTTTACACCAAGAACGTAATCGAGGACGGTACTCTCAAGACCCTTCTTTATAACCGTATGTATGCAAAGAAGTTTGATAAAGAGACCACGGGTAACGCGACCAGCGCAAAGGGTATCGGCGTTCAGGGTCTCTACCTCAAGCCGGGTGAGCTTACCGAGGAAGAACTTCTTGAAAAGCTCGGCGACGGACTCTATATCACGGGTCTCCAGGGTCTCCATGCGGGCGTAAACGCCGTCAGCGGCGATTTCTCGCTCCAGGCATCGGGATTCCTCGTTGAAGGCGGCAAGAAGACCCGCGCGGTCAAGAATATCACCGTTGCGGACAACTATTATAAGCTCCTCTTCAAGGTCACAGCAATCGCAAACAACCTCAGCTTCGGCACGGGCTCGAGCTTCGGCGCTCCCGATGTAATGTTCTCTGACATCGCAATCTCCGGAAATTAATAAATAGGACGGTAAAAATTATGGATAAGGTAAGAATTGGTATAATCGGCTGCGGCGGCATTGCAAACGGCAAGCACATGCCCTCGCTTGCAAAGCTTAAGAACGTAGAAATGGTCGCTTTCTGCGACATCATCATCGATAAGGCAAAGCAGGCTGCCGCAAAATTTGGCACTCCCGACGCAAAGGTCTATGAAAACTACAAGGAGCTCCTTGCTGACGAGACCATCGACGTGGTTCACGTCTGCACCCCCAACCGTTCGCACTCCTTCATCACCGTTGACGCCCTCGAGGCAGGCAAGCACGTAATGTGTGAGAAACCGATGGCGATCAACTCGGTTGAGGCAAAGAAGATGCTTGACGCCGCTGAAAGAACCGGCAAGAAGCTTTCGATCGGCTATCAGACACGTAACCGCGCGGATGCCGTTTACCTCAAGAAGCTCGTTGACGACGGTATGTTCGGCGATATCTACTATGCGAAGGCAACCGCTCTTCGCCGCCGCGCAGTTCCCACCTGGGGCGTGTTCCTCAATGAATATGAGCAGGGCGGCGGTCCTCTGATCGACATCGGAACCCACGCGCTCGACCTCACGCTTTATATGCTGAACAACTATAAGCCCAAGTACTGCGTAGGCACAGTTTACCACAAGCTCTCGCAGGGCGACCCCGAGCATCAGGGCAACGCCTGGGGCAACTGGGATCCCGAAAAGTTTACTGTTGAGGATTCTGCGTTCGGTTTCGTAGTTATGGAAAACGGCGCAACCATCAATCTTGAGTCTGCATGGGCACTCAACGTGGCTGACCCCCGCGAGGCTGTGACCTCCTTCTGCGGCACTCTTGCAGGCGCGGATATGGACCACGGTCTCCGCATCAACGGCGTTGCGCACAACGCGCAGTATGAGTTCAAGCCCAACCTTGACGCCAAGGGCGCGGCATTCTTCGACGGCCACGGCAACGAGTCCCCCGCCGACCGCGAGGCTCGTCTCTGGATCGAAGCTATCGTAAACGACACCACGCCCCTCGTCACCCCCGAACAGGCTTATACCGTAACAAGAATTCTTGAGGGTATTTATACCTCGGCTAAGACGGGCGATATTTACAGATTTTAATTAAGGAGAAAAAACATGAAACTTTGTGTTCTTGAAAATCTTTACGGCAATAAGACTTTAGAGGAGTCCTTGTCGATACTGACTTCGCTTGGCGTACATACCGTTGAGGTTGGCGCGGGCGGATATCCCGGAAAGGCTCATTGCAACCCCGCAGAGCTTCTTGCCGATGAGGCAAAGTACAACGCTTTTGTTGATACATTTAAGAAATTCGACGTCGAGATCGCGGCGCTTGCTTGCCACGGCAACCCTCTGCATCCCGACAAGGCTATCGCGGCGCAGTTTGATAAGGACTTCCGCGAGGCTATCCTTCTTGCAGAAAAACTCGGCGTTAAGACCATTATCGGCTTCTCCGGCTGTCCCGGCGACAGCGAGGGCTCGAAGTACCCCAACTGGGTAACCTGCCCCTGGCCCGAGGATTTCCTTGCCATTCTTGAATGGCAGTGGAATGAGAAGGTCATTCCTTACTGGCAGGAGATGGGCGCGTTTGCGACCGCTCACGGTGTTGAGCACATCGCATTTGAGATGCATCCCGGCTTCTGCGTATACAATCCCGAAACTCTGCTGAAGCTCCGCGCGGCTGTCGGTCCCGTTATCGGCGCGAATGTTGACCCCTCCCACCTCATCTGGCAGGGAATGGATCCCGTTGCCGCAATTCGCGAGCTCAAGGGCGCGATCTATCACTTCCATGCGAAGGATACCAAGGTCGATAAGTACAACACCGCGAAGAACGGCGTTCTCGATACCAAGCATTACAGCGACGAGCTTAACCGCGCGTGGGTATTCCGCGCAGTCGGATTCGGCAACAACGAGTCTTATTGGAGAGATATTATCTCCAACCTCCGCCTCTGCGGCTACGACGGAGCGATCTCCATCGAGCACGAGGACAGCATCATGACCGTTGACGAGGGACTCCGCAAGGCGATCTCCGTCCTCGCACCCATCGTTATGACCGAGGATAAACCCAGAACCATTTCTTGGGCATAAGACGCCTGCGGCGTAGTGAAAAGTGAAAAGTGAAGAGTGAAAAGTTGAGGTGAATTTCCTCGCTTTGCTCGGAAATTTTCGATTTCGATAGAAATTAAGGTCAACAGCAGCGGAAAGTTTTTTGAAAATTCTTAAGAAACTTTTTCTCAAAAAAGTTTCTTAAGTCGCCCTCCGCAGACATATTTGCCTACGGCAAAAGTCGACTCTGTCTTGTCGGCTCCCGCCTCCATTTTCCTTCGGAAAACCGCCAGAGCCGC
>JAZSOQ010000075.1:0-22750 GCA_045537015.1 Eubacteriales bacterium
TAGGGAGGAACCTTGTGGTTGAAGGAAGCAGAAACGCTGTTGCCAAAATAATCGGTGATGGTTGCAGTAAGAGTGTAAGCTACCTCTGCGGTTGCCTTTTCGGGAACGTCGATAGTTACGGTAACGCCGTCTGCGTTTTCAACGATATGGACGGGATCGCTGCCTGCGGTAACCTCTGCGGTCCAGACGACCTTATACTGTCTGCCGTCGATAACAACGACGGACACGCGGGTGAAGTCAGCAGCGGTAACCTCTGCGTCCTTCTTGTACATTGCCTTAATATAATCGATTGCATCCTGCTCCGGGTAACTCAGTACATCAGTAACCTCGCCTTCATTGCCGTTGCAGGCCACGAAAGAGGTGCAAAGGAGGGTGAGCATGAGAAGAATTGCTAAAAACTTTTTCATAATAGCTCCTTATTCTTTAAATTAATTTATAAATGTAATATCATTTGCCGAGAAGATCTTGAGCTGATATTCTCCGTTAAATACGTCAACAACGCCGCGCGCGTCGACCTTGCTGCCTACGGGGAAAGCATCTGCGGTGATGGTCTTGCCCTCGGAATCCTTGAGGACTACGGTACGAAGAACGATCTCTGTGCCGTCCTCTGCCTCGCAGGTGAGAGAAAGAGCGCCGAAATTCGAGCTGTCCTCATTCTGCGTGGTATAAACGCTCTTGATGGTGAGACCCTTCATCGAAACCGAACCGTGCATCGTAAGGAATCCGCGGTCAAAGGTCTTTTCGACGATGCTCTCATTTTCGCCATCAACAACGGTAATGTTAAGCGTGACCTTTTCGGTCAGAAGCTCCTTGGCTCCGACCTCGGTGTAAGCACCCTCGTGACCCTTGCTGATAAGCTTGATATTTGACTCATCATCGGGTCGCATTGCGTTGTACTTGATGTCCGAGATCTGATATGTTCCGCCGGTCTCATAATACTGAACCGAGCCGACAACGAGGATCCTGTTGCCGACAGTCAGAATTTCCTGACCGAAATAGTCAAGATTGAAACCGTAATATACCTGCATACCGAAATAAAGTCCGGTCTCCTCGTCGTATTCCTCAACATAAGCGGTGTTGCCCGAATTTCTTACAACAACGCCCTCGAAGCTGACGTTCTTATCCTTATAGGACTCGATGTTGGTCTTGAGCTCCTTGAGTGTGATCGGCATAGCCGCGCCATAATAGAAATCGGGATCCTTTTCCTTCGAATGAACGTAAAGCTTGTGTCTTACAGACTGATCGAGGATCTGAACGCAGATGTTGGCATAACTCGTGTCGGAGGATTTGGAGGATACTGCGAGACCGTTTTGAAGGATCTCGAGGTTGAGACAGCGGTAATCTGTCATTTCCGCTGTCTTATACCATACCCAGACAAGGTATCTGTCGCCCGTAGAGTCGGGGTTCCAGCTTGCTGTATCCGATTCGACAATGATGGATGTTGCGGCAGAAAGAGCCGCTTTGGTGTAATTGGATGCCTTTTTGCCCCAAGGTTCGATCTGACCCGTCGATTCGGGAGTGTTGATACCGAGGTATCTTGCCTTGAGAACACCGGCGGGGATAACAGAAGAAGGAACGTTAAAATGAGTCGTGTCGCCGTCAACAAATGTCTTGACGGTCGCTTCTGTGTAAGCTCTTCCCGAATTCGGGTTAAATTTGAGGGTGGCTACGTAATCAACGATCTCGCCGAGCTCCGCAGTCCCCTCGGTAACTTCTCCCTCTCCGTTCTCGCAGGCAACAAAGACACCTGCGAGAAGCGCAAGAGCGAGAAGAAGAACTGTAAGTTTCTTCATATTTTTAAAAATCAGTCAGCTGCGTATTCGCACTCTGCAATAGCCTTTTCGAAGAGCTTCTTGATGGTTCCGTCGACATCGGCATCGGTGCTGACAAGAGCATCCTGCATAAGAGTACCAACCTGGTCACGAGCCTCGGAGGAGCCGTTGAACGCGGGAGATACGAAATATGCATCGCTCTGAGCAAGAGCAAGCTTAACGCTCATTGCGGTGAGGTTGTTGAAGCCGTTAGCGGCGTCGAGCCACTGCTGATATACGGGGTTCTGCTGAACAGACTTGATAACGGGAGCATAACCCGAAGCCATCGAGAATGCTGCCTGGAATTCAACGTTGGTGGTAAGGAACTTAACGAAAAGCCAGGATGCTACAACTTCCTGGGGATTGGTGTCCTTGAAGATGCAGATGGAGGGGCCCTGGGAGATTACCTTGGGAGCCGCGGGGTTTACCTGGGGAGGAGTTGCCATATCGGTCTCGAAGAGGGGAGTACCGTCAACCTGGGGAGGCTGCTGATAGCTTGCGCCGCCGGTCGAACCGATAACCATATAGCACTTCTGTCCCTCGGTTGCGGTGAACAGACCCGAGGTGTAGGAGCCGTAGATCTCCTCGGTGGTTATATAACCCTTCTGGTACCACTCGCGGAACATCTTAACGAAACCGTGGTTGGTCTCGTTGTCGAAGAGGAAGTGCTCGTCCTCATTAAGGGAGGTGTAGGGAGAGCCGTACTGCTCGCACATGGTGATGAACCAGTTAGCTTCGGAGTCATAGCCGAGAGGTATGCAATCGGGATCGATAGCCTTGATCTGCTCGCAGAGCTTGCCCATCTCTTCCCAAGTTGTGGGAACCTTAAGGCCGTTCTTCTCAAAGAAGGTCTTGTTGTAGTAGAGAGCCTCGGTGGACTTGGACATAGGAAGGGTATACATAGTGCCTGCCTCGTCGAATGCCGCACCCTCCCGGTAGTAGCCGGGGATGAAGTCCGCAATCTGCTCCTCGGTGAAACCGAGAACAGTCTCGGCGCCTGTAGCGTCGGTGACGGTGATGGTGCTTTCGATAAAGCTGTCAAGCGGAACTACTGCCTTTGCTACGTTGTAAAGAGCAACGTGGTCGGGATAGCAGTATGCGATGTTGGGCTGGTTGCCCGCGGTGAGGGCGGTCTTGATCTGATCGCGAACGCCGTCATAGTCACCCATCGAGGAATGCTCGACGGTGATGTTGGGGTAGAGCTTGTTAAACTCGGGAATGTAGCTGTCAAGCACAGCCTGGAGTTTTGCGCCCATAGAGTGGTAGAAGGTGATGGTTACGGCACTTCCGTCGTAGCCCTCTGCGGGTACATCGTAAGCTACCTTGCCGGTGTTTCCTTCTGCACCGCTCTCTCCGCCGTTACAGCTAACCATCGCAGCTGCGCTGAAGATCATGGAGAGAACGAGAAGAAGCGAAATGATTCTCTTTTTCATTTTGTGAGATCCTTTCAATTTTTAATTTTTTATTCTGTTAAGCAGATGTTGGCGTACCTGCATTTAACTCTGTTGAACGGTTACCCCTTGATACCGCTTCTCGAAACGCCCTTCATAATGTACTTACGAAGGAAGATGAATACGAGGAAGAGGGGGATCGAAACGACTGTTACCGCCGCCATCTGAACGGGGATGTTAGCCTGTCCCGACATATCGGTGAAGGCATCGCGAAGACCGTTGGTGATGAGTCGGTAATCGTCGGTCGAGGTAACAAGACGGGGCCATACGTAGGAGTTCCACGCGCCCATCATCTTGAGGATGGTGATAGAAATGAGGTTCGGGAGCGACAGCGGGATCATAACCTTCCAAAGATACTTCAGGTCGCTCGTGCCGTCAACCTTGGCGGCAAGATAGAGCTCGTTGGGTATCTGCAGGAAGTTCTGACGGAGCAGATAGATATAGAAAACGCTGACGAGGAAGGGCACGATGAGTACGGTATACGAATCGAGCCATCCGAACTTGGTAACGGTTACGTAGTTTGTGATCGTGAAGAGCTCGCCGGGGATCATCATTGTTGCAAGCAGAGCAGCAAAGAGCGCATTTTTACCCTTAAACTCAAGTCTTGCAAATGCGAAAGCCGAAAGAACGGTGATAACGAGCGAGAGGATCGTCGAAACGATACCAACGTAGACCGTATTCATAAAGAGCTTGCCCAGATTTGCCGCAGTAAATGCCTCACGGTAGTTGCCCCACATAATATCGTTGGGGAAAAGAGTGGGTATGGGCAGGCGATACTCGACCGTGCTCTTGAGTGAGGAGATTATCATCCAATAGAAGGGGAAAACGATGATAAGTGCCATAGTGCAAAGGAATGCATAAAGAAGGACCTGAACAATGATCTTGGTGATCGTCTGTGATACCGTTACCTTCTGCATATCCTTTTCGTGCATTGTGGTCATAATCTTTTTATCGGCCATGTCGCACCTCCATCAATAATGAGTCTTCTTTTTGCTGACGTACATATTTATCATCGTAACGACGAATATGATTGCAAAAAGAATAAGTGCGGCGGCAGAAGCGCGGCCTTCCTGATTTCCGAGGGCGTCATAGATATAGCCGACCATGGTGTTGAGCGACTCACCGCCGACAGCCTGCATATCGTCGCCGAAGATACCGACGATGCTCGAATATTCCTTGAATCCGCCGATAAAGCCGGTGATAACTACGTAGGCGATCATGGGAGAAAGGAGCGGAACGGTGATCTTGGTGAACACGCGCAGACGGGGAGTGGAGTCGATCTTCGCGGCGTCATAATACTGCTTGTTTACACTCTGCAGACCGCCGAGAAGGATGAGTATTTTGAAGGGGAGCGCGTTCCAAACGATATAGATAACGAGAACGGCAATGTTCTGCCAGTATCCCGAGCCCGCGTTGATCCAGTTGATGGGATCCGCGCCGAAAACGCCGAGAATGTTATTTATAATACCGTATGAGGGATTGGTGGTTCCGAAGCCGACAATGTTGAACATAGCCTCGAATACCATTCCGATAGCGATCGAGTTGGTTACGTAGGGGAGGAAGAAGATGGTCTGCAGGAATCTCTGAAGCGGCTTGATAGCGTTCAGACATACCGCGATCACAAGAGCGAGGATAGTGGAGATCGGTACCGTAAGCACCGTAAGAAGCATAGTATTCTTCAGGCAGTCAATGAATCCGCGGTACTTGATGACCTTTTCGAAATTCTTGATGCCGAAATCATTGCCAAGCGTTCCGCCGAGCTCCTTCATAATGCTGTAATCTTCCCAAAAAGCCATACGAAGCGTGTTGATTATCGGCCAAACGGTGAAGATGAGCAAAAGAGCAACTGCGGGAGCAAGGTAGATCCACGCCTTCCATTCCTCAAATCTGATCTTTTGAAGGAATTTTTTCATATTGGTTTACCTCAGATGCCGGTTTCGGGTGCAGTCTGGTCACCGAAATAAATTCTTTCTTCGGTTTCGGAATCGAAAATAAATACCTTATGAGGCTTGAGGTTGAACTTTACGTTCTGAGCGGTTGCCGAGATCTTGTAATCGGCATCTACGATCGAGCGGACGGTGGGAGTGAGCATAGCCTCGTTCTTCGAAACGATGCTTACGTCGCGTCCCATTACTTCGATGGAAGAAAGTTCGCAGGTCATTGCGCCGTTTTCCGCGGGGATGAAGCCCTCGGGTCTGATAGCGGCGAATACTTCGCGGTCGCCAACACCGGGAACATCGAGAACTGCTTCTTCATTGATGTAAAGCTTGCCGCCCTTTACGTTTGCCTTGAATACGTTGATGGGGGGAGTTCCGAGGAACTTTGCGACAAAGAGATTTACGGGGTTGTCATAAACAGTCTGCGGCTTGCCGATCTGCTGAACAACGCCGAGCTTCATAACAACGATAACGTCGGAGATCGACATAGCCTCCTCCTGGTCGTGGGTTACAAAAATGGTGGTGATACCCGTCTCGCGCTGAATGCGGCGGATCTCTTCCCTTGTTTGGAGACGGAGACGCGCGTCGAGGTTGGAAAGCGGCTCGTCAAGGAGAAGAACGCGGGGCATCTTTACGAGTGCGCGCGCGATTGCAACTCTCTGCTGCTGACCGCCCGAAAGCTCGCTCGGCTTGCGGTCCATAAGATTGTCGATCTGAACAAGTCTTGCCGCCTCGAGAGCGCGTTCGAGCATTGTGTTCTTGTCAAGCTTATCCGCGCCCTTGAGGTTCTGGAGGGGGAAGAGGATGTTCTGCTTGACGGTCATGTGGGGATAGAGAGCGTAGTTCTGGAATACCAGACCGACACCTCTGTTTTCGGGAGAAAGTGCGGTCACGTCATCCTCGCCGAAGAAGATCTGTCCGCCCGTGGGCTTCTGGAGTCCGCTGATCATATAAAGAGTGGTACTCTTTCCGCAGCCGGAGGGACCGAGAAGACCGACAAGCTTACCGTCGGGGATGGTGAAGGTGAGATCGCTTACTGCAACGACCTCTTCGTTTGATTTCTTGTTTCGACTCGGGAAAACCTTAGTCAGATTCTGCAAAACGATTTTCATGATCTTGTAGCATCCTTTTTTATTTGCATTTTTAAGATTTACGAAATGTATTTATCCCTCGCGGCGTTTTCCGCGTGGAGTTTATTTTTGTAAGCGAGCAGATCTGCCTCGCTGTCAAAAATCATCTGGGAGTTAAGGTCGACGGCAACCGTTGCCGCCATCATATCGTGGATTGCCGAATTCGTTCTCGACGTTGCGACGAGAGCCACCTGAAGCAGTGCCATTCCCGCAAGAACGATGGTGCCCGTCATTCCGAGATTGCCGAAGATTATCAGTATCAGAATATATGCGGGAAGAATGGTTTCAACGGTACACTTGCCGAGAACTGTGCGCACAAAAAGCGCAAGGGTGGATACTTTTACGCAATCCTGTCTGACAAGTCCGATGCCGAACACCTTCTTGCCGACGGTCTGCCCGTTTTTCAGCATTATCGGAACGGCAAACTCGAGAATAAGATAGGCAACGAGTATCGACAGAGAGGTAATGATCAGCGCAAGGTTGACCGTCATATTGTAAGCCTCGAGGGCTTCCTCGTTTTCGTTCATAATGCGGTTTACTTCCTCGTAAACCTTCTGCTCTTCCCTTGTGAGCGCGGCAAATTCCTCGGCGGTGATGTCAAAATCAATGCCGTATTCCGCCTCGTATTCGTTATAAATTCGGTCAAGAGTCTCCGAATAGCTGTCGTAATCAAGTATAGCCGAAAGCGCAAAGGCAACGCCCGTGATAACGATCGTCAACAGTATCAGATCGAGAATCCAGGCGGAAACGCGCTTGAGTATATTAGCCTTTTGCAGATCGCAGATCATTTTTTGCCTCAAAGATTTTTAGTATAGCCGAACAAAGCCATTATATATTATAATATATTTAATAACAAAAATCAACACTTTTTTCAAATAATTTTCCGAATAAAACTTTCAATCGGTTGAAATCTTGAAAAAACTGTGATATAATGTAAGAAAAAACTGTGAGGCAGAAAAATGTCCGAATTCATTTACAAGAATAATATACCCGATACGCTCGAGAGCGACGTTGTCGTTGTCGGCGGAGGTCCCGCTGGACTTTGCGCGGCTGTTGCTGCGGCAAGAGGAGGCGCAAAAGTCATCCTCGTCGAAAAGAACGCCTTTTGCGGCGGTATGGCAACCGCGGGAATGGTCGCTCCCTTTATGACCTGTTATGACAGCGGCGGAGACAAGATGCTCATCCGCGGTCTATTTGAGGAGCTTGTCGAGCGACTCATCGCAGTTGGCGGCGCGATCCATCCCTCCAAGGTCGAATCCAAGACCGCATTCACTTCCTACATAGACAAGGGGCACGTCCACGTCACCCCCTTTAAGGCAGAGGCGCTCAAGATCGTTGCCGATGAAATGCTCACCGAGGCAGGCGTAAAGATCCTTTATCACACCCAGCTTGTCGATGCCGAGACCGAGGGCGACCGCGTCACCCGCATCATCGTTGCAATGAAGGAGGGACTTGCCTCCATTCGTGCAAAGGCATTCATCGACTGCTCTGGCGACGGCGACCTTGCTGCAAAGGCAGGCGCGGCTTACACCGTCGGCAACAAGCAGGGCAAGATGCAGCCCGCTACGATGTTCTTCACCGTCGGCGACGTTGACGTTTCAAAGGTCGATGCCGACATCGCAAAAAACTGGGACAATTTCTACCGCAAGGACGGCATCAACTACCGTTCCCTGCATTGGTGGGTCGCAAAGGCAAAAGAAAACGGCGACTGGCCGCTTGACCGCGTTTCGATCGGTCTTTTCCGCGGCGTTGAGGAGGATGAATTCAGCATCAACACCTCGCGCGTTATGAACATCGACGGCACAAAGTCGGAAAGCCTTACCGAGGGCGAGATCGCGGGCAGACAGCAAGTCCGCATCATCTTCAATTTCCTCAAAAAATACATCCCCGGCTTTGAAAATTCGCGCCTCATCCTTTCGGGCTCGACTCTCGGCATCCGCGAGACCCGCCATATCGAGGGTATAAAGACGCTGACGGTCGATCAGATCCTGAACTGCGAGGTCCCCGAGGATTCCATTATGCTTGCGGCAAACTCTGTCGACGTTCACGGCAAGTACGGCCCCAAGAGCAACGAATACATCACCATTCCCGAGGGCAAGTGCTACGGCATCCCCTACGGCACCATGATCCCGCCCACATTCTCGAACCTTGCCGTTGCCGGCAGATCGATCTCCGCAGACTGCGAAGCGGCAGGCGCTATCCGCGTAATGCCTCCCTGCATGGGAATCGGTCAGGCTGCGGGAACCGCAGTCGCTATGTCCGTGCTTGAAGGCACCGATCTTCGCAAGCTCGACGTAACCGCTCTCCGTGAAAAGCTCCGTGCGGCAAACGTTATGCTTGAGGCGTGAAACCAATATGAATAATAAGAAAAAACGCTCCTGCCTTGCGGCTATCATCTCATTACTGCTTTCCATTATTCTTACTGCGGCGCTTATAGCGGCAATTCCGATAACGCTTCTGAATCTGTTTCTGACCGATCACAACATCGACGTTCTTGTTGACCGCACGGTTTCAAGCATAGAGCTCGACAAGATCGAATTTTCAACCGCTGAAGGCGACAAAACACTTTCGGGCGTCCTTCTCGACATCACCGACGAGTTCGAGGGTTGGGATCATATCACCGAGGAGCAGATCAACGATGCTCTCCTTGATGATTTTGTCAAGGGATTTGTAAGCGATACCCTCAAGCAATACGGAATGTCGCTTAAAGAGGGCGAAGCAATGCTCGGATGGACGCCCGAGCAGATATACGGCTTCATCGAATCCAACAAGGAGACCATCGAGAAGCTTGCCCGTGAGGCAGGCTACGAGGGCAAGCTTCCGATAGAGGAAAAGAAGGAAATGATGATCGAAAACATCGAGGAAAAGATCGGTAAAGACGGCATTTCCGCCTCGGCGCTTCTCGGTGATTCGGGCGAAGCAGAGGAGTTTACGCATTATCTTGAAACCGCGCAAAAACTCTTCGCGAAAGACACCCTCTTCTTCGTATGGGGAGTCACCGCATTTGTTGCGCTTTTGATCTTCTTCGTAAACCTCGGTCATTTCGGCAGCTTTTGCCGCGCTTGCGGATTCCCCGCATTTTTGATCGGCGGGATCTTCTTACTTGCGGGACTCGGGATCGCACCGCTTTTATCCGTTTTGGATATTCAGGTACCAATGATAGCATCCGCAATCGAGTTCGCCGCGGGCTTTGTCGGCGCTCTGCTTATGGATATATCCGTCATAGTCCTCGGAGTAGGACTCGCACTTATCGTCATCTCATTCATCTCCGACGCCATCGAGCGCAGGAGAGAAAACTAAAAATAATAAGGAACCGATCGCCGATCGGTTCCTTATTATTTTCCAAATCCTTGCGCGTCAATGTCATTTGAGCCCGGGCGGTTTGCGGCAAGCCAGGCTTCAAAGAGCTTGTCGAATTCTGCAGAAGATTTCTTTTCTCCCGCATTTTTCAGTATCTCTGACGTATATTTGCACACGTTGCCGTTGTTATAGAAGATACTGTTCACCTGCTCGCCGTCAAGGGGGTAGGTCAGATTGCCCGCGTTGAAGCGATCCTTCACCTGCGAATCGTCACCGCAGACGGATTCATCGGTTTCTGCCATAACGAAGAGTATCGGAACGCCCGTGTCGAGTCCGCTGTAGGTTGACGAGGGCAGACCGCACACGGTGATGTCCACGCCGAGATATGCAAGATTCTCCGCCGCCGTGCCGTAGGGCACCATTCCTATAAGCTTGCCTGTCGAATCCTTCGCGTGGAAAGCGCTGATAGCAGCATCGACCAGTTTGTCGTAGGAATATTTCGTTTCATTAATACCGTCGCCCTCGACCTCGATATGCTTGACGGTGTATCTGTTGTTCCATTCCTCGTTTGCGCCGATGACCTCGCGGGGATGACCCTTGAGGATGATGTCATGATCCGCGCCGTAGAGAGAATAGATGAACTTAAAGGTGAAGATATAGTCAAGGTAAAGGTCAAAGCACTCCGCCTTCATCTGCGCGATGACATCTGCGGGAGCGGAAGGATAATTCGATGCGTCATTAATGACGGAAAGCAAGACCGCGTAATCCGCTTCGCTTCCGAAAAGAAGCGGTGTCTTATATTTTTCATCAAGCTCGGCATAGCTTTCGGGGATGCTTCCGCTCTCACCGATGCCGCCGATGCCGTATTTTGCATCAGATGCGAATTTCGGATAATAACCGTGGCGCGCGCCGATGAAAACGAGCTTTTCAGCGGGTGCAGCTTCGCCTGCGCGAGTTGTGCGGGTCAGAGCTGCATAGGTGTTTTCGTAATAATCGCCGTACATCAGCGTCAGATAATAGGATTTTTGCTCCTCGGTCAGCTCGTTAATCTTCTCCGCAATAGTCATATAACGGAGATTTGCCGAAAATTCGGTCGTGTTTGCCGAACCACCGATGCCGAAGATGGGTGCAAGCTCGGTATCGCGCAGAATACCCGCAACGTTTTCGCCGTCCTGAAGCCAATAGGTGAAATTCGGCAGAACGGAAAGCGCGAATGCAGAGGGAAGGCTGTATTTCAGCAGCTCATCCGAGTTTTTGTTGTCGCGCTTCGACATCACGGTGTTGAACGCGGGGCCGACCTCGTTGAGAAGCGACATGAACTTGTCAAGCGGGGATGTTTTTCCGTCAAAGAAATACTCGCGAAGAGTTTTGTATGCTCCGGTTCCGTCTTCACACATAATGATGTGGAAGTCCTCGACGGGAATATCGGCATTTGCAACTACCGCAGCGGCGCGCAGAGCGGTTGCGTCCTGGGCGTAGATATAGAAAAAGCTGTTTTCCTCAGCCTCGCGGAGCTCCTTTATCTTATCAACCATAGCGGCGAATTCCTCGGAGGTGAATCCGTTGCTTTCGTTGCTTTCGGGATCAAAGCCCGCATTGTGGAAACCTTCGATCTTTTCGATGCCGTTGTAGGTCTTGCCCCTCTCGATGATGGCATAAGTCTCATAGCCGCTGCCGATGGAATCAAGCGCGGCAAGCACGGGCGGAACGGTGGCAAGGGCGAAGATGACGTTATATACCTTCGCATCGGGCGCGGGAGCGGTAACGACTCCCTTCTCCGCCTCGGGCAGATAGCTTTCCTCGGGAAGCCCCGGCAGGGTGTTTTCGATGATCTCGTTTTCGTTGTTTATATCTTTATCGCCGTCGTTTCTGCAGGCAAAGAGGATCGGAACGATCGTTGTCAGCGCAAGCAGAAGTGCGGCGATCTTTACTGTTAGTCTCATAATTTCTCCTTAGTATTTGCGAACCGAGATAGTATACCACAAAGCAGGTGTGCGGTCAACACTTTTACCTCAAAGTTTTAGAATAAGGTCAAAATTGGTTAAAAATTGTCTAAAAATCCTTAAAAATGTTGGATTTTTTCGGTACGCAAATGGGAATATACCGCTCAAAAATTTTTATTGACATATATATACTATTATGATATAATAAAAGTGTAATAATGTAAAGGAGGCTTCGCCGATGATCAAAAAAATAATTACCATTTTTCTCGCGTTCATTTTTCTGTTTTCCGCCCTGCCCTCCTGCAACGATGCAACGGGTGAGGACAGCACACCCGAAACATCCGCTCCCGTGCCGGAAGAAACAAAAGAGAATATCGAAGAACCCGTTTTGAAATCGTTGTGCGCCAAAACTTTAGGTTATATTTTTGGCGGATATGTCAAGTTGATCCCCGAAGAAGGTTCAAAAGAAGCCGAAAAGTGGGAAATTTTGCAAGCAGGCAGCTTTATTGACGGCAGCCTCTGTCCCATTCTTTATGGCGGAGAAAGAGTCGAGGTTGTTTACAGCGGTGAGATCGAAACGATAACCGATCCCGTTTACGGATATGAATACGGATACATAAACGACGTGCATTCTATTCAACTCAAACCTTATCAGCGCGAGTACGGCGGTGTTCAGTATGGCATAGCTGTTATGAGAGAAGGCTTTTCGCGCAGTGTAATCAAGGAAATTGAAATCAACGCCGGAAAAGAAAATATGGGTTGGGATATGCTTCTTCTCACAAATCGTGAGGAACTTACCGGAATGATAGATAATTATTTTTTGTTAAAAAGAACCATATCCGAAAAAGAAAGCGATATAGCAAAAGAAAACATCGCACGTACAAACAGAAGGGATATTTTACTTGACGGTTATAACAGCGACTTTTTCAACACCAACGACCTTTTAATGATCGTCATACATATAGGAAGCGGAGGTTTGCAATATGACGTTCCCGATATAACGATCGAATCCGGGACATGCACCGTGCATGTCGACATATCCGGCCTTTCCACAGATTCCGTTGATAACTGGATAATATTCGTTTCCATTCCAAAAGAAACCTCAAAGTCAATTACCGAGTATAAAACTTATACAACGCCGGAATGGTACAACTAAAAAGCAAAAGGAGGCTTCGCCGATGATCAAAAGAATAATTACCATTTTTCTCGCGTTCATTTTTCTGTTTTCCGCCCTGCCCTCCTGCAGTGAAGTGACGGGTGAGGGCGGCACACCGGAAACAACGCTTCCCGTTCCCGAAACATCGGAGGAAATACCCGAAGAACCCGTTTTGCGTTCGTTTTACGCAAGAGAAGCGGGCTACAAACAAGGCTACGTTGTATTACGCCCCGAGGAAGGTTCAAAGATAGCTGAAGAATGGCACCGTATATACGTGACAAATTATTCAGATGGCGAACTTTGTCCCAGACCTATGGAGAATGAAATCATAGAGATCACTTACAGCGGCGAGATCGAAGCAATGCCCGAAACTCCCGATGATCCTCCGGGATATACCATAGGGTATATCAAAGAAGTTCATTCTATGAAAATCAAAGTCGAGCCACGCGAATATAACGGCATAAACTGCGGATTGGCCGTTTTGGAGCAAGGAGTTTCCGGTGAGACACTCGAAAAGCACGGAGGAACGGCAATACAAGAAAATCAGCAATTCGGAAAACGTATTGAAGGCATAATTCTTGCCACCAACCGAGATGAGCTTACGTATCTTGCTGATAATTGCTTTATGCAAAAATTTATTCCTTCCGGACATGAAACAGATCAAATGAAGGAATCTTTCGCTCAGTTTAACCAAAGATACCGCCTTCTTGACGGATATGATGAGGCGTTTTTCAACGAGAACGACCTTGTTATGATCTCAATATGGGCGGGCTCGGGAAGTATGCGCTTTGACGTCACCGATATAATGATCGATTCGGGAATATGCACTCTCACCGTTGAGATCACCGAAATGCCGGGAACCAACGATATAAACACATGGATGTTCCTTGTTTCGATTCCCAAAGAAGTAAGCGCGACGATTACCGAATATAAAACTTATACACCGAAACCCGCGTGGGAGAGATAATACTAAAGAATGTAAGGAGGAATAACATGCTCAAAAAAACTATATCTGCAATTATTGCGTTGATTCTGATTTTTTCTGCGATGCCCTCCTGCACCGAGGTGCCGGGCGAGGATACCGCACCCGAAACCGAAACGATTCCCGAAACGACCGCGGTCGAAACCGATGCAACTCTTCTTCATTCATTCATTGCAACGGGAGGTGTCGAGGTAGCATGGCCCAAGGAAAAAGATTCGTGGTTCGGAGTCTATCTCCCAGACAGGCTGGTAAACGGTGAATTGCGCCCAAACATAAACGAGGGTGAAACCGTTGAGATCGTTTATGCAGGAGAGATCACAGCCCACGAAAGAGAATCCTACGGCGTTATTAAAGATCTTCATTCGATAACACTCGTCAACGATCCGCGCACATACGGCGGCATTGATTACGGTGTTGCCGTTTTGCGATCATTGCCCTTCAGCTACAGCGACATCAAAGCTTCCGAGGCAAATTTATCAAACGAACTTCCCATGATCCTGGCAAAAAGCAGCGCCGAACTTTATGAATACGCGTACACCTACTTTTTCTCCGAACCCGTCTTCCGCGGCACTTACACCGAAGAGCAGGTCGAAAAAGCAAAACGCTGGTCGGACAGATTCATCCTTCTCTCCAACTACAATGATGACTTTTTTGCCCAAAACGATCTGCTTATGCTATTTATCAAATCGGGCTCGGGTGGCGCGCGATATGACGTAATCGACATCGCGCCTCAAGACGGAGTGCTCACTATCAATGTTGCGATGACCAGAGGATACAGCACCGAGGATATGGGATTTTGGGTATACTTTATCTCCCTTCCCAAAACTATCACAGCGTTAACATCCGAATATACGAACGCCTACACTAATCTCGCTCTCTATTCTAAATCCCTCCAATACGGATATATCGGCACTGATTTAAGGACGAAGGCTTTGAATTATACGGGAGAGGATCAGCCTTACTATACTCCGTGGATCTTCACGGCAGAAAGCGATGATGATCTGAACGCCATCTTTGAGCTTATCAGGAATCCGAGCGGGGTCGGTGCTTTTGACGACGATAACGCAAAGAAAGCCTACAATTTACTTTTCGATCAGATAGGCAAAGGCTACTTTGAGAGCAATGCCCTCATCGTCATCTACCGCGCCGCAGGCTCGAGCGGCGATACTTTCAAAGTCTCGTCGATAACTACCGCAGGGGACACCTTGACGGTCGGTATTTCACAAACCGAGCACGGCGTTACCGGGGATATGTCGGGCTGGCTGTTCGTCGTTCCCGTTCACAAAAACGTATTAAAAAACATCACCACATACGCGGCAGAATAATTGTTAACAAATTGTGACTTTTATGTATAACCCTTGACAAAACTATGATTCGGGTGTATAATCTATGCATAATTATTCACAAGCTTTGAAAGGAGTCCCACTATGGCACGTGTTCTTATGAATACTCGATTTTATTATTACTTTAGCCATACGGGCTGCCTTGCAAATTGTGCGGCATAAACCGATATGGTTTTGTTGCCGTTCATAAGGTAAATGCATAACAGCCCGCAATTACTTTCGCTTATGAGCGAAGCTTTGCGGGCTTGATTTTTTGAGGTATAAAATGTCGAATGAACAAAAAACTCTGCTCGAAGAAGCAAGAGAAACGATAAACCGAGTTGACCGCGAGATGGCGCGTCTTTTTGAGGAAAGAATGAGTGCCGTTCGCAAGGTTGCGGAATACAAGATGGCACGCGGACTTCAGGTGCTCGACCCCGAGCGCGAAAAGCAGGTCATCGAGCGGGGTTCCGCCCTGATCGATGACGCCGAGCTGAAAAGCTATTATATCAGCTTCTTGAACGAGAGCATGGCGATCTCGCGCAAGTTCCAGCACCGTCTTATGGAGGGTCAGCGGGTAGCATACAGCGGCGTTCCCGGTGCATTTGCGCATATCGCGTCGGCGCGCATCTTCCCCGATGCCGTTTGCGTTCCCTACGGAAATTTCAAGGAAGCTTACGATTCCGTTCTCGCCTCCGACTCTGACTGCGCCGTTCTCCCCATCGAAAACAGCATAAACGGCGACGTCACGCAGGTTATGGATATGGCTTATATGGGCAACCTTTATATCAGCGGTGTCTATGAGCTTCGGGTCGAGCATTGTCTGCTCGTTCTCCCAGGCGCGTCACTCGATGACATCAAGATCGTCATCAGCCACGAGCAGGCGCTCGGTCAGTGTTCCTCCTACCTTTCGGCTCACAAATGGACGCTGAAAAGCGCGGTCAACACCGCCATTGCGGCAAAGGAAGCGGCAGAGGCGGGCGACAAGACGGTTGCCGTCATTGCAAGCGCGGAGACTGCAGAGCTTTACGGCTTGCACGTGCTCGAGCGAAAGATCAACGAGGGCACGAACAACGTCACCCGTTTTGCAGTTTTCACCCGCGAGCCCGTTGTTCCCACACCCGCGAACAACCGCTTCATCATGTTCTTCACCGTCAAAAACGAGGCGGGAAGCCTGATGCACGCTGTTGAGGCATTCGGCAAGAACGGCTTCAACCTCCGCGCCCTCAAGAGCCGTCCCACAAAGGAAGCCAACTGGGAATACTACTTCTATGTTGAAGGCGAGGGCACGATCGCGGACAAATCGGGCAGAAGAATGATCGAGGACCTCGAGGAGGTCTGCGGAAAGATCAAAATAATCGCATCGTTTGACAAAGATATTACTCTGTAAGGAGAAAAATATGATCATCCCCGTAAGGCTCGGCGAAGCGAGCTACGATATAGAGATCAGCCGAGGCGCGATCGACCTCGCGGCTGAAAAGATAATGAAAAAGGACCGCAAGGTCTGTGTCATCACCGACAGCGGTGTGCCGACCAAATATGCAGAAAATCTCCTCGCCTCTCTCGGCGACGGCGCGATACTGCACGTCATCCCCGCGGGCGAGGCAAATAAAAACTTTGACACACTACAAGGCGTTCTCCGCACGATGCTTGAAGCAGGATTCACCCGAAGCGATGCCGTTGTCGCACTCGGCGGCGGCGTTGTCGGCGATCTTGCGGGCTTCGCGGCGGCGACTTATATGAGAGGAATCGATTTTTACAATATTCCGACAACTCTCCTCTCGCAGGTCGATTCCTCGGTCGGCGGCAAAACTGCTGTCGATCTTGACGGATACAAAAATATGATCGGCGCGTTTTGGCAGCCCAAAGCCGTCTTCATCGACCCCGATCTGCTTGCCACTCTTCCCTCTCGCCAAATATCGAACGGTCTTTGCGAGGCGCTGAAGATGGGCGCGACTTCCGACCCCGAGCTTTTTGAGCTCTTCGAGAACAATGATGTTCTTGCAAAGCCCGATCTGATCGAGGAGATCATCATAAAAGCGATCACAGCAAAGCGTGACGTTGTCGAGATAGACGAGCGCGAGGGCGGGCTTCGTAAGGTCCTCAACTTCGGACACACACTCGGACACGCCATTGAAAGTTCTTGCGGGCTCTCGCTTCTGCACGGCGAATGCGTCGCGCTCGGCATACCCCCGATGTGCGAATCCGCGGAACTCAAAGAAAGACTTGCAAAAGCACTCGGAAACATCGGTCTTGACACCGATGCGGCAAAATATATTTCGGATAAAAACACCGTCCTCGAGGCGCTCACACACGACAAAAAGAGCGCGTCGGGGGGCAAGATCAGCGCAGTCCTTCTGAAGGATATAGGAAAATTTGAATTTGTAAAGCTCACACCCGAAGAGCTTATTGAAAGATTGGATTAAAAAATGAAGAATTCATTCGGAAACGCAATAAATATCACGCTTTTCGGCGAAAGCCACGGCGCGGGAGTCGGTGTTCTCATCGACGGCATCGCCCCCGGCATCAAGATCGACGTGGATTTCATCGCGCATCAGCTCACTCTGCGCCGCCCCTCGGGCAAGATCTCGACCGCCCGCCGCGAGCCCGACGAATACGTCATTCAAAGCGGAGTTTATAACGGATACACCACGGGCGCGCCGCTTTGCATTTTCATCCCCAACACCGACACGCGAAGCCGCGACTACACCCCCGAGCTTCCCCGCCCCTCGCACGCGGACTTCACCGCGCACGAGAAATACCACGGATTTGAAGATTATCGCGGCGGCGGACATTTTTCGGGCAGACTGACGGCGGCACTCGTCGCGGCGGGAGCAATAGTCATCCCCGCCCTGCGTGAAAAGGGCATCTATATCGGCACTTGCATCAATCAGATCGACCGCATCGGCATCTCGGAGATTCCGACCGACCGCGAGGGTCTGCTTGCGGTTGCCGAAAGCGATTACGGTCTTACCGACGATTACGCAATCGCAATGATGAAGGAGACGATCGAGCTCGCCGCAAGTGAAGGCGACAGCGTTGGCGGAGTTCTTGAGACCGCCATCATCGGTCTTCCCGCGGGACTCGGCGAGCCATGGTTTGACGGTGTTGAATCGCAGATCGCGCGCGCAGTTTTCGGAATTCCCGCAGTCAAATCGGTTGCCTTCGGCACAAAGGATATTGAAACCATGCGCGGCAGCCGAGCAAACGACGCCTTCATCGTGAAGGACGGCGAGATCGTCACCGCCACCAACAATTCGGGCGGAATTCAGGGCGGGATCACAAACGGAATGCCCGTCATCTTCCGCACTGCGATCAAGCCCACTCCCTCGATCTCGCAGAATCAGCTTACGGTCAATATGCAAACTCTCGAGGAGACCGTGCTGAGCGTCAAGGGCAGACACGACCCCTGCATCGTTCCGCGCGCGAGAATAGTCATCGACAGCGTCACCGCCCTGATCGTTGCCGATATGCTCACCGTCCGCTACGGCTCGGACGCACTCACGACAAAATGAAATACGGACTTATAGGCGAAAAGCTTTCGCACAGCTTTTCAAAAGAAATACACGAATCCCTCGCGGACTACACCTACGAAATACGCGAGCTGACCCCCGACGAGGTCGCGCCTTTTCTTGAATCGCGCGAGTTCGAGGGCATCAACGTGACGATTCCTTACAAGGAAAAGGTCATTCCCCATCTCGATTCTGTCAGCGACGCCGCAAAAAAGATCGGTGCGGTCAACACGATCAAGAAGATCGACGGCAAGCTGATCGGCGACAACACGGATTTTTACGGTATGCGCGAAATGATCCTCCGCGCGGGAATTGAGATCGGCGGCAAAAAAGCTCTCATTCTCGGCACCGGTGGAACCTCAAAGACCGCAAAAGCGGTGCTTGCCGACCTCGGCGCAAGAGAGCTTATCACGGTTTCGCGCCAAGCAAGCGAAAATACCGTAACCTACGAAACCGCGATCGCGATTCATTCGGACGCCGAGATCATCGTCAACACAACACCTCTCGGAATGTATCCAAAAACCGAGGGAATGCCGATCGACATCGCGCATTTTCCGAACCTCTCGGGCGTGATCGACGCGGTCTACAATCCTCTGCGCACGCGGCTCATTCTTGAAGCCGAAAAGCGCGGAATTCCCGCAACGGGCGGGCTTATGATGCTCATCCTGCAGGCAGCAAAGGCTTCCGAGATATTCCTCGGCTGTAAATACGGCGAAAATGAGGTTTCGGACGTCTTAAAAAAGATATTCACCGCCAAGGAAAACATAGTCCTCATCGGTATGCCCGGCAGCGGCAAATCCACCATCGGTAAGCTTATCGCCGAGATGACGGGCAGAGCCTTCATCGACACCGACACCGCGATCAAAGAAATGACGGGCAAGCACCCCTCCGAGATCATCCGCGAATCGGGCGAAGGCACTTTCCGCGACATCGAAACGCAGGCTGTGCGCGAGGTATCGAAGAAGAGCGGGATCGTGATCGCCACGGGCGGCGGGATCGTCAAAAGAAGTGAAAACATCCCCCTTCTCCGCCAAAACGGCAAGATACTTTACCTTGATTGCCCCACGGACGAGCTCCCCGTTACCCCCGACAGACCGCTTTCATCAAGCCGCGAGGCTATCGAGGAACTGCACCGCACACGCCATCCGCTCTATACCGCGGCGGCGGACGCAACCGTTGCAATTTCGCATAAAAACGAACTCAATAATAACGCAAATGAAGTTTTGAAGATCTTTTCGGAGATGATAATATGAAAATTCTTGTACTGAACGGCCCGAATATCAATATGCTCGGCATCCGCGAGCCCTCGATCTACGGCAAAGAAAACTACGCCTCGCTTCTTGCAAAGATACAGAATTATGCAAACGAGCTCGGGATAGAGCTGAAAATGCTCCAAAGCAACCACGAGGGCGTTCTTGTTGACGCAATTCAGGAGGCTTATAAAAAATTCGACGGCATCGTCATCAATCCCGCGGCATATACGCACACATCGGTGGCACTCCTCGACGCCCTCAAGGCTGTCGGAATTCCAACGGTCGAGGTCCACATCTCGGACGTGTCGAAACGCGAGGATTTCAGACAGATCAGCTACGTCCGCGAGGCTTGCATCGCAACAATCGCGGGTCACGGCACCGACGGCTATCTTGAAGCCATCGACCTGCTGATCGAGCATAAAAAAGCAAAGAAAAATGAAAAAGTTTAACGTAAAGATCGCTCCGTCTTCCCTTTCGGGATGCGTCACGGCACCGCCATCAAAAAGCATCTCACACCGCGCGCTTATCTGCGCCGCGCTTGCAGACGGAGAGAGTGTGATCTCAAATCTCGCATTCTCGCAGGACATCCTTGCGACCATCGACGTTCTGAGTGCTATCGGAGCGAAGATCGAGAACATCGACGATTCGACGCTCAAAGTCAAAGGAATCGGCGGGAAGCCCCGATCACTTGCCGTCCTCGGATGCCACGAATCGGGAAGCACGCTTCGGTTTATGATCCCCATCTGCCTTCTCTCACCCGATGAATTCAAGCTTTCGGGAAGCGAAAAGCTCCTCTCGCGTCCGCTCGGAATATACGCCGACATCTTCAAGGTGCGATATTGCGGCTCGGACGGAAAAGTGCTGACTCTCGCCGCGGGCGAGCCGATCTCCGCGGGTGAATACCGCATTCCCGGCAACGTCAGCAGCCAGTTCATCACAGGTCTGCTCTTCGCCCTTCCCCTTTGCGTAGGCGACAGCAAGATCATTGTTGAAGGCGATTTTGAAAGTGCATCTTACGTCGATCTGACGCTTGATTCGCTCCGAAAATTCGGTATAAAAGTTACTCGAGAAAACAATATTTTCTATATAAACGGCAACCAAAAATACTCTCCCGCAAACACCGAAATCGAAGGAGACGCCTCGAACGCCGCATTCTTTGAAGCTCTCAATCTCGTTGGCGGCAAAGTCGCCGTTGCGGGACTTGACCCAAGCAGTTTGCAGGGAGATATGGTCTTTAACAAGCACTTTGAGGCACTTAAAGCCCATTCATCCGAACAGATCGATCTTTCGGATTGCCCCGATCTTGCACCCATCCTCTTCTCTGCCGCAGCACTTTTGGGTGGCGGAAGTTTCACTCACACCGACCGCCTTCGACTCAAAGAAAGCGACCGCATTTCGGCAATGAAGGAAGAGCTCGAAAAATTCGGCGCTCGCATCGAGGTCATCGACGGGCTCTGCGGCGGCACGGTCAACGTACTGTCCTCCGAGCTTCACACACCGATCGCCCCCCTCTCCTCACACAACGACCACCGCATCGCAATGAGCCTTTCCGTCCTCTGCTGTCGCTTCGGCGGCGAGATCGAGGGTGCGGAGGCAGTCAGAAAAAGCATGCCCGACTTCTTCGATAATCTCGAAGCACTCGGCGCACACATCACAAAAATTGAAACAAAATGAAACTTACAAAAGATACAAAAATACTGATCGTCGGCCTTGGACTTCTCGGCGGATCTTACGCCATGGCACTGACGAAGAAGGGCTACACAGTCAAGGCTCTCACCCGCTCGCAATCGAGCATTGATTACGCGCTTGAGGCAGGCATAATCGCCGACGGCAAAACGGGCGTTGACGCAGATATGATCGCAGAGGCTGATCTGATCGTCTTTTCCGTCTATCCGCGCGTTCTGATCGAATGGATGGAGCAAAACAGGGGACTCATCAAGCCCGGCACGGTGCTGACCGACGTCACGGGCGTCAAGGGCTACACCGTCTACCGTATCCAATCGCTCATTCCCGAGGGAGCCGAATTCATCTCCGCGCACCCGATGGCGGGCCGCGAATGCCTTGGCGTGCAGAACGCTACCGACGAAATATTCAAAAAAGCCAACTACCTTGTCGTTCCCACAGAAAAGAACACCGAGGAAGCAACCGTCCTCTGCGAAGACCTCGGCCGCGAGCTTGGATTTGCGCGAATCTCACGCATATCCGTCGACAAGCACGACGAAATGATCGCGTTCCTCTCTCAGCTGACACACGCAATAGCGGTCACGCTGATGTGCTGCAACGACTCGCCCGACCTTGTCGATTACACGGGCGACTCCTTCCGCGATCTGACCCGTATCGCAAAGATCGACGACGTAATGTGGAACGAGCTCTTCATGTGCAACCGCGACGAACTCGCACGGCAGATGGACATCTTCTCCGAAACTTTTGAGAAGATGCGCAAAGCTCTCAAAGAGGGCGACACGACAACAATGCGCCAGATGATGCGCACCTCGACCGAAAGGCGCAAGCTTTTCGATAAACCCAAAAATTAATTTTACTTCGCAAATAAAGGAGACCGCAAAAATGAGTAAAATGTTAAACATGACCTTCAAGCACAAGCTGCCCATCCCGATGGACATCAAGGCACAGTTCCCCATCACCGCAGAAATGCAGGCAGTCAAGGAAGCACGCGATATCGAGATCGCAAAGGTTTTCAAGGGAGAGTCCGACAAGTTCGTTCTCGTCATCGGCCCCTGCTCCGCAGACCGCCCCGAACCCGTGCTTCAATATGTTGAAAAGCTTGCTGACATTCAGAAAAAGGTTGAGGACAAGATCCTCATCATCCCCCGTATATACACCAACAAGCCCAGAACCACCGGCGACGGCTATAAGGGTATGCTCCACCAGCCCAACCCCACCGAGGACGTTGATATGCTCAAGGGTATCATCGCAATCCGTGAGCTTCACAGCC
>JAZSOQ010000118.1:0-7853 GCA_045537015.1 Eubacteriales bacterium
GGAGAAGCAGAGCTTCACCTGTTTGAAGCACGGAAGCGAGAGCTGAAGCTCTCGCATTAGTCCGAGGCTCCGCCTCGTGCTCCGCGAACTTTTGAAAAAGTTCGATCAAAACTTTCCCGCTGCTATTGTTTTTTATTTTAATGGAAATTTCCGTGCAACGCGAGGAAATTCTCCATAACTTTTCACTTTTCACTATTCACTTCCGAAAGGAGTTGATCGCATGCACCAATTTAATATGAACCTGCCGCGTGCGGTCAATTTGGCTTTGTCAAAACTCGAATCTTTCGGCCACGAGGCTTACGTCGTCGGCGGGGCGGTGCGCGATGCCATGCTCGAGCGGGTACTGCACGACTACGACGTCACCACCTCGGCGTCGCCCGAGGAGATCAAATCGGTCTTCGCCGATTTCCACACGATCCTGACGGGTGAAAAACACGGCACCGTGACCGTGGTCATCGACGGTATGCCCCTCGAAATAACCACCTACCGCATCGACGGCGACTACACCGACGGGCGGCGTCCCGACTCGGTTGAGTTCACAAAAAATATTACCGAAGACCTCGCGCGGCGCGATTTCACCGTCAACGCGATGGCGTATTCGCCCACACGCGGTCTTTGCGATCCTTTCCGGGGTGCCGAGGACCTCAAGATCGGCATCATTCGAGCCGTCGGCGATCCCGTTCGGCGATTTACCGAGGATTCGCTCCGCATTTTGCGCGGATTTCGCTTTGCGGCGCGGCTCGGGTTTGAAATTGAAGAAAAAACACTTTCGGCGGCAAAAAGCGAGCGCAAACGCCTTTCTGCCGTCAGCGCGGAGCGGATCGGCGGCGAGATCCTCGGTCTGCTTTCGGCGGAAAAGCCCGCGCACTCGCTCGCGCTGATGCATTCAGCGCACGTCCTCGGCGAGGTCATACCGCGCGGGTATTTTGAAACTCTCTCTCGCACGGGCTTTGCGGCGCTCGACTTTATCCCCGACCCCTTCCCCGCGGGGCTTTATCTTAAAAAGGAACGCGAAGAAGCTGCCGACCTCGGATTTCTCTCCGCGCGGGCGCATCTTGCGGCGATCCGCCTCGGAATGCTCCTCCGCGACAGCGACCGCGAATTGTCGGTCGAAATCCCCAAAAAACTGAAAATGAGCACCGAGCTTTCGGCGGTCACATCGGCTTGTGCTTCGGGTGTCCTGCCGAAACGCGGCGATCCCGCCACGGTTCGCACTTACGCCTCGGGGCTGACGGGCAAGATCACCCCGAAATTCGCCTATTTCATCCTTCTTGCGGCGGGAGCTCGCGGCGAGCGTTTGCTTTCGGGCGAAAGCGCGATGCTTGCGGCACAGAATCTTTTCGAGTGTGCCGAAAAAGGCGAGCCGATGTCGATATCCGAGCTTGCCGTCAGCGGGCGCGATCTGCTTGACTGCGGAGTTGCACCGGGTGCGCGGGTTGGCGAAATCCTTTCCGAGCTGCTTGCGGCGGTGCTTGCAAATCCCGAATTCAACACGCGCGAAAATCTTCTCTCGCTCGTGCGCGATATGGTGAGGTAAAAAATGAAACTTATCAAAGACAGATTTGAATACAGCGGAGGCAGCCTTGCCTACCGCATTTATGAGCCCGAGGGCGAGGTTAAAGCAGTTGTGCAGATCTCCCACGGTATGCGCGAATACGTCGGCAGATACGAGGACTATGCCGAGCATCTTTGCTCGCTTGGAATCGTTCTTGCGGGCAACGACCACCCCGGCCACGGCGAAAGTGCCGCCTCGCTCGACGATCTCGGCTTTTTCGCCGAAAAGGACGGCGTTGAGCTCGCGATCGAGGGTCTGAAAACGATGTCCGAGCTTTTGCTTGAGCGTTACGATGGCAAGCCCCTCATCCTGCTCGGGCACTCGATGGGCTCCTTCCTTGCAAGGCTTTATCTTTCGCAGTACGCGGAAAACCTTGCGGGCGCGATCATCATGGGCACGGGCGGACCCGACGCTCCCACGGGCGCGGGCATTGCGCTTGCGAACATCATCTCACTTTTCCGCGGCGAGAGGCACAGAAGCAAGCTTCTCTCATCGATCCAATCGGCGGGCTATCTCAAAAGATGCGGCAAGGGAGCCGACGAGACAGCCTGGCTGACCCGCGACAGCGAGATCACGGCAAAATACAACAACGACAAATACTGCAACTACATCTTCACCGTTTCGGGCTACCGCGATCTTTTCCGTATGCTTGAGGCGGTCAGCCGCGAGGAATGGGCGCCGACAGTCCCCACCGATCTGCCCATCCTTCTCATCAGCGGCGAGGACGATCCCGTCGGCGGCTACGGCAAGGGTGTTCTGAAGGTTGCGGGTGCGCTGACGGGCGCGGGAGCGCGCAAGCTTACGACGGTCATCATCCCCGGCGCGCGCCACGAGGTCCTCAACGAGACCGACCGCGAGGAGACTTTTGCCCTCATCGACCGCTGGATCGACGAGGTTTTGGCTGAGCTGCCCTTCGAAGAGGTCGAAACCTTCTCCGAGATCGAATTATGAGCGCGTTTTACGAGATAAAAAGGACCTTTGAGGGTCGCTTTTACTACGAATTCCGCTCGACCGAAACGCGACTTCTTCTTCGCGGAGGCGAGCGAAGCACGCAGGCGCTCTGCCGCGCCTCGATAGCCTCGCTCCGCATCATCTGCGACAGCCCCCTCGAGGACGTCACGGGCTGCCTCGGCGCACCGACCGAGCTTCTCGGCTACCCGAAATTCAAGGCGGAACGCCGCGGCAGAGGAGTTTACACCCTCTCGCTCTACGCCAAAAACGGCAAATGCGTCGGCAAAAGCCCCGACCTCTCAACCGCCACCGCCGCCCTCGACCTCTATAACTCAATCCAAAAATACGCCCGATACGCCCCCACCCGCGAACGCATTGGGGGGTATCCGAAACAATAAAAAATTAAGGAGTAAAAAATGCAGAATTTCGAACATTCCCCAACCGTTAAGCGCAAGAGGTTTTTAATCAATTTTGCCTTTTTCGCTCTCATCTTCGCGCTTTCAATATGGATTATAAGATATGCGCTGCCCGAGCTTTTCCCCTTCTTCGTCGCCTTTATTGTGACGATGCTGCTGCGGCCGCTTGTGCGCTTTCTGCACAACAAGCTGAAGCTGAGCTCGCGCGTGCTCTCGGTCATACTGGTTATACTTTTCTACGGCACCATCGGTGTCATCTTCATCTGGCTGCTCATCGAGATCCTTTCCTTCGCTGCGGACAAGGCGACGGATCTGCCGGCCTTCTTCCAAAACCAGATCCGACCCTTCCTTATCACGCTTTTTGACGAGATTCAGGAGGTGCTTCACAATTTCGACCCGGAAATGGCGCTTGATTTCGATGACACGGCAAATTCGCTTCTTTCCACCATCGGAAGCACGGTAATGAGCTTCTCGGGCCAGCTTGTGGGCAAGCTGACGGGCTTTGCGGTGAGCGTGCCTACGTTCCTGCTCAACATCGTCATCATGGTCGTTGCCACCATCTTTTTGCTGGTTGATTTTGAATCGATCCTTGCCTTCATCAAAAAGCAGCTCCCCGAAAAGACCAACGTTCTGCTTTACAACATAGGAACCCACCTTGGAAAGGTGCTCAAAAAGTACATCATTTCCTATTCGCTGATAATGCTCATCACATTTGCCGAGATCTTTGCGGGGCTTTCGATCATCGGCGTCAGATACGCGGCGCTGATCGCGGTGTTGATTGCCATTTTCGACATTCTCCCCGTCGTCGGCTCGGGACTTATCGTCGTTCCGTGGGCGATCATCAGCTTTATCATTGGCGACATCGGAATCGGAATCGGACTTTTCATCCTTTGGGCGGTGCTTTGCGTGGTCAGACAGATCATCGAGCCGAAAATCGTCGGAAACAGCGTCGGTATGCACCCCTTCCTTACGCTTTTTGCGATGCTTGCGGGTAACTTTATCTACGGCGGCATCGGAATCCTTCTGCTCCCCGTCACCATCGCGCTCTGCCAGAGCCTTAACAGCGCGGGAGTGGTCAAGCTCTACAAGACCGCCGAGCCCGAGCCCGAGGAAGACGACCCGCTCAGCCAGGCGATCACCAAGGGCGTTGACGCCGCCGGCGTTTGGATCACAAGGCCCTTTAAGAAGAAGCTGAAGGCGAAGAAGCATTCTTCGGGGAAGAAGAGTGAACAGTGGACAGAGGACAGTGAACAGAAAGATGCGGGCAAATAATTTTGTACAGTACGTTTGAAACGCTGTTTACTGCAAAACTGAAATAAACAAAAGAAATCGGATATTTTGAAGTAATCTTCTTAATATCCGATTTCTTTTTATTGAATTATCTGCCGCACAATGGAATGCAAAAATCGAAATTAAATTATCTGTCGCATCTTTCTGTCCACTGTCCACTGACCACTGTCCACTCTTATCTGACCACTGTCCACTGTCCACTTGATCTATCGCCAAATGTAATTCTCTGCAAATAGCAATATTTGTCCATCAAACAGCATCTTTTGACTTGTATTTTAACACTTTTTGTCTTATACTTAATCTGTATTATTATAATATAATAAAATCATAAACAAACACCAAAGGAGAACACAAAAATGAAGCTTCCTGTTGCTATTCAGGTTTATTCCGTCAGAGATGACGCCGCGGCTGATCTTCGCGGCACACTTGAGAAGATCAAGGAAATGGGCTACGACGGCGTTGAGTTTGCAGGTCTTTACGGCAACTCCCCCGAGGACATCCGCGCTATGTGCGATGAGATCGGTCTTGTTCCGATCTCGGCTCACGTTCCCTTCGTTGATATGCTCAAGGACCCCTACGGACTTCTTGCGGACTATGCAAAGATCGGCTGCAAGTACGTTGCAGTTCCCTACCTCGTTCCCGAGCACAGACCCGACAACGCCAACTTCGACTACGTTGTTGACTTCATCGGCATCCTCGGCAAGGCTGCAAAGGCGCTCGGCATTCAGCTTCTTTATCACAACCACGATTTCGAGTTTATGACCATCGACGGCAAGTACGCCCTCGACATTCTCTACGAGAGAGTTTCCGAGGACCTTCTTAAGACCGAGCTTGACACCTGCTGGGTCAATGTTGGCGGCGAGAACCCCTCCGAATACATCAAGAAGTACGCAGGCAGATGCCCCGTCGTTCACCTCAAGGATTTCTGGGGCGAGAAGAGCGACGATATGTACGAGCTCATCGGCATCGACAAGAAGGCTCCCGCACGTCCCTCGGGCTTTGAGTTCCGCCCCGTCGGAAGCGGTATGCAGGACTTCCCCTCCATCCTCGAGGCTGCAAAGGCATCGGGCGCAGAGTGGGTTATCGTTGAGCAGGATAAGCCCTCGATGGGTCTGACTCCCATGGAGTGCGCTAAGAAGAGCATCGACTACGTAAGATCGATCCTTTGATGAAGCTTCTTAAATTTTTGACACTTACCGCTGCGGCACTTCTTCTCTTCTCGTCTTGCGCGGGCGAGACTCCCGAGGAGACCGCGGAAACCACCGCCGCTGAAACAGAGGGGACGGCTGAAATTTACACCGTTGCCTCGCCCGGAGTATGCAATTATTCCGTCATCCGCGCTGACATCATGGGAAGTGATGCGCTGAAGAAGACAGTCGATCTGCGCCGCAGTATCGAGGAAAAATTCGGCGTGCTGATCACGATCGACAGCGACTGGTCGCGCGATAACAAGGAAAATAACACCGTGGAATCCACCTCCGACGTCCGTGAGATCCTTGTCGGCAACACCAACCGCGCCGAGACTCGCGCCCTTGCCGAGGAATATAAAGCTCTCGGCTACGGCTACGTCATCAAAGCCGTAAACGGAAAGATCGTTATCTGGGGCACGGAGGACGCGGCTCTCGTCTCCGCTTTGAACTATTTTGGCGAGACCTTCCTCGGCACTGACACGCTCGAATTTACCGAGGGCTTTACCTGTGTGTGGAGCCTGAATGGCGAGGGAATGCCGCTCACCGTTATCGCAAACGAATACTCCATCATTTGCCCTCAAAAAGCGGCAGACAGAGTATGGAACGCATCTAATCTGCTTGCCACAAGGCTCGAGGAGCTTTCGGGCACAAAGCCGAAGGTTGTGGCAGATGAGAAAGATGCCGATAAATCGGACAAGGAGATCCTTATCGGATCGACCGACCGCGCCGAATCCGCTATCGACGGCATCGGCTATATGGATTACGTTATAAGGATCAAGGACGGCAAGATCGTCCTCTTCGGCGGAAGTCCTCTGGCAACACAGTCGGCGGTTGAAAAGTTCATATCTATGATCAAGGACGGAACGATCTCCACCCTTGATGGCGATTTTGAGCACAAGAGCAACTACCACGAGCTGATCGCGGATTCGCTCGCTCTCAACATTGATTCCTTCGTTCCCGTGTGGGCAGATAAATTCACGCCCGCCGCGTGGATGCTCGATTATGAGGAAAAGCTTTACGCTCTGACTGCGCCCGACGGCAGAATGACAGCCGATTCGCACCGCGGAGACGTTCAGAACTATCCTGAAAACTCGATCCCCGGAATCCTCAGCGCAATTATGATGGGCGCGGACGTCATTGAGATCGACATTCGCCTTACAAAGGACAACATAATGGTGCTTATGCACGACGCCTCGCTCAAGCGCACGACCGACTGGAGCACGAAGGCGGGCAAAAACGGTCTTCCCGCATCGGACCAGATCGAGGACTGGACATACGAACAGCTGTGCGAGCTTCGCCTGCTTTACGGCGGCAAACCGTCCGATTGCATCATCCCCACTATGTACGAGGCGGCTCTCCTCTTCGCCGGCCGCTCGCAGATCCATTTTGATTGCAAGGTCGCGGATCAGCTCGACAGAAACTCCGACATCTACCTTCTTGCGGAGGCAACGGGCTCAAAGGAATCCTTCATCTACTACTACGGCATCTCCGTGATGCAGCAGTGGAAATCGCTCAACAAGGACGACAAGAAGTTTTCCGATTTCGTCACAAAGATGAGCAAATATCTTGCAATGTCGGGACACGGACTTCGCAAACGTAACTTCGAGATGATCGAAAAGCACGGCGACCACGCAAACGGCTGGAAAAAAGCTTGGGACGAAGGCTACAAGATGACCTTCACCAATAAGATCTACGATTTCTCACGCTATTTGGCGGAAAACGGAGAACCGATCAAGCTGCCGTGATTCCCTATAACAAAAAGAACACGCAATTAGCAAAAATACTCAGAAAAAATATGACGGCTGAAGAAAAGCATCTGTGGTATGATTTTCTGAAGAAATTGCCGATGGCGGTGAAAAGACAGCACCCGATAGAAGGGTACATAGTTGATTTTTATATTCCGCAAGCAAAGATCGTGATAGAAATCGACGGTTTACAGCACGAAAGTGCGGAAAATGCGAAAGCAGACGCCGAGAGGGATGAAGTATTGAATTCTTGGGGAATTGAAGTGATGAGATTTTCCAACCGAAGAATTAATAAGGCGTTCTACTCGGTCACTTGCGAAATACTCGAAAAACTCGGGCTCACTTGGTTTGATCTGGTGGAGAAGGATTGAATTGGGCAATTTTTTAAGGAAGATTTTCGCTTCGCGAAAAACTGTATCTTATTAGGCGCCTCATTCGTCTCGCTACGCGAGCCACCTTCCCCCACCGGGGAAGGCTGACCGTTAGTCACGCTCAAATTTTCTGAATTTCGTTATGCGAAATACTTGAAAAACTCGGGCTCACTTGGTTTGATCTGGTAGAGAAAGATTGAATTTGGCAATTTTTTAAGGAAGATTTTCGCTTCGCGAAAAACTGTATCTTATTAGGCGCCTCATTCGTCGCTTCGCGCCACCTGTCTCGCTGCGGCTCGGTCACGCCGCGGGTCTGACAGTCCCCCGGACTGTCA
>JAZSOQ010000111.1:0-30637 GCA_045537015.1 Eubacteriales bacterium
GGTCGGCGTTCCCTATGAAGAACTCCCGCTCAAGCTCCCGAATATGGAAAACTTCGCACCCGGGGAAGGCGGCGAAAGTCCGCTTGCAAAGGTCGAAGAATTCGTGAACTGTACCTGCCCGAAGTGCGGCGGCGCGGCAAAGCGTGAAACCGACACCATGCCTCAGTGGGCAGGTTCTTCCTGGTACTTCCTCCGCTACGCGGATGCGCACAACGAAAATGCGTTTGCGGATCCGGAAAAGCTGAAGTACTGGCTCCCCGTTGACTGGTACAACGGCGGTATGGAGCACGTAACCCGTCATATGATCTATTCGAGATTCTGGCACCACTTCCTCTATGACATCGGCGCAGTTCCCACCGCAGAGCCCTACGCAAAGCGTACCGCTCAGGGTCTTATCCTCGGTGCTGACGGCGAAAAGATGAGTAAGTCCCGCGGCAACGGCGTTGACCCCAACGACGTTATCGACACCTACGGCGCAGACGTTCTCCGCACCTACGTCCTCTTTATGGGCGACTACGGCGCAGCAGCTCCCTGGAATGAGAGCAGCGTCCGCGGATGCAAGAGATTCCTTGACAGAGTTGCAGATCTTTGCGACATTGCAAAGGGCAACGGCGTAACTCCCGCACTTGAGGTACCTTTCCATAAGACCGTCAAGAAGGTTACAGAGGATATCGAGGCTATGAAGTTCAATACCGCTATTGCGGCTATGATGGAGCTTCTTAACAAGATCTATGATTGCGGAAGCATTACCCGCGACGAGCTTCTCACCTTTGCAACCATTCTTTGTCCCTTTGCTCCCCACCTCTGTGAGGAGATCAACGAAGTCCTTGGCGGCAAGAGCCTTCTCTCACTCGCAAAGTGGCCTGCATACGACGAGGCAAAGACAGTTGACGCATCCATCGAAGTCGCAGTACAGATCAACGGCAAGGTCCGCGCAACCGTAGTTCTTCCTCTTAACTGCCCGAAGGACGAGGCTATCGCACTCGCGAAGGCGGACGAAAGAATCGCCGCAGCGATCGAAGGAAAGACTGTCATCAAAGAGATCGCGGTTCCCAACAAGATCGTCAATATCGTTGTAAAATAAGATTATTATCCGCAATTTGGGGCAAAAATAGAAAAAGAATGCAAGAAAATTGCAAAAAACTATTGACATTTGCCCCAAATTAGTGTATAATAGTTCCGTTAATTTCTTTGTTAGCGAGGGGAGGGAAATAATATGGCAGAAGTTAAGCTCAGAGAAGGCGAATCTCTTGATAACGCTCTTCGTCGCTTCAAGAAGCAGTGTGCACGCTCCGGTGTACTCGCAGAGCTCCGTAAGAGAGAGCACTATGAAAAGCCCAGCGTAAAGCGCAAGAAGAAGTCTGAAGCAGCAAGAAAGAGAAAGTATAAATAAGCCTTTCTTTTATGAAATACAGGTAGATCGATCATTCGGTTTACCTGTTTTTTCTTGTATATTTTTTTAATAAAAGTTGGTTTTTGTCTGTATAAACTATTGACTTTTTGTTCGCGATGTGATATACTTAAACCACATAAATTTATACGGAGGTATTACTATGTCCGAACAGGTAAAGTACACAGAAAAATTTGAAGAGCTTCCTTTGATCGTTAAGATCCTTCTTTTCCTCCCCTGGACGGGTGGACTTGCAAGCGGAATCTATCGCATTCTTCGCTACCTTGAGACCAAGAACACCACAACTCTCGTTGTAGGTATCCTTTGCTTCTTCTGCATCGGCGTTGTCGTTGGTATCATCGACCTTATCACCGAGATCACCAAGGGTAGAGTTACCGTTTGCGCTGAATAATGGACTGCCTTTTCTGCAAGATCATCAAGGGTGATATCCCCTCGTCGAAGGTCTATGAAAATGAACACGTTTATGCATTCCGCGATATAAATCCACAGGCACCTGTACATATTCTTGTTGTGCCCAAGGTTCACATCTCGTCCGTTGATGAGATCAATGCGGAAAACAGCGCTCTCGTTGCAAAGATCTTTGAGGCTATTCCCGAGATTGCCAAGGCTGAAAAACTCGGCGGAGGCTACCGCGTTATATCGAACTGCGGTGCCGATGCCTGCCAATCGGTAAAGCATCTTCATTTCCACATTCTCGGTGGAGCACAGCTCGGCGAGCGTATGGGCTAAAACAATAGAAATGATCGGGTATTTTGCCCGGTCATTTCTATTGTTTATTTTTTATTTATCATTTGGCAACTTAATGAATGGGTTTAAGTGGTATAATATAATAGAATAAATTTCTGCTTAAGGATAAATGAATGGATTATAAGGATTACAGAAGTAAATATAACAGCGAGCCTGTGCGGAGGGAAAGAACTTCTCCCGCAAACGGCAAGCAGATAGTTTATGCAATCGCCGCACTTTCGGTGCTCTTGGTCGTCGCGGTTGCCCTTCTCCTCGGAAATATGTTTTCACGCCCCGATTTCGTCGCAAGAAGCGTGACTGTCGAGGCGGGAAGAAGCTCGATATCGCCTACCGATTTCTTGATCGACAAAACGCATACCGCCGAATTTGGTGATGGAGTGTCATACAGCCTTTCCGAGGTCGGCGAATACAAGATAAAACTCATCGTCGACGGCTCTGCTTGCGTGACTAAGCTTATTGTCGTTGATACAAATGCCCCGACAGCTACGGTAACCGATCTTTCGGTATGGCAGGGAACAGAGCTTCACGCCGAGGATTGCGTATCCGATGTCAAAGATGCGACAAAGGTAGAGGTAAAGTTCAAAAAGAAACCCGATCTCGACAAAGCGGGACGTCAAGACTTGACCGTTATTCTCGAAGACGGTGC
This sequence comes from Eubacteriales bacterium, assembly GCA_045537015.1. Lineage (GTDB taxonomy): Bacteria > Bacillota > Clostridia > Oscillospirales > CAG-272 > CAG-390. The sequence continues at coordinate 2,805 of JAZSOQ010000111.1, forward strand.
GGGCAACAAGACCGAATATTCCTTCGTTCTCACTGTCGTTGACGAGCACGGCCTTCTTTATACTCACTATGTCTCCGAGCTCGGCGACGAGCTCCCCTCTGCAGACATCTTTACGGGCAGAGAAGGAGCGGGTGAATATCTTTCCGAGCTTTCGGGCATCAATAAGGATGCGGCGGGCATCTATATGCTCCAGATCCTTTGCGATGACGTCGCATACGATGTCGTTCTCGAGATCGCGGACAGAACACCCCCGACTGCTACCGTCACCCCGCAGACCTGCTATAACAAGATCCCCGCGGCTTCTGATTTCATCAGCGATATAGTTGACAAGAGCCGTGTTACCGCAAAATATGAAACCGAGCCCGCTCTTAGTTCCGCCGGAACTGTAAATGTAAATATTGTTCTTACCGATGCTTTCGGCAATTCCACCGTCTATTCGAGCTATTTTACCGTAACGAGCGATACCGAGCCTCCTGTAATAGTTTCCGCTCCCGATGCGCTTGAAGTCGATGCCGGCGGAACTGTGATCTGGCGCGCGAGCGTTGAGGCGACCGATGACAGCGGACAAGTCGAACTTTCTCTTGACGCATCAAGCGCAAATCTTAATCTCCCCGGTAAATATACCGTTTATATCGTCGCAAAAGACGGCGCAGGAAACGAAACCAAGCGTGCAGTGACGCTGACTGTCCATGACGCCGGCGTTACCGAGGATATGCTGTGGGCTGTTGTTGCAAAGATCGAAAAGAATCTTAAAATAACAAGCAAGATGACCGCCGAAGAAAAGGTGTATGCTGTTTTCAGATTCGTATATGATAATATGAAGTACAGCAACACATCTAAGCACATCGACTGGCGTAAGGAAGCTTACGAGGCGCTGAACGGTGCCTATACGGGCGACTGCTTCACATACTGCGCGGTTTCCTATTCAATTCTGCGCTACCTCGGCTTTGATGCGCATATCGTCGAAAGAGCCGAATCGGCAAAGATCGAGGGCACGGGAACACATTTCTGGGTACTTGTAAATATAGGAACCCAAGCCTCTCCCGAGTGGTATCATTTCGACGCCACCCCTCAGCGCTCACCCTACAATCTCCCAACCTATCTTATGACCAACTCCCAGATTGAGGCTTATACCAGATGGCGTAATGCTGACTATAAGCTCGAAAACTATTACACTTATGATGTCGAAAAATTCCCCGAGGTATCAAAGCGTCCGCTTGTAAACCTCGAGATACCCTCTGAATATTTCGGACAGTGAAAGGAAAACTAAAATGAAAAAGATCATATCGGCAATTTTACTGCTTTCTGTAATTACCGTAATGCTCGCCGCTTGCAACGGTGGCGGCACGGACATCACCCTTCCTCCCGAGGAAACGACCTCGCCTGTGGCGGAGAACACCGTGTATTCCTTTATATATAAGAATACTGCTGTTACCCCTCACGCGAAAATGTCGGAGCTCCTGAACGGCATCGGCGATCCTGCGTCTTATGAGGAAAGCCCGAGCTGCCTCTATCAGGGACTCGATAAGGATTATACCTATCCCGGTTTCAAGCTTCGCACCTATCCCGAAAACGAAGTGGACTACGTTCTCAACGTCTGCTTCACCGATGACTCAGTCGCAACCCCCGAGGGAATTATGCTCGGCTCGTCACGCAGCGAGGTTATCAACGCATACGGATCATCCTTCACAGAGCAGAACGGCAACGTCGTTTATGTCAAGGGTAATACCGAGCTTCGCTTCCGCTTTGACGGCGACAGCGTATCTGCTATTGAATATTGGGCAATAGAGCAGTAAAAGTGCAATGATTTTGCAAATTAGCACTCTATCTGCCAATGTTCACAAATAATTCACAAAAAATCTAAACAAAAGAGTAAAAAAACGGCATCGTTTGTGGTATATTATTAGCGTAGGTTAGCACTCGAGAATAATGAGTGCTAAAAGACGTACCGCAAACGGTGCCGCTTTTATTGCCGAAAGGAGAAAGTTATGTACGGAAGTGAACTCAGTAACAGAAAAAAACAGATACTGAAAGCTATCGTTGAATCGCATATCGAGCTCGGTGAGCCGATCGGTTCAAAATCGCTCATGCAGCTCCCGGGCATCAGCTGCTCTTCGGCGACTATCAGAAACGAAATGGCAGAGCTTGAGGAGCTCGGTTATCTCGAACAGCCGCATACCTCGGCGGGCAGAGTGCCCTCGCAGCTCGGATACAGATTTTACGTCGATCAGCTCATCGAGCACTACGCGATGACAAAAAACGAGATCGCACAGATTGACCGTATCCTCAAGAGCAAGACCGCAGAGCTCGATCAGATACTCCTCACAGCCTCAAAGCTTGCCTCTGCAATGACGAACTACACCGGACTCGCAGTTAAGCCCGGAGGTTCCTCGGCGGTCATAACGCGCTTTGAAACGGCTTATATCGACGAATACAACTTCGTTCTTATAATGATAAATGCTTCGGGCAACGTAATTTCAAAGCACATCAGAATGACAACGCCGAAATCGCAGGATGTTGTTTCCCACCTCGCGGCTGTGCTTAATGCGACAGTTGTAGGTCTTCCCGCAGAAGCTCTCAATATGTCGGTTATGCTGAAGCTTGAGGAAGAGATGGGCGCGGACAGCGAGCTTATCGCGCCGATAATAAAGACGATATATACAGCCCTGACAGAAAACGACGGCGGCGAGCTTCAGCTCACAGGAATCGGAAATCTTCTTCATTACCGCGATTACGAAAGCCCCGAGCAGCTCGGCGACCTTCTCGGAACGCTCGAGCAGAAGGACGAGATACTCAAACTTGTATCCGGCTCGCAGAATGAGGATATTTCGGTCCTCATCGGATCCGAATCGTCGGTCAAAGTCATGAACAACTCGGCGATAGTATTCAAGCCCATCGTGAGGGACGGTAAAACGCTCGGAGTCATCGGAGTGCTCGGACCCCTGCGAATGGATTACGCAAAGGTTCTCGAGACGATAGAGCAGCTTTGCGGCTCCGTGGGCGAGATTATGGATGAATATTCGGCTCTTGCACCTCCCGGAAAGAAAGTAAAAAAAGAAATTGAAATAAAGGACGAAGACAATGACTGAAGAAAAGAACATCCCCGCAGCCGAAAGTGAAGAGGTTAAGGAGACTCCCGAGGTAGAGGAGACCGCCGAAACACCCGCACCCGAGGCTGAGAACAAAAAAGAAAAGAAAAACAAAAAGACCCGTGAGCTTGAAGCGAAGATCGGTGATCTTGAAGCTGCTCTTGCGGATAAGGATGATAAATATCTCCGCGTCTGCGCGGAATACGATAACTTCCGCCGCCGCTCGCAAAAGGAACGCGAAAGCGTATATTCGGATGCTTATTCCGATGCGATCAACGCGCTCCTGCCCGTGCTCGATAACCTCGGCCGCGCAGTAGGATGTGAGGATCCCAAGGCACTTGCGGACGGTCTTACGCTCATCCTCAAGAGCTTCGACGAAGGTCTTTTGAAGCTCGGAATCGAGGAAATAAAGGCTGTCGGTGAAACTTTCGATCCCGAACGCCACTATGCCGTTCTTCACATTGAAGATGAGAATTACGGCGAAAACGAAGTCGTTGAGGTGCTCCAAAAGGGCTACACCAGAGGCGACAAGGTTATCAGATACGCGGTCGTAAAGGTCGCAAACTAATTCAGAAATCAAAAAGATCATATATTTTGGAGGAAATTTTATTATGGCAAAGATCATAGGCATTGACCTTGGTACTACAAACTCTTGTGTAGCAGTTTTTGAGGGCGGCGAGCCCGTAGTTATTCCCAATCCCGAAGGAGCAAGAACAACTCCTTCCGTTGTAGCCTTCAAGAAGGACGGCGAGCGCCTTGTTGGTCAGGTTGCAAAGCGTCAGGCTATCACCAACCCCGACCTCACCATCAGCTCTATCAAGAGAGATATGGGTACAGACAGACGCGTTAACATCAACGGCAAGGGTTATACCCCCCAGGAGATCTCCGCAATGATCCTTCAGAAGATGAAGGCTGACGCAGAGGCATATCTCGGACAGAGCGTAAATCAGGCAGTTATCACAGTTCCCGCATATTTCACCGACCCACAGCGTCAGGCAACCAAGGACGCAGGTAAGATCGCAGGTCTTGAGGTTCTTCGTATCATCAACGAGCCCACCGCAGCCGCACTTGCTTACGGTATGGATAAGGAAAACGATCAGAAGATCATGGTCTTCGATCTTGGCGGCGGTACATTCGACGTATCCCTTCTTGAGATCTCCGACGGCGTTTTCGAGGTTCTTGCTACCGCAGGTAACAACAAGCTCGGCGGCGACGACTTCGACCAGAGAATCATCGATTGGATGATCGACGAATTCAAGAAGGAAAACGGCGTTGACCTTCGCGGTGACAAGATGGTCGGTCAGCGACTCAAGGAAGCAGCAGAGAAGGCAAAGATCGAGCTCTCGGGTATGACCACCACCGAGATCAACCTCCCCTTCCTTACCGCAACCGCAGCAGGTCCGCTCCACTTCACAACAACCCTTACCCGCGCAAAGTTCAACGAACTCACCGCAGATCTCGTTGACGCAACAATGAACCCCACCAAGCAGGTTCTCTCCGATGCAGGTCTTCGTCCCGCACAGATCGACAAGGTCCTCCTCGTCGGCGGTTCCACCAGAATCCCCGCAGTTCAGGATGCAGTCAAGAACTTCATCGGCAAGGATCCCTTCAAGGGCATCAACCCCGATGAGTGCGTAGCAATCGGCGCGGCTATCCAGGGCGGCGTTCTCGGCGGAGAAGTTAAGGATCTCCTTCTTCTCGACGTAACTCCCCTTTCTCTCGGTATCGAGACCCTCGGCGGCGTATTCAACAAGATCATCGACAGAAACACCACCATTCCCGTAAAGAAGAGCCAGGTATACTCCACCGCTGATAACAACCAGACTCAGGTTGAGATCCATATTCTCCAGGGTGAGCGCCAGATGGCATCGGGCAACACCACACTCGGACGCTTCATTCTTGACGGTATTCCTCCCGCACCCCGCGGAGTACCCCAGATCGAGGTAACCTTCGATATCGACGCAAACGGTATCGTTAACGTAACCGCAAAGGATAAGGGCACGGGCAGAGAACAGCACATCACCATCACCAGCTCCACCAATATGAGCCAGGATGACATCGACCGCGCAGTTGCAGAGGCTGAAAAGTTCGCTGAAGAGGACAAGAAGCAGAAGGAAGCTGTTGAGACCAAGAACTATGCTGAAAACCTCATCTTCCAGTCCGAAAAGACCCTCGGCGAGATCGGCGACAAGGTTGCAGAGAGCGACACCGCACCCGTAAAGGATGCCATCGAAAAGCTCAAGGCTACCGTTAACTCCGGCGACGTTGATGCTATCAAGGCTGACACAGAAGCACTTCAGCAGGCATTCGGAAAGCTCTCCGAGAAGCTCTATGCAGCTCAGGGCGGCGCACAGGGTGGTCCCGATATGGGCTCAAACCCCGGTAACATGGGCGGCGACGGCTACTACAACGCAGATTTCGAGGATAACTCGGATAAATAATAATTAATATTTGGTGGGAAGGGCGCAAAACGACGCTCTTCCCACAAAGCAGTATTTAATTACATCAAAAAGGCAGACCAATGGCTAAAAGAGATTACTATGAGGTGCTCGGCATAGACCGCAGTGCCGATGAAGATACAATAAAAAAAGCGTACAGAAAGCTTGCAAAAAAATATCATCCCGATATGAACCCCGGCAACAGCGAGGCAGAAGCGAAGTTTAAGGAAGTAAACGAGGCTTATGCGATCCTTTCGGATTCCGAAAAGCGCTCGGCTTACGATAATTATGGCCACGCGGCGTTTGAAAACGGCGGCGCAGGCGCGGGCGGATTCGATATGGGCGATATTGACCTTGGCGACATTTTCGGCAGTATGTTCGGATTTGGCGGCTTCGGCGGCTCGTCACAGAGAAGAAAGAATGCTCCCCGCAGAGGCGAGGATATCGGCTACGCTATAAGCGTCACCTTCGAGGAAGCCGCATTCGGTGTCAAGAAGGAAATGGAATTTTCGCGTATTGCAAGATGCTCCGACTGTAACGGAAGCGGATCGAAGGACGGCAAGACCGAGACCTGCTCTTCTTGCGGAGGAACGGGTCAGCGCAGAGTTATGCAAAGACTCGGCGGTATGTCTTTCCAGAGTACCGTTACGTGCGAAGCTTGTCGCGGAACGGGTAAGATCATCAAGGAACCCTGCCCCAAGTGTCGCGGAAATGGTATGACAAAGCAGCAGAAGAAGATCACAGTCACAGTCCCCGCGGGCATCGATAACGGCGGAAGGATCGCCATCCGCGGAATGGGCAACGACGGCGCAAACGGAGGCCCCGCAGGCGATCTTATCGTTGAGGTAAGAGTCAAGAACCATCATCTCTTCGACCGCCGAGGATACGATATTTACTGTGACGTACCGATCACGGTCGCAGAGGCAACTCTCGGCGCCGAGATCGACGTTCCCACGCTCGAAGGTTCAAAGAAATTCACTATCCCCGAGGGAACACAAACCGGCACATCCTTCAGCCTCCGTGGCTGCGGAACTTGCCGTCTTGAGAACCCCGACCGCCGCGGCGATCTTATATTTACCGTAATTGTAGAAACTCCCAAGGGGCTCAATTCCAAGCAGCGCGAACTTATGCGTCAGTTTGCCGAGGCTTGCGGCGAATCAAATTACGGCAAAAAGCAGAGATTCTTCAGAAAGAACAAAAAGAACGAGGACTAAATCATGGCTTATGAATATTCGGATTGGACACAGATCAGAGTTACCGTCAAGGTCAACGTGCTCGATAAAGTTGTTGCTATCATGTCGATGATCGATCCCAACCTTATGATCGAGGATATGAGTGATTTTCAGATCAACAACCGCTACGGCGAGCTTGTTGACGAGGCGCTTCTCAACGCCGACAAGACCGTTTCAAGCGTTTCCCTCTTCCTCGCATCGGATGCAGACAGCGACGCTACCCTCGCTTTCATCCGCGAAAAGCTCGCCGCAGAAGCCATCGAGGCAACCGTTGACGTCCGCGACGTAAACGAGGAAAGCTGGGTCAACACTTGGAAACAGTATTATAAGCCCCTACACATCGGCAACCGCACTGTTATCGTCCCCAAGTGGGAGGAATACGAGCCCGAAGAGGGTGAGATCGTTGTCCGAATGGATCCCGGAATGGCTTTCGGAACAGGTTCTCACGAAACTACAAGAGGAATAATCCAGATGCTCGAAAACTGCATCACTGACGGTTGCACCGTGCTTGATGTCGGATGCGGAAGCGGAATTCTTGCGATCTGCGCTGCAAAATACGGCGCGGGACTCTGCCGCGCTTACGACATCGACCCCATCGCAGTCGAGGTAGCCGCAGAAAACGCAATCGAAAACGGATGCGAGATCGAGTGCGCCGAATCCGATCTCCTTGCAGGAGTCAAGGCAGAGCAGTATGACGTCATCTGCGCGAATATCGTTGCCGACATCATCATCCGTATGGCTCCCGACGTCGGAAAATTTATGAAAGACACCTCCACCCTCCTTGCCTCGGGAATCATCACCGAGAGAGCAGAAGAAGTCACCGACGCCCTCGAAGCCGCAGGACTCTATATCGTCGAATCGATCGAAGATAACGGCTGGTGCGCGCTGGCGGTTAAGAAGCTGATAAAATAAGTGGTCAGTGATTAGTGGACAGTGGACAGAAAGATGCGAATGATAATTTAATTTTTATTATGGTTCCATTGTTGCGCAAATAATTTATTTATAAAATAAAAATCTCGGATATCTGGAGTTGCTCCAAAATATTCGAGATTTTTCTATTAAATCACTTGTTTGCTTTTTTGTCTTATGTCTTATATAATTATAATTATAAACGCACCAAACAAAATTATAGATCAAACTGTCCGCGTCTTTCTGTCCACTGTCCACTAACCACTGTCCACTTGAAAAGCCGCCTCTTTCGAGACGGCTTTGATATTAGTCATTAACAAACTCGTCGTAGATCGCCTTTACGGTGACCTCGAAATCGCGTTCCTCAACGCCGAGAATGATGTTGAGCTCAGAGGAGCCCTGGTCGATCATTCTGATGTTGACGCCCGCGTTCGAAACGGCAGAGAAGACTCTTGCCGCGGTTCCCTTTGCCTTGATCATACCGCGTCCGACAACTGCGATGAGCGCAAGTCCGTCGTCAACGGTGATGCTGTCGGGCTTGAGGGTGCGGTTGAGAGAGGCGATGATCTTTTCCTTAATGGGCTCAACGTCTGCGGTTGCAACGATTACGCTCATCGTGTCGATACCCGTGGGCATGTGCTCGAATGCAATTCCGTTTTCCTCAAATACCTCAAGCATACGGCGTCCGTAGCCGATCTGAGAGTTCATAAGGTCGTCCTCAACCGTGAACACCGAGAAGCCGCGTCTGCCGGCAATACCCGTGATAATGTGCTTGTTATCATAATCGGATGCCGAAGCAACGATCATAGTTCCGTCGTCGCCGGGGCGCATGGTGTTTCTGATGTTGATCGGGATACCCGCAATTCTTACGGGGAAGATCGCATCCTCGTGAAGAACGGTAGCTCCCAAATAGGAAAGCTCACGGAGCTCGCGGTATGTAACCGTTTCGATAGCTCTGGGGTTATCTATGATCCTCGGGTCAGCCATCATAAAGCCCGAAACGTCGGTCCAGTTTTCGTAAAGGTCTGCGCCCGCCGCACGGGCAACGATAGAGCCGGTTATATCCGAGCCGCCGCGGGAGAATGTCTTGACAGTGCCGTTGGGCATAAGTCCGTAGAAGCCGGGAATGATCGCACGCTCGTGGCGTGCAAGCTCTGCTGTGAGAACCTCGTGGGTCTTCTCCGCATCAAAGGTTCCGTTATCCTTGAAGAGGATTACGTTTTCGGCGTCGATAAAGTCGAAGCCGATAAACTTTGCAAGGATCAGTCCCGAAAGGTATTCGCCTCGGCTTGCGGCAAAGTCACGGCCTGCTCTGCCGAGAATGGCGTTTTTAATATAACCAAGCTCACCGCTTATATCAAAATCAAGACCAAGGTCTGTAATGATGCCCTGAAAGCGGGCGCAGATGTTGCTGTAGCAAGTTTCGAATTCTTCTTTTGTTGAAGCCTCGCGGGCGAGGTTGTAGCACTGATAAAGCATATCGGTGATCTTGATATCATCAGAAAAGCGCTTTCCGGGTGCGGAAGGAACGACGTATCTTCTGTCGGGATCTGCCGCGATGATTTCTGCAACTCTTCTGAATTTGTCGGCGTCCGCAAGTGAGGAACCGCCGAATTTTACAACCTTAATACTCATTTTATTGCTCCGATCTCGTTGATTTTACATTATACTATAATATTATACAGATTTTTTTGATTCTGTCAACAGAGAAATGAAAATATTTTTGGATTTTTTCATAATTTCTGTATTTTTAACATATAGCAAATGCCCCGCGAAGGTTCAATAATGCATTTTTACAACGGTATCAATACTTGTAGTATAAGAATTTGTAGAAATACGGATAATCGGAGTAAAGATCGGCAAGAGTTTTTCGCGATGATACTGCGGGATCATTGATGGTGAACCCCGAGGCGGTCAGAGTCGATCCGCCTTTATATCCTGTGATAACCACCCAATGCTGACCTCCCGAAGCGGTTTTGGCACCGAAGAGTACCGGCTTTCCTGCTTTAAGCTGGTCGTATATCTTCTGAAGGTAGCCCGAACTGCTTGTTATCATTGCATAATCACTCGGCCAATATACGTTGCCCGATGATGTGTAGCTCAATTTTCTTGACATAGCATCGGGATAAATCGTAGTTCCCGTGCGATACGACTCAATCATTGCAAAGGATGTCGTAGTGCAGCCGACACGGTAGATCGACTTTCCCGATCTGCCGAGCGTGACGCTTGCCCATCTCTTGTCTGTCTGCATATAATGCGGAACAGAAAGCGAGACGGCGGGATAAGCGTTTACCGATGCAAGATATTGTGAGCTTACGTAACCGAGCTTTGTGCCGTTATAAAGAATACGGCTCCAATCGCCCGTAGTCCACAGGACCAGAACGACCTCACCACTCGGCAGGCTTCCGATCCTTGAATATGAAGTTCCCGCACCGCTTCTGACGTTGAGGTTCCCGCTTGTGGTCTTGACGACCTTTGCGGTCGCGCTGACGGTATCTATGTAGTCGGAATGGCAATAGCCGTATTTTCCGTCGTCAAACTCCACGTACCACCAGTCGCCCGATCTCCACATAAGGGTCACATAGTTTCCCTTATAGAGTGAAGAGATAACCTCGGACGATGACGAAGCCGAGCGCCTCACGTTGAGTGCGGTGCTGGCGGTTGCAACGCGCCCCGCCTTTGAGGTCTCCGACGCTGCGCTTGCGCCGAAGGGTGCCGCAAAGAGCGAAAGGAGCGCCACCGCCGATAAAATAAATGCAGTAATTCTTTTTGTCATAATGTCTTTCCTCATTTCCTTCGGCAAACCTGATTTGCCGAAATATTTCACATTCCCCCTTTTTGCGCTGTGTTGCATATATGCATGTATATTATAACATATCCCTGCGGGGTTGCCAAGAGGCAAAATTATGGTAAAAAGTCAGGGCATCCCGATTGGGACGCCCTGAAATGGAATGATTATTCTTCAAATGAAGGTCTTCTGCGAGGTCTTCCTTCACCGTCTTCGCTACGGTGTCCGGGATGTCTTCTGTGCGGACGATCTTCAAGATCCACATCTTCGCCGCCCTCGAGATAACGCTTTGCCTGAGTGGTGAAGAGATCGTAGTACTTGCCTCTCTTTGCCATCAGATCGTGGTGGTTACCTTCCTCGATAAGCTCGCCGTATTCAAGAACGAGTATCTTTGTGGCGATGACCGCAGACGAAAGTCTGTGCGAAACGAATATAGTGGTTTTTCCTTCACGCAGATTATCAAACTGATTGAAGATCTCCTGCTCCGCCATCGGGTCAAGAGAAGCGGTCGGCTCGTCGAGGATCATAATCTCGGAGTCGCGGTAGAATGCTCTTGCAATAGCCAGCTTCTGCCACTGACCGCCGGAAAGCTCGATGCCTTCCTTTTCAAAGATGCGTGTGAGAGGAGTGTCATAACCGTCGGGAAGCTTGGAGATATAGTCTTCAGCATTCGCCTGACGCGCGCAGCCTTCAACCTTTTCGCGATCCTCATCAAGGTGAATATCACCGAAGGAAATATTTTCTGCAGCGGTAACGGCATATTTTCCAAAGTCCTGAAAGATGATGCCGAACAGGTCGTAGAGCTCGCGGACATCATATTCTCTCAGATCCTTCCCGTCAAGAAGAATTCGTCCCTCTGTGGGATCGTAAAGACGTGTAAGCAGCTTGATAAGGGTCGTCTTACCCGCGCCGTTCAGTCCAACGAGCACAACCGTCTCGCCGGGGCGGAAGGTAGTCGAAAGATTTTTGATGACCTTTCTGTCAGTGCCGGGGTAAGAGAAGGATACGTTTTCGAAAACGATAGTATGCGGCGCGTTCTTATCAACCTTCTTCGGAGGCACCGCGATAGGCACGATCGAGGGCTTTTCCTTCATAAAGGATATAAGGTTATCGATAAAGAGAGTGCCCTCATAAACCGATGCCGAGGTATTGATAAAGGAGGTCACTGAGTTGGCGATAGAATTCAGCGCACCGGTATAAAGCGAGTAATCCGCGATCATAAATTTGCCGACAAATACACCGAAGGCGATAACAGCGTAGAAGAAACAATTTACTATTGAGGAAATGATCGCAATAACGATCAGCCACACGCTTTCCTCGATTATCAGCTTTCGCAGACCTGCATAATATTTTTTGAACACCTTATTATATCTGTCGATAAAGGTATCTGCAAGGTCAAATATGCGTATCTCCTTGACAAGATCCTTGTTTACAAGCAAGCCGGAAAAGTAGGAAAGCTGTCTGCGATCCTTCGAACGCCAGCGAACGTACTGGAAGTGCTTTCTTCTGTAAACAAATGAAATAACTGCCGAGGGAATTGTTATAAGTACGACGCCTACAGGCATCCACCACATATTGGGTATCTGTGCGAGAATGATGATATAGCTGATCAACTGAATGATCGTTGATATCAACGAAAAGGTGGATTGCAGAGTTTGAATCGGTCTGTGTCCCGCTTCGCGGTTAGCGTTCTCAAGCTTTTCGTAAAATGCGGGCATATCGAATGAGGCGAGATCGATTGTTCTTGCCTTTTCCATTATCTGCACTTTGACTTGATTCGTAACCTTTTCACCGGCTATCCTGATAATAGAACTGCTGATGCGCGTGACAATTCTGTTACAAATGCGATAAACAAACAGAATGATCAGCATCGCCAATACAGCCGATGCCCAGAATGAAGCAGTGAACGGAATTCCCGCTTCCTCCGAGAGAGTTCGGTCAACTATAACAAGCTCCAGCTCTTTTAGCACGTTTGCAGAAATGATCGATCCTATAACCGGCATAACACCGTCAAAGATCGAAATAAATACCATTGTAAAAAGTATCAGCGGACTTGATTTCCATACGATGTAGAAAATATATCCGAGTCTGTAGAAAAATCCGCCGAATAACTCTGTTAAAAATCGCGGAACATCTTTGATATTTTTAGGCTTTTGAACCTTTTCATATTCAAATCTGCCTCCGCCCCAGCCACCGTTTCCGGGTCCCATAAAATCATCCTTTCTTTGTTGTCATTGCATATATTATACCACAAAATAGTTGCGCGCGCAACTGTTTTCTGAAAAAAACTTGCAATTATGAAAAAAATATTGCAAATCTGCGAAAAATGTAGTATAATGAAAGTACGATTACACTTAGGAGAATGATTATGATGAAAATTTTCCCTGCCGATATATTACTTCCCGATTTTTCCGCAGTTGACGGAAAGAAGTGGGCGTGCGTTGCTTGCGACCAATATACCTCCGAGCCCGAATATTGGGAATGTGTTGCCGCTGCTGTAAAAGATTCCCCATCAACGCTCAATTTGATGCTCCCTGAGGTATGGCTCGAGGATTCCGAAAAGAGAATCCCCCCCATCCACGCGGCAATGAAAAAGTATATTGCCGAAGGAATACTTAAAGAGCACAAAAACTGCGCGGTCTATCTTGAACGCATTCAGTCTGACGGCAAGCTCCGCCGTGGTCTTGTCTGTGCTATCGATCTTGAGGATTACGATTTTTCCGCCGGATCAATTTCTCCCGTCCGTCCTACCGAAAAGACCGTCGTTGAGCGTATACCTCCCAGACTTGCCGTAAGACGCGGCGCACCTCTCGAGATGCCTCACGTAATGCTTCTCGTAGACGATGCTGATGACATTCTCCTTTCTCGCTTTGCGGGAAGAGAAGCGGATGCATATTCCTTCGAGCTTGCCGAGGGCGGCGGAAGCGTCAAAGCTTCGTTTGTTTGTGCAGAAGAATTCGATTCAATCAACTCAGCACTTGCTGATTTGGCTCAAAATGCTAAAAATAGAGCAGAGAAGAACGGCGGCACTCCCATAACTCTCGCAGTCGGTGACGGAAACCATTCTCTCGCGACTGCCAAGGCTTCCTGGCAGGAGATCCGCGCGAATCTGACCGAAGATGAAGCAAAGACTCATCCCGCCCGCTACGCGCTTGTCGAGGTCTGCAACCTGCACGAGGAAAGCCTTGTCTTTGAACCGATATACAGACTGATCGAAAATATCGACGTGATGGAGCTTGCAAACGATTTTGAAGCTTTTGCCGCAAGCCAAAACGGAAGATTCCCCGCGCAGACTTTTGATATGATCCTCGAGGGCAACAATGTTGAGGTCGTCATCGAGCACCCCGAATACACTCTCCCCGTTGCCAGCCTCCAGCATTTCCTTGACGAATGGCTCAAGTCCCATCCGCGCGCTGTTATAGATTACATCCACGGCGAAGACACTCTTTGCCGCCTCGCCGCTCGCGATGCTTGTGCGGGATTTGTGTTTGAAGGAATGTCAAAAGCCGATCTTTTCCCCGCAGTAGAAGCCGACGGCGCCCTTCCGCGAAAAACCTTCTCAATGGGTCACGCAGCCGATAAGAGATTCTACATAGAGTGCAGAAAAATATTGTAAACACTTAAAGAACCGATTTTTCAGTCGGTTCTTTTTTTATGCCTTCATCTGACATATTTTTCTCAACACATCGAATATAATAGAGGTGAGGTGATGAAGGTGGGACAAACGGTATATGCCGACGTTCTTTTTTTGATAAATTTCAGCATGGATTTCCTTGTTTTTTATATTAGTGCAAGACTTGCGGGGCGCAGGCTTTATCCCTTCAGAAGCGCTCTTGCTTCTGCCCTCGGCGGGGCATACGGAGTTGCCTCACTGTTTATCGATACAAATGGGCTCATTACCTCAATTTGTGATGTTGCGGCATTGATCGTGATATGCTGCGTGGCTTTTGCATCAAGGAATATGCGGTTCCGCGATTTCATCGGACGGTGCATTCTTTTTGCCTTGATATCCTCGATCCTTGGCGGCATTATGACCGCGCTTTCTTCAATGCTTGAGCGTTCGGGATTTGCTTCACTCGAGTATGAAAGCGGCGACGATATCAGCGTCTGGCTTTTTGCCTTGATGGCAGCAACGGGCGGCGCGGCAGCCTTTGTCGGAGGAAAACGCATGAAGCGGATAGCAGCCGCCAAAAGTGCAGACGTTGAGATCAGAATGAACGGCAAAAGCATCGTGCTCCGCGCAATGACTGATACGGGTAATATGCTGACCGATCCATTGAGCGGAAGAGCCGTCGCGCTTTGTGAACTTAATGCTATTGAAAACCTCTTTCCTGCGGAAATGATCGAATATTGGAAAAAAGGCGAGTTTTCAACGTGCATCTGTTCTGAAATTGCCTCAAAGATCAGATTTATACCCGCAAGGGGTGCTCTCGGCGGCAAAACTACGTTACTTGCCGCGGTTGAGCCCGATTCGGTAACCGTTATAAACGATAAAGGAAAAAGGGAAGCGGACATACTGATCGCTCCCGTTCCCTATAATTTAAGCGCAGGTGAAAGCAGAGCTTTGCTTCCGCCGGGGCTTGTTGATTAAGGAGATTAATATGCTTACGAATATCTTTTTACGGGTGCGTCTGTTTCTCGCCCGCTTTTTTGCAAAAATTAACAAAGGCGATGGAATATATTACGTCAACGGTCCCGATACCTTGCCGCCGCCTCTTACGGCTGAGGAGGAGAACGAAGCCATAGCGGAATTTGAATCAAGCGGAAACCGAATGATCCGCAGCTTGCTGATCGAACGCAATCTCCGCCTTGTCGTTTACATAGCTCGTAAATTCGAAAGCACCGGCATCGGAATTGAGGACCTTGTTTCGATCGGTACAATGGGACTGATCAAAGCGATCGGCAGCTTTCGTTCCGACAAAGGCATCAAGCTTGCAACTTATGCCTCTCGTTGCATAGAGAATGAGATACTTATGTATATCCGCAAGCACAGCCAGACAAGGTGCGAGGTATCTCTTGACGAGCCGCTCAACGTCGATTGGGACGGCAATGAGCTCCTTCTTTCCGATGTTCTCGATTCCGGAGAGGAGAGCGTCTGCGAGCAGTTTGCGGCAAGCGAGGAAAGAATACAGGTCCGCCGTGCAGTTGCCGCCCTCGCACCTCGGGAAAGGCAGATAATCGAGCTTCGCTACGGACTCACCGGAAAACGTGAGCTGACACAAAAAGAGGTAGCTGACCTGCTCGGAATCTCGCAATCTTACATATCAAGGCTCGAAAAAAGGATAATTGAGGGTCTCCGCCGCGAAATGACGGGAAAAATATAAAAATCTTTTGAGAAATTTTCAAAAAGGTATTGCAAATTTGATTGAAATGTGATATAATTTTACGGTAATTGCAATACCGACGGCAAAATCCGTCAGAATAATGCTAAAAGTGAGGTGTTTATTGTGAAGCAGGGACTCCATCCCAAGTATGAAGAGATTACAATCAAGTGCGCTTGCGGCGAGACCGTAACCACTCGTTCCACCAACCCTAAGGGCGGCAACGAGATCAGAGTTGAAATTTGCTCGAAGTGCCATCCCTTCTTTACCGGCAAGCAGAAGTTTGTTGATGCCGGCGGACGTGTTGACAAGTTCAACAAGAGACTCCAGGGCAAATAATTGTCAAGAACAGTGGGCGAGATTTGCGCGTATGCGTATGCTTGCCCATTTTTCTTTTTATACTAATCCTCACGGAGGTGATTTTTATGGAACTGAAAATTACAGATAAAATAATTGCGGGCAGGGCAGTGCTCGTCGGTGTCGATTCCTTTGGAATGGCAGAGGGCGAATGCGAGATCTCGCTTGCCGAGCTTCGCAGACTTCTCGATACCGCTGGCGGCGAAACGGTCGCAACTCTCATCCAAACCCGCTCAAATCCCGATGTCCGCACCTATATCGGTTCGGGTAAGCTCCTTGAACTTGCCGAGCTTTGCAAGAACAACGAGGTCGATATCGCCGTCTTTGACTGCGAACTCACGCCCTCGCAGATCAGAAACATCGAGGACGAACTTGAAGGCGTTCGCGTCATCGACCGCTCGATGCTGATACTCGACATTTTTGCCCTCCACGCGGCAACCGCAGAGGGTAAGCTTCAGGTCGAGCTTGCACAGCTTAAATACACCGCGCCCCGACTTATCGGTAAGGGTACTCAGCTTTCTCGTCTCGGAGGCGGTATCGGTACAAGAGGTCCCGGTGAGACCAAGCTTGAATCCGACCGCCGTCATATCAAACGCCGCGCCGCAGCTCTTGAAGCAGAACTCCGCGAGCTTGAAACGCAGAGAAAAACTCTCCGTTCCGCTCGCGACAGAAGCGGTGTTCCGAAAGTTGCCATTGTCGGATATACCAATGCAGGCAAATCAACTCTCCTCAATGCGCTGACAGGCGCGGGAATTCTTGCCGAGGACAAGCTCTTCGCAACTCTCGACCCGACCACGCGCAAATTCTCGCTCCCCTCGGGCGAATCGGTCCTTCTCACCGATACCGTCGGCTTCATCCGCCGTCTGCCACATCATCTTATCAAGGCATTCCGTTCAACGCTCGACGAGGCAGCGTGCGCCGACATCCTTATGATAATCGTCGACGCCTCCGACCCCGAGCATCCCGCTCAGCTTGAGGTGACGGAAAACCTTCTTGCCGAACTCGGCGCAGGCGGCAAGCCCTGCCTTATCGTCTATAACAAATGCGATCTCCCCGCGCGCGACGAGATCCCGCTTCCCGCAATGGAAAGCGCAGACGGGCAGAGAAGAACCGTATTCATCTCAGCACTCACGGGCAGAGGACTTGACAAGCTCGGCGAACAGCTCGAATCGCTTGTCAACGCAGGCAAAAAGCGCGTCAAGTTTATCATTCCCAATTCCGCCGCAGGCGCGCTCAATACACTTTATAAAAACGCCACGGTCGAGGATGTTGACTACGGCGCGGAAAATATTACAGTAATTGCAACCGTCGACTCAAAGATCCGCGGAATGCTTTCGGCTTATGACGGAGGTGAGGTTCGTTGAATACCTACACCACTCTTGCCAAAGAAGGCACCGCGACTCTCGTTGAACGCCGTTCTGAGTTCATCGGTTATGCCAAACCCGTCAACACAGAGGAAGAAGCCGCCGCGTTTGTTATGAGCATCAAAAAGAAGCACGCGGATGCAAGGCATAATGTTTTTGCCTATGTCCTCCGCGGCGGTGCGCTCAAAAGATATTCCGATGACGGTGAGCCGCAGGGAAGTGCTGGAATGCCCGTCCTTGACGTCATTTGCAAGAACGGACTTGACGGCGCCGCTGTCGTGGTTACACGTTATTTCGGCGGCATCCTTCTCGGAACCGGCGGTCTTGTCCGCGCGTATTCATCCGCCGCAAGTGCCGCAGTTGCCGACGCGGGGATCATTACCTATGAGGAAGTAGTTGTGCTGAAAATGAAATGCAGCTACAACGATCATGCCCGCGTGCAGAACGAATTTGCGCGCTATGGTATTGAAATTGAGGATACCGAGTTTACTTCCGACGTAACTTTGACTATGACCTCGCCCACAGCAACCGTCGAAAATTTTAAGGTAAGAATGAGAGATCTTACCGCCGGACGTTCGATTCCGACAGAGATCGGGCGCAAACTTGCCCCGCCAAGGAAAGTTTTATAAGCTTTTCCTTAAAAAAATACGAAAAATCGCAAAAAAGTCTTTGCAAAAAAGAGTTTTTTGCGATTTTTCTGCGTATATTGTATTATAGAGCTGAATTTCGCAGGAAGGAGTGGTGACTTGAAAATACCGAGAGAAGTCGTCGAGGAAATAATCCGACGCAACGATATAGAGCAGGTCATCGGCTCTTATGTCACGCTGAAACACGCGGGCTCAAATATGGTCGGGCTGTGTCCCTTCCACAGCGAAAATTCGCCATCCTTCACCGTGTTCGGCTCGGACGATCACTTCTATTGCTTCGGTTGCGGTACGGGCGGCGACGTTATCACCTTCATTATGAAGATGGAAAACGTCGATTATCCCACCGCACTTGAAATGCTTGCAAAACGCGCGGGCATTGAAATACCTCAAACTGCAGATAACAGCTACGGCGAACGCGGAGTCAAGCGCGAGCGCGTTCTGAAAATGAACGAAGCCGCGGCAAGATTCTTTCGTCATTGCCTCACCAAAGAGCCCTGCGGCGAAGAGGCAAGGCAGTATTTCAAAAAGAGAGGGATATCCGAAGGAACTTCCAAACAGTTCTATCTCGGGTACGCCCCGAACGATTTCGGAAAGCTTACAAACTATCTCAAGACTCAGGGCTTCACAGAGGAGGAAATGATCGCAGGCTTCCTTTGCGGCAAAAGCCAGAAAACGGGCAGAGCATACGATTATTTCCGCAACCGCGTCATCTTTCCGATAGTTGACACCTCGCGCAACATCGTCGCTTTCGGCGGCAGAGTTATGGATGACAGCAAGCCGAAGTACCTCAACTCCTCCGATACCCCCGCGTTCAAAAAAAGCAAAAATCTCTTTGCGCTCAATTATGCCAAAGGCTTTTGCGCCGAACAGCTCATTCTTTGCGAGGGCTATATGGACGTTATCGCGCTCCATCAAGCCGGCTTCCCGAACGCTGTCGCAACTCTCGGAACCGCAATAACCGAGGAGCATGCGCGGATAATTTCAAGATACACAAAAAAGGTAATCATCTCATACGATTCCGACGAGGCGGGACAGAAAGCGGCAAACAAAGCAATGCTTCTTCTCGGAAAGGTCGGCGTCGAGGTCAGAGTGCTGAAAATGCAGGGCGCAAAGGACCCCGACGAATTCATCAAAAAGAAGGGCGCCGAGGCATTCAAGTCACTGTTGACGGAAAGCCGCACGGGATTTGAATATAAGCTCGAGGCAGTCCTCTCAAAGCACGACATCTCGCAGGTAGAAGAAAAGAGAAGAGCAGCCGAGGAGATCTCCGCCGTGATCTCGGATTATCATTCAACAGTTGAGCGCGAGCTTTATTCAAAGCGCGCAGGCGAGGCACTTTCACTTTCGGCAGACGCAATTAGAACAGACGCCGAAAGACTTCGCAAAAAGAAGATACGCGAGTTCAATAAGGACCAGACCAAGGAGGCACACGCAAGTCTGCGTCAATATTCAAACAAGATCAACCCCGATGCCGCGAAGAACCTTCGTGCGGCGTATGCCGAGGAGACGCTGCTCGGTCTCTTGATGATCTATCCCGAATACCGGGAAGGCATCATCCGAGGCGAGTATGAGCTGCTGCCCGATGATTTCTTCACCGAATTCGGCAAGCGCGTGTTCTCGGCTATCATAGAGCTTGAGGCTTCGGGCGGATTTATCTACTCATTGCTCGGCGAGTCCTTCAACCCCGATGAAATGTCGGCGCTTGAGGATATGCAGCTGCGTCGCCGCTCACTTGCAGAGAACGGCCCCGAGGTCTTCCGTTCCTCGGCACAGATATTGCGCGCCGAAACCAAAAAGGCAAACGACGTGCAAAGCGGCAATTATACTCTTGAGGACAAGCTCGCGGAAAAGCGTCGCCGACTTGAAGAGCAAAGAAAACTACGCGGTGAATAAAAATCAGGATATTATAAATTGTGTATTTCAGATACATAAGAAAGGATAAAAAATGATACAGAGTGACAAGAAAATGGACGTTCGTGATTTTGGCGATACGTCCGATACCGGCAATATCGACTATAAAGACGTTCTTGACGGTATGAATGATGTTGACAAGATCGACGAGTTCTTTGACGATGATACCGACGCAGAACTCCTTCTTGCCGACGAAATGCCCGACGGCGAAATGGACAAGATCGAAAGCGAGGTCGAAAAGTTCGCGGACAGCGAGGCTATGGAGCGTCTGCTCGAGCAGGAAGGTCTTGCAATCGACGACCCCGTTCGTATGTACCTCAAGGAGATCGGCAGAGTCGAGCTTCTTTCCCAGGAGGATGAGCTTGCGCTTGCAAAGGTCATGTATGACGAGACTCTCCCCGATGACGTAAGAAAGAAAGCAAAGGACAGACTCGTTGAGGCAAACCTCCGTCTTGTTGTAAGCATTGCAAAGAGATACGTGGGCAAGGGAATGTTCTTCCTTGACCTCATTCAGGAGGGCAACCTCGGTCTTATCAAGGCTGTTGACAAGTTCGACTATGAAAAGGGCTTCAAGTTCTCGACCTATGCTACTTGGTGGATCAGACAGGCGATCAACCGTGCTATCGCAGATCAGGCAAGAACTATCAGAATCCCCGTTCATATGGTCGAGACCATCCACAAGGTCTCCCGCTATCAGCGTCAGCTCCTCCAGGAATACGGCCGTGAGCCCACCGCGGACGAGCTTGGCGAAAAGATGGGCATGAGCTCGGATAAGGTTCGTGAGATCCTCAAGATCGCGCAGGAACCTGTTTCTCTCGAAACACCTATAGGTGAAGAGGAAGACAGCCATCTCGGTGACTTCATCCCCGATGATGAGACCCCCACCCCCGCAGATGCCGCATCCGCAACTATGCGCCGTGAGGTCATCGAGCGTCAGCTCAGAACCCTTACTCCCAGAGAGGAACACGTAATTAAACTCCGCTTCGGACTCTATGACGGCAGATGCCGTACTCTTGAGGAAGTTGGTAAGGAATTCCGCATCACACGTGAAAGAATCAGACAGATCGAGGCAAAAGCACTCAGAAAACTGCGTCACCCCAGCCGTGCGCGCCATCTTCGCGGCTTTATTGAGTGATTTTTGACTCTATGTGCGCTTTTGGCGTTATGCAAATCTAACAAATTATTTGCCGAATTATCGTTAAAACGCACAAAAACTTTGACATTACTGTCAAAGCGCAAATCCCCCTTTTGTGAAAAGTGCAATATAAAATTGAACGTATTGTTAAGTATTGGAATCTGTTAGTCAATCGTTCAAAATTTTGACTTGACTTTTTTCACTTTTTGTAGTAGAATATATAATAACATTATCTGCGTGTACGTGCGAGTACACAACTTTCCTAAGGAGGAAATTTCAATGAACAAAAGAATTATGAGCCTGATTCTTGCATTCCTTATGCTGTCAAGCGTTCTCTTTACCGGATGCGGAATCTTCGGCGACGGTGAAACCACCAAAGACCCGGAGATAGGTGGAGATCTCGAGAACTATGCTGTTACTCTTTCTATGTTTGTAGTATGTGAGCAGCCCGTTCCCGAAAAGACCGCAAAGCTCGTTGAAGATGCTTTCAATAAGATAACAAAGCCCAACTTCAAGACTCAGGTAAAGCTTCACTTTGCTACATACGATGAGTACTATGATGTTATCGAAGAAAGAGTTAAGTCCAACGAGGCGTATGCTCTTCTCGAGGAAGAACATGACGATGCACTCAAGCAGGCAAGAAGAGCCGCAAAGGCGGAGGGCGTTGTAACCGACGAGGCTTGGTACGATGCATTCTATGCCGAGCACCCCGACTACGTTGATTTCCGCGAGACCGAGGAGCTCACCGGCGAAGACACCACCGCAGAAGAAACCGTACTTGAGACAGTTGAGGGTCTTGATTACGCTATCAGCACTCTCAAGTATCCCGAGGAAAAGAAGAACCAGCTCGATATTCTCTGGATCGACAGCTATGACAGATACCTCGATTACATCAACCGCGAAATGATCGAGCGTCTCGACTCCGAGCTCAGCGGTTCCTCCAAGAAGCTCAACGAGTATATCAACAATGAGCTCCTTCTTTGGGCAAAGTGGCCCACCAGCGGCACTTATGCTATCCCCAATAACGTAATTATCGGCGAATACACATACCTCCTTGTTAACAAGGAACTCGCAAAGAAGTACAGCTATGATCCCGAGGAGCTCAACACCCTCGCAAAGTGCTCTGACTTCCTTGCAGACATAGCAGCTTATGAGCCCGGTGTAGCTCCCATTCTCGGCGACATCTACACCACCGGTACTTATTTCTGGAACATCGATACCGCAACCGGTAAGATCAATGCTTCCAACTTCAACCTTCTCGCAAGTACCAAGACCAGCCGTACTCACGATCCGAGCAGCGATGCCAACGTAACTCTCGCTTGTAACAACGTTTTCAAGAATGCTGAGTACCTTGATCAGATCAGAACCATCCAGAAGTATAAGGATGCAAACTACGTCGTATCCGAATCCTCCAACCCCGCAAACTATGCTATCCGTATGATCAAGGGTAATGCATCCCTTGAGGGTGTTTACGGCGAAGATTACGCTCTTAACGTTCTCGAATATCCCGAGGTTGGATATGAGGAAGTATTCAGCAACATGTTTGCAGTTTCCTCCTATACTCGAAGCCTCAGCCGCAGTATGCAGATCATTACCTACCTCAACACCAATAGCGACCTCCGCAACGTTCTTCAGTACGGCGTTGAAGGTGTTCACTACATCATCAACGAGGAGACCGGCAAGCTCGAGCGCACCAGAAACTGCGATTACTTTATGAACATCGAGTCCACCGGTAATGTATTTATGGCATATCCTGAAGAGGGCATGGACCTCGACGTTTGGGAATGGGGCAAGAAGCAGAATCTCGATGTAAAGCCTTTCCTCTCTCTTGGATTTGACTTTGCAAACAGACTCGAAGTTCCCGAGGATGAAGATCCCGAAAGCTACTATCTCCTTAACGTTGCTAACGTAAACAAGATCAACGAGCTCTCTGCTGACATCGAAAAGCAGCTTGCAGCTGTAAAGAACATCGACGAGCTCGAGGAGCTCATCACCAAGTGGTCAATTCTTGAGGATACCACTCCTGCTCTTAAGGTAGAAAAATCTCCCTCCGAGCCCAAGGAAGGAAGCAAGGACGTTCCCGGATTCTTCTACTACTATTCTCAGTGGGTACAGGACACCGGCCTCTATGTTCCCAAGGAAGAGTAATTACTACTTTATAATATTACAAAATATCGACCGCATCCGAAATCGGATGCGGTCGATATTTGTTATCAGTTGTTTTCGGGTCTGAACTTTTTCCAAAGTCCCGAAAGAACGAAGCATATAACCGCGCCGCCAATGGCAAATCCCGTCCAGAGCAGAACGGTCGCCGACCAGCTTTGCGTCTTAGCCATACTGCCGTAAATGGTAGTACAGGTAGATGCGGCAATATATGCGGTGCAATTAAGCGTTCCCGTAACAGCAGAGGAGATCCCAAGCCCTCCGTAGCGGTAGGGAACAAAGGTGAGGATCATAGTGTTTACGCCCCACATGCAGCACATTGAGAATGCCAGAAGCGCAACCGCAAGCAGAGGAAGCGAGCCCTTGAGCAATACAACTCCGACAAGGCTGAGCGCCGCAGCGGCGAAGATAACTCCCGATGTGGCAACCTCGTTTTTGAAAATCTTTTCGTCGATGAATATTGCAACGTAAGGACCGGCAACAGAGAAGAGGGGAAGAAGAGTGGATACAAGCGAAGCGGCGGAATCGGTAAAGCCGTAAGTATCTTTGAGATACGTTGGAGCCCAGCTGAGAACCGCGTCCTTGAGCGAACCGTTGAACAGTGCTACAATCGCGACAAAAATAAGACCGGTACCAAAGAATATCTTGAGAGTAAGCGAAGGTTTCTTGGTGTCGGAAGCAGTTATCTTCGTAAGACTTTCGCTTATGATAGCGGCATTTCTCTCGGACATTGTCTTTATGTAAGGCTTAATCACTGAAATTCCGAATATCCAAATCGCGCCGCCGATGCAAAGAAGCGAACCGCAGACAAGGAAAACTCCTCTCCAATCCGCGACCTTAAGCATAAATGACGATATAATATAGGAAAGCGACATACCAACGGGAATTGTAAGAGAGATATTTGCTCCTGCTTTCAAACGCTGGCTTTGAGTCATCCAGTCGGTAAATACTCTGATGATCGGCGACCAAAGCATCGAATTGAAGAAACCGTTTGCCGCCCAAACAAGCAAGAACACGTATTTGTCCGACATACTGCCCATAAGAATGTTTGCGGTTCCCGAGCCGAGAAGTCCGATTGCGACCATTATTTTTGGGGAGATCTTTACGCCGAGCCTGCCGTTTATGAACTGTCCTGCGCCGTAGAAGACCAGGTAAGCGGAAGAAATAATGCCTCCGAATTCGGTGTCAAGCAATCCCGCACTTGTCATTGAGGCAAGGCAGGCGGAGTAGTTGTAACGCCCGAAGTAGGAAAAGGTGTAAGCTAAAAAACACAGCGCAAAAAGGAAATTTGACTTTTTAAGCTGCTCCGCGGAATCGTTCTCCGCGATAAAGGGTCCTTTCAAATTAAAGTCCTCACTTTTCAAAATGATGATAATATGATACCACTAATCGCGTTAAAATGCAATAGAAAATCCGAAAAACGTGCTAAAATTTTTTCTGCGTGTTGACAATCACTCCCGTCGGTGATATAATTATTGTAATAATAAATCATAGTGAGGTAATTATGAAAAACATCACCTGTAAGCTTATGCTTTGGATCCTCGTGCTTTCAATGCTTGCGTCTCTCCCGCTGTCGCTTGTTTCTTGCAATAACACTGCAGATGAGCAAACAGAGCCGCATCAGACGACCGAGGCAACAGAGCCTTCCGCTGAAACCGAACCTCCGGCTCCGTCAATACTTAAAGCGGATCTTGAAAAATATGCAGTCATCCGCCCCGAAAAGATCAGCGATTCCTTGAATGAAACGATCAGAAGCTTTTATCTGAGATTGAAGGAAGAATACGGTGTATCTGTCTTTAAGGACGATTTCTATCGCGACGATATTCCCGCATACAAGATGGGCGAATATGAGATCCTCGTCGGAAAGACCAACCGCCCCGAAACCGCAGATTTTCTCAGCAAGCTGAAATACAATGATTTTGGCTACGCACAGTACGGAAACAAGATCGTCATTGCCGGCCATTCTGATGACGCGACTGTACGTGCCATTCAGGAATTCATTTTCTCCGTTGTTCAGAAAAAGGACGGCGAAGAGGGTGTGTTCTTTAACGAATCCTATAACTACTTGAACCTTCTTGAGTATAGGATCAAAGAACTTACCGTAGGGGATACCGATATAAGAGAGTATCGCATCGTATATCCCAGGAAAAACGGAAGCACCGAACAGGTCGCGGCACAAATGATCGCGGACTCTATCGCGAAAGCAAGCGGATTCGTGATCGACGTTATCAATGATGACGCCGCAGAGGCTTCGGGTCACGAGATCCTGGTCGGAGCCACCAACCGTAACACGGAAGCGGAAATTGCATCTTTCGGTTCAAAGCTGACCGGACTTGAGGCTCTTGTCGCATTTGATGGCAAAAACGTCAATCTCTACGGTCTGTCACCTACCGCAGTACTTGTAGCGGCAAATGAATTTATTGCAAAATTCGCGGATCAAAAATCCGATAAATTCTCGATCTCCCTGGATGCAACCCAGATTTGCAAATACAATGATAGCATCCTCAAGGCAATGTCCTTCAACGTTTGGGTAAGCGGTAAAACTGCAGAACGAAACGAACGCGTTCTCACTATGTGCTTGAAGTATCTTCCCGACACAATCGGTTTCCAAGAGGTTGACCCCGTATGGCTTGCTACCCTGAATGCCGGCCTTAAGGATCAGTACGCCTTTGTCGGTGAGGGCAGAAACGGCGGCGCCTCGGGAGAATACAATCCTATATTCTATAAGAAGGAAGTCTTCAATCTTATCGACAGCGGAACCCGCTGGCTCTCCGATACTCCAGATAAGGTCTCTAAGGTCGATGAGTCCTCGCTGAACCGCATCTATACCTTCGCTCTCCTCGAAAGAAAATCCGATGGAAAGAGAATTATGGTAGTAAATACCCATTTTGATCACACAAGCGCAGAAGCCCGTGAAAAGCAAGCGAAGGTCCTTGTCGAATATCTCAAAACAATAACCGATTATCCCATCGTTTTGACCGGAGACTTCAACTGCGAGTCTTCTTCAAGCGCATATTCGACTCTTATGTCTTCGGGAATCGCAAATTCTTCCGATATAGCAGACAAGAAGATCAATAAAGTTGCAACCTTTACAAATTACGGTACTTCCAATAAAATAATTGACTTCGTATTTGTATCTCCCAAGTCGATTGGTGTTACCACTTATCAGGTATGCAATGAAGAGATCAACGGTGATTTCCCCTCCGACCACCATCCCGTCCTCATTGAGTATACTCTTCTCGGCTAAAGTATATTTTCCAGTGAAAATTCTTCACGCTTTCTGATACCCTCAATGGCGCGCCGCAGGCGCGCCATTGATTTTTTATATTCTTCATCATCCTGCTTTTCCGCGCAAATCATTGCTTCATTTATATTAAGTGATATCTCCTCAAGCTCCTTTTGCGAGAGTGTAAGCCTTAATTTAGGTATGCGTTCATCCCAATATTGCGATATGTCCGATATAGAGCTATCCTGATCGTCTATAAGCATCAGAACATAGTCGGCTGTGTTTTTGACGTAAATTGCATTTGTGATCACCGCGGCAAGCATTACTATCAAAGCTACGGCGGCGATGAAGCAAGAAAGTTTTCCTGACAATTCTAACCTCCGTTATTTGTAAATACCTGAGTATTCCCGACCTCGTCAGCAAGCATAAGACGAATTTCGGAGATTGGCACGTTAGTCTTGCTTTTGACCCAATCTGCATCGATCGAGAGCTCATCGAGAGAATTGTTGTTCAAAAGCCCTCTGTCAACCACAATTCTATAGATTCCTGTTTCGCTGTTTCCCGCAGCAACATCTTTCGAGGTAGCGGGCTTTGCATAAGCTCGCGGAATCACAGATACACTTCCGTCCTGCTCAAGGATCGCATAGGCAATTTCGGAAATATCGGTAGTGCCGTTTCTTCTTAAAGCGATCAAAAGTTCGTCTGCAGACATTCTGCATTTTTCAAGCTCATCAAAATCCGGTTGCCCCATCCTGATAAGAATGCTTGGTCGCGGAGAAAACAAATTTTTCAGCCTCGGAAACTTCCCCTGAATCGCCGCCGTGAAAATTTCGATCGACATTAAAAGTACCGTAGGTATCAAAGAATATGCAAGCGGTATATCGTGATTCTCGATCGGGAGCGCAGCGAGCTCTGATAAGAGAAGTGTGCTGACAAGATCCGACACTTCAAGTTGACCGATCTGCCTCTTTCCCATCAGTCTCATAGCCAATATCAGAACGGAATAAATTATTAAAGTTCTCATAATTATCGTAACCAAATAATCACCTCCAAAGAATATTTTAACACCGTTTTTTCGTAATATACGTTTGAATAACACAAATAGGCTCAAATCCTTCGTCAAACTGCACAAAACCGAGGATTGAGAATTGTCAAAACTGCCACCAAACGTACAAAGTGAAAAAAATCTCAAAAAACTTCAAAAAAAGTATTGACAAAGCGGTCTGAAAGTGGTATAATATACAAGCTGTCGC
>JAZSOQ010000128.1:0-4818 GCA_045537015.1 Eubacteriales bacterium
GGTGAGTGCTTCAACCGTCATTTTGATATCACAGATACGGGCAATTTTGAAGGAAAGAATATCCCCAATCTACTCAAAAGCAACCCCTTGGATAAGGGCTGTGAGTCTTTTTTGTCTGCGTTGGACGGTTACCGCAAAAAGCGAACTTCACTTCATCGCGACGAGAAGATCTTAACCTCGTGGAACAGTCTGATGATAGCCGCTATGTGCGATTTGTATCTTGTCAGCGGAAATGAGATTTATCTTTCCGCCGCGCAAAAAGCAAACAGCTTTATCCGGAAGAATCTTTGGGAAAATGAAACGCTTTACGTCAGCTTTCATCTGGGCAAGCGCGGTGTAAGAGGTTTTCTTGATGATCACGCCGCGTATATTTTTGCCCAGCTTTCACTGTATCGCGCCACTTTGGAAGGCGAATATTTGGAACACACAAACAGATTGTGCGATAAAGTCTTATCGGATTTCATCGACCATACGGGGGGCTTTTATCTGTACGGCAAACACCACGAGAAGCTGATATTTCGCCCCAAGGAGACCTATGACGGTGCTATCCCCAGCGGAAATTCTTTGATGGCTTATAACCTCGTGCGACTGTCCTTGCTCACAGATGATGAGAAATACAAAACGGCAGCAGAGCGTCAGCTTGATTTTCTCGCACAAAGAGCGGCGCATTATCCCACAAACCACGCCATGTTTTTGACGGCACTTTTGGAGCACGATAAGCCACCGATGAAAGTAACTGCTGTACTTGACGGTCAGACAGACAAAAGCAGATTTTCTTTTATGTTACCGAAGGATTCGATTATCATTTTGAGGAATCCAACGAAGGACTATCCCCTCAAAAACGGCAAGACCACTTATTACGTGTGCCGGGGGCACAGTTGTCTGCCCCCAACCAATGACTTGAATGAATTGTTTGAAAATGCGCACACTTAATCACGGAAAGGAGTGATGGATATGTCTGAAACCAAGGATATGAAAAAAGAGCAGGAACCAAAAGATAAAAAGCCCCAGACCAAGCCCGGCGATATCAAGGGCAAGATCGAAGTTCCCGATACCCGTGAACGCAGAGACGGCCCCGGTGGAAATTAAATCAGATATAAATATAGTAAAAACCCTCTGCAGAAATTTCTCTGCAGAGGGTTTTTATCATCAAATAAACTTCGCGTCCACGTATACTGGGCAGTGGTCGGAGATGGCGATCGATGTTTCGTCGTCGGGGATGCAATGGACAAGGACTTTTACTGCGTCATCGGTGACGAAGATGAAGTCGATGGGGGTGCCCTCGGCGCAGGGGCGGCCGGGGACGCCGTGGAAGGAGTTGATGCCTGTGGTCGAGCTGACAGTTGCAACGTCGGCGCTGTCGGGCAGGACCTTCTTCATATTCTGAATCGACTCGCGGTGTGGGTGGGAGTTGAAATCACCGGTGACGAAAACGGGGAGCTCGGCGCCGTACTTTTCGCGGAGTTCGTCCTTCTTTTCGAGCATCTGGCAGACGTTGTCGACGCGCCACATCTCGCCCTCAACGGCATCGGTTGCCTCAAGGTTGTAGGATTTCAGGATCAGCGAGCCGTGGGAGTTGATGATAGCAAGCTTTTTGCCGCTTTTCTTGTCAAGGAGAACCGCCCACGCCATCGATTTGGTATCTGTGCCGCGGCTGCGATAAAGCTCGCTGCCGCCCTCGAGCAGTTCAAAACGGTCGTGGCGGTAGAGAATGGGGGTAAAGCAATGCTTATCCTCCGCGTGATGGAGCGCCACGGGAGCGTAAATATCACTCAGGGTATCAAAAAGTGCAGTTCCGACGCGATTGACTTCCTGCATTCCGATCAGATCTGCATCGCTTGCGCGATAGTAGTCGGTAATAAGAGGGAGGCGCTCCGAGAGAGTCTTATCAAACAAAATATTGCTTGACATAATGCGCACATCGGCATCTGCACTGCGAGAGGTTAAATAGTGCATGTTCAAATTCCTTTCTGATATGTAAATTATACTGTTTTTAAGCTTTTACCTTTTTATTCGTTCTTTCGCTTCTTTTTTGCCTTTGTTGCTTCAAAGCTGACGCTTGTAAGAAACTGTATAATGTCATCCGATGCATCGGGCAAAAGCACCGATATCCAATGAAGCTTGTTCATGTGGTACGCGGGATAGACGCCGTCGGATGCACCGAAGGAGCCGAACATTTCGGTTGGCAGCTTCATATTGACCACGTCGATCACCTCGTCGCTCTGCTGACCGAACTTGCGGCGCGACACCTTCATCACAATCGCGTACCATTTTCGCGTATCGGTGTGGCGAAGCACGGCAGTTTCAAAATCTTCATCGAATGGATAATCGGGCACCGTTTTGTATGTTGCCGCACAATATTCAAAAAACGATCCTTTTGTCATCGCAAGCTCCTGCTTTAATATTTATTTAAGTATATCACATTTGTTGTGTAAAGTCAACTGTTTGTAATGACAAGAATAGTCGAGGGGTCATCAAAAGAACTTTTTTCATCAAATCGCTTGACAAAGCTCCCCGATTGTGCTATAATATCTTATCATAAACGCAAAGATGCGGAATAGTACGCGAATTTTTTCACTTTCAGAGAATTGCCGGTTGGTGCGAGGCATAGTGGGAGTTTTGCCGAACTCACCGCGGAGCGGTTGCTGTGAAGATCAAAATAGCGGCAAACGGGCGCTCCCGTAACAGGGCAAGGATGTGTCAGCATCCGGAGTGCATCCCGAAAGGGATGAAAAAGAGTGGTACCGCGGAAACATATTTTTACGTTTTCGTCTCTTTGATCAGGCAAAGGGGCGGAAACTTTTTTGTTGGAATTATTCCAATCATATATTTAAATTTTGAAAGGGGCTTTCAAAAATGAAAAAGATCAATATTTCGGATGTCACACTCAAGAAACTCTCGGAAAACCGTGCAGTATCCCTGCTCTTCCGCGAAAAATCCGCCATTGCAGGATGTGCGGACCGTGTTGGCGCGGACTCCGTAGAGCTTCCCGCGATAAAGAACGTCCGCGAGGATTCTATCATATATAAAACTATCGCAAAGAACATTCAGAACGCATCTCTCGCCATTCCCGTGGGATTCGGCAGTGATGACGTTGCTGCGGCTTGGGAATGCGTCAAGGATGCAAAATCCCCGCGTCTTCAGGTCGAGCTGCCCGTTTCCACCATTCAAATGGAATATACCTATCACGTCAAGCAGGCAAAGATGCTTGAAAAGATCGGCGAGCTTGTAAGCGCGGCGAAGACATTTTGCTCCGATGTTGAATTCTCCGCGATCGACGCAACGAGAGCGGACGAGGATTTCCTTATCGCCGCAGCACGCGAGGCAGAGGCAAAGGGCGCGAATATCATCACTCTTTGTGACGTTGCAGGGGCTTCCACCCCCGATCAGATCGCAGATCTCGTCGAAAAAGTGAAGAGCGCAGTTTCGATGCCAGTATACGTCGAGCTTTCCGATCGTATTAATATGGCTGTTGCCTCCGCATTCGCCGCCATCAAGGCCGGAGCTGACGGACTCAAGTGCGCAATGGTCGGCAAGGATATTCTTCTGACGGGTGAGATCTCGGATGCCGTGAACACCTGCGGCGCGCAGATAGGCGCAGAGATCAAGCTCAATCACACCAATATTCACTCCAAGATCGAAGATATGGTATCAAGCATCAACCACGATGCATACGAGACCGAAAGCACGGTCAGCGAGAAGAAGAAGATCCTTCTTGACGCCGATTCGACTCTGGCGCAGGTTGCGGGTGCGGCGGCTGTTCTGGGCTACGAGCTTTCTGATTCCGACGTCGGCAACGTTTATAAGGCCCTCAAGCAGGTCTGCGACAAGAAGGGCGCGGTCGGCGCAAAGGAATTCGAGGCTCTGATCGCAAGCTCGGCTATGCAGGCTCCCTCGACTTATCATTTTGAATCCTACACCACCACAAGCAGCAACGTTTCAAGCTCTATGTCGCAGGTCACTCTCAAATGCAACGACGAGATCATCTGCGGCGTAAGCAACGGCGATGGCCCCATCGACTCGGCATTCCGCGCGATCGAGCAGTGCATCGGTCATCACTATGAGCTCGACGACTATCAGGTGCAGTCAGTGACCGAAGGAAAAGAGGCTCTCGGATCGGCACTCGTCAAGCTTCGCGAGGGCGGAAAGCTCTATTCGGGCAACGGCACGTCCACCGATATAGTTGCGGCAAGTATCAGAGCGTATATCAACGCACTCAACAAGATAGTATTTGAGGAGGATTAAAATATGAAGATCGTATTTTCAACCAAGAACGTAAGCCGTGCTTCCTTTCTTGATACCTGCCGTTTTGCATACGATTACGGTTTTGAGGGATTTGAAATATACGATGCCGTCAAAGAGCGCGGCGGACATCACGACAGCATCCTGCGCCGCGACCGCACAGCAGATGCTAAAAGAAAGCTTGTCAACAGAAATCTCACGGTTTCCGCGCTCCGTATGCCCGCCCCCATTGAAAGTGACGAAACAAGCGCAGAGCTTGTTTTGAAATACGTCGATATGGCGGCTCTGGCGGGTATCGACAACGTCATAGTCCGAGTTGAGGAATTCACTTCCTTTGAAGCTCTCGACGAAAAGCTTGCAGGGGCGATCAAGCGCGCGGAAAACGCGGACGTCAACATCCTCTTTGAAACCATCGGCTATCTCTCGAACACGGAAAACGTGATCGGCATCATAAATCACTTCGCATCCGCCGCGATCGGTGCCTCCTGGAACGTCAGAGGAACCTATTTCCACGCGGGCGAGACCGCAGAGGCGACGATCAAGACCCTCGGCGCTTACATCAAGTATGTCCGTCTG
>JAZSOQ010000127.1:0-15859 GCA_045537015.1 Eubacteriales bacterium
CCGACACACAAAGGCACGGAATGTCGGGATTTTTGTTCCGCTTTACGGTATAATAACGGCAGACAGGAGGGATTTACAATGGATCGGATCACGGGAATACAGAATGCCATCGAATATATTGAAAGCAATCTTACCGATGAAATCGACTATGAAAAAGTCGCCGCGGTATGTTTTTCGTCAAGTTATCATTTTCAGCGGATGTTCAGTATGCTCTGCGGCTATACACTCGGTGAGTACATCCGTATGCGCCGTCTGACTCTCGCAGGTTCAGAGCTTGCAGGCGGTAAGGAAAGGGTGATCGACGTCGCGCTGAAATACGGTTACGACAGCCCCGACAGCTTTGCAAAAGCATTTTTGAAGTTCCACGGCATAACCCCGTCCGAAGCGCGCACGAACGGCAAAATGCTCAGATCCTTCTCCCGCTTGTCGATAAAAATATCATTGGAAGGCGGTAATATTATGAATTATCGAATTGAAAAGAAGTCCGAGCTAACACTTCTCGGTTACAAAAAGCGTTTTGAAGGAACACCATACGATGAAGCACGACACAAGCAGGAAGAAAAATTCTTCATTTCCACAAGAGCGCATCAATGGATGCTCAAAGGAATGACAAATGATAAACTTTCTGACTACTGTGTTCTTACAAATATTGATGACAACGGTTATGATTTCTATATCTGCGGTGCGGCGGATAAATATACGTTTGACAACTTATATAACAGCGCTGTGACAGGCATAGATTTTATGGATAAATTCGGATTTGAAAAGATCGTCATTCCCGAGACTACCTATGCAGTTTTTGAAACCGAAAGACAAAAATATCCCACACGAGAATACTTTGATCTCCGCAAACAGATCGCCGCAGAATGGCTATCGAATAATGAATACCAAATGATCAACGCCCCCGAGATTGCCGTTTATCATTGGGGAATCGTCG
The DNA here is from genome assembly GCA_045537015.1 of Eubacteriales bacterium. Classification (GTDB taxonomy): domain Bacteria; phylum Bacillota; class Clostridia; order Oscillospirales; family CAG-272; genus CAG-390. Next base: position 938 of record JAZSOQ010000127.1, read on the forward strand.
GCGGTTATCCCGACCGAACCATTGAAATTTGGATACCTATTGAAAAGAAATAAGCATCCTTAAACTATAGCACAAACTCCGTAGGGGATGGCGCCCTCGACATCCTCTGCCGCATACGATAGGTGGCTTCAATTAAAAGTAAATTTTCTCGCTTTGCTCGGAAATTTCCGATTTTTATTAAAATGCTTTTTGAGCAAAGCGAAAAAAGCTACCTTACCTCTTCCACTTTTCACTATTACCTATTACTTTTTCTTTGATCCGCACAAACAAAATTTTTACGCAAAAAACAAAATTATCTCGTTACCTTTTTCATACCCCCGACACTATATGAGCGAAAGGAGGAGAGACACAATGGCAAACTCAAACGGCATGCGCGAGCTTCTGATGAAGGAATTCGCGGAGAATTATATGGAACCTCTCTATTATTTCTGTCTGAAAAAGACTGGCGACAGCTACGAGGCGGAGGACCTTACGCAAGACATCGCACTGAACATACTCACTGCGATAAACGGCGGTCAGGTGCCCGAATCTTTTTCGGGCTGGGTCTGGCAGATCGCGCGTAACCGCTATTCGAAATGGGCGGCTCGCAAGCACAAGGTAAACGATTCGGTAACCGGTTCCGATATCGCTGACCTTGAGATCGCAGACGAGAGCGACGATATTCTCGGCGAGATGATACACGCGGAAGAGATGAATCTTCTGCGCCGCGAGCTGGCATTCATTTCGGGTGAATACCGCAACATCGTCACAGCCTTTTATCTTGAGGACAGAAGCATCCGCGACATTGCCGCATCCCTCTCACTCCCCGAAAGCGCGGTCAAGCAAAGACTCTGCCGCGCAAGAAAAATTTTGAAAGAAGGTATGAATATGGCACGCGAATTTGGAAAGAAGAGTTATAAGCCCGAAGAGGTATTCTTCACTTCGAGCGGTTCCCAGCCGAGCGGACTCCCTTGGTCTGCCGTTGACCGCAAGATTCCCAACAATATTTTGCTTCAGGCAAGCAATAACCCGTCTACTCTCGAAGAGCTTTCGGTCGAGCTCGGAGTCGCGCTTCCCTATATGGAAGAAGAGGTGGAGAGACTCTGCAAGGCGACCTTGCTCGAAAAGGAAGGCGACAAATACGTCACCAACTTCTTTATCCTCGACAAGGAATGCCGCGAGGCGGTATATAACGCGCTCCGCCGCGGATCGAAGGAAAGAAGCCGTCTGCTCTCCGAGATTATTGAGGACAACCTTCCCGCCATCCGCGCCCTCGGCATCGCTGCTGATCACATCACCGACAATGAGATCAAATGGTGGCTTATCCCCGATGCGGTCGACTATTGCATCAAGAAGTCCTTTTCCGATCTGAGCAGTTACAAGCCCAAGACCCGTGCAAACGGTGAAAGCTGGGGATTCGTAGGATACGAGGCATGGGAGATGCCCGAGTATCTTGGTATGGGTCAGAACGGCGCGGGTAGTCCTGATACTATGTACTGGCAGTATATTCCCGGCGGTTACGGATTCAAGTGGTATGATCCCGGATACAGCGAAACTCTCTTGTTTGGCAATATTTTCAAAAACAAGCGCAAGTTCGACTCGCTTAACGATGCCGAAAAGGAAATTTGGAGTGTGTTCAAAGGCAGATACGGATACGTTGATGAAGACGGCAATATCATTCCCAATATTCTTGTCCTTACAAAAGAAATACACAAGAAGATCCGCGAGATGCTTTCCTCTCACAAGAATTTCGATGCCCTGCTTGCAAGCTTCATCGAAGCAAACCAGAGCATCGAAGAAATACTCAAGAAGTACAGCCACAAGACGCTTCACGATACTTTCGGCTACTATGTCCGCACCGAAATGTATAAGATCAGAATGATGTGCATCCACGACCTCGTTGATTCCTCATTCATCACTGTCCCCGAAGACCCCGCAAAATCCAATATCGGAATGTATCTTCTTATGAAATAAATTCGCCCCGCCCATCCGTTTTCACGGATGGGCGGCTTTATTATTATGCATAATCTACGATTTACACAAACATTACGGATCACAGTTTCCGCATGGTGAGTATCCGTCTTCGATCAATTCCTCACGAGTGCCAAAATATTCTGCGCGGTTCTTTGTGCTGATCCTTCTTGCGCTTTCACAGGAAGGATAGTGAAATTTATCAGAATGCGTGTTCAGAATATATTTTGTGCCAGAGGTTTTGGTTAATTCCTCACACACAGAAACTTCGCGTTTTGACTCTGTGATGTCATAATCTTTTTTCAAGTTATAGCAGCTTGTTAATATGCTAACTGACAGCAAGGAAACTAATAACACAAACAATTTTCTCATTTTTGTATCCTCCGAAATTATTATCCCACCATAAATTATAGCACCGTATGGTGCTATTGTCAACACCGTATGGTGTTTTCGGGTTATAATGTTTTATAACAATTTGGATCGGAGGCAATTATGTTTGTATACAGACGCATTCGCGATCTGCGCGAGGATCACGACAAGACGCAAAAGGATATTGCCGATCTTCTCAATATGCAACTGACGGTTTACCGCCGTTATGAAACGGGTGAACGCGAGATTCCGCTTTGGGCGGCGATCAAGCTTGCGGATTATTACAAAGTATCGCTTGATTATCTTGTCGGCAGGAAATAAATGACTCGGTGAGTACGTTCGCCGAGTCTTTTTTCATCAACAACTATTGAGTTCAAAGAGATAAGAATTTACAAATTAATATTGCAATAAGGAATATTTTGGTATATCATAATATATAGTACTTTTTCGGAGGGCGGAGTTATGTTTGGGTACATTCAACCTTATATTCCCAATCTGACGGTTGGCGATTATGAATACTACCGCGCGGCTTACTGCGGGCTTTGCCGGTCTATGGGTGAGGTCTGCGGCGGAAATTCGCGGCTGACGCTCTCCTATGACGGAGTTTTTCTCGCTCTGCTTCGCACTGCACTGACACGCGAGGCTGCCGAATGTGAGCGTCACCGTTGCCCTTATGCTCCGCTTGCGAAAAAGAATATGCTCCGCTCCCCATCTTTTGATTACTCCGCGGGTGCGGCGGGTGTTCTTGCGGCGCTCAAGCTTGAAGACGACGTCACCGACGAATCGGGAGCGAAAAAGCTCCTTGCTCTTCTCTGCCGTGCTCCGGCGAAAAAATGGATGGCTCGCGCCGAGGAGCACGATTCGGGTCTTGTCGGCGTAACCCGCGAGAAGCTTGCGCGTTACTATGTTGCCGAGAATGAAAACTCGAGCTGCGAATTCTCGGATGCCGGAATCGAAACCGGTGCCGAGGCTTTCGGAGAGGTTGTCGGAATTTTATGCGCACGCGGGATCGACGAAGAAAATTATGCTATTGCGTATTCTGTCGGCAGACACGTCGGCAGATGGATCTACTGCATCGATGCCCTCGACGATCTCACCGAGGACGCCGAAAAGGGGCGCTATAACGCATTTATTGCATCTTACGGAAATACACTCGACGAGGACGAAAAGCTGACTCTGGAGTGCCTTTTGCGCGACGAGAGCGACTCTGCAATGGCAATGCTTGAGCTTGCCGAGGCAGATGAAAATTCCCGCGCTTACAGAATAGTCAAAAACATCCTCACCGAAAGTATGCCCCGCGTGGCACGTGCAGTTCTTGACGGCTCATACCGCAAGCCGCGACGCGAGGACATCATCAAAAACAGAACACAGGAGGACTCATATAAATGAGAGATCCTTTTTCGATACTCGGTGTCAGCCGCGAGGCGAGCGACGACGACATCAAAAAAGCTTACCGCAAGCTTGCCCGCGAAAATCACCCCGATAAATTCACCGATCCCGCCGAGCGCGACCGCGCCTCCGAGAGAATGAAGGAGATCAACGCCGCTTACGAGGAGATCCAGAAGATCCGTTCGGGCAAGGCGCGCGACACATATCAGGGCAATCAGCGCTACAATGAAACCTCGTCCACAGGCGACGACAGATACGTTGCTGTCCGCGTTCACATCAACGCCCGCCGTGTGCGCGAGGCTGAGGCTGTTCTTGCAAGCGTTCCGCAGAACGAGCGCGGCGCGGAGTGGTACTATCTACGCGGCGTGACGCTCATGATGCGCGGAAACATCATCGACGCGGGACGATGCTTCGACATTGCCTGCGAACGCGACCCCTCAAACGAGGAATACCGCACTGCACGCGAGCATCTCCGCGCCCGCACATCGTCATATCAAGGCGGAACATATACGACTCACACCGACTGCACAGACACCTTCTGCGACTGCCTGAGGATCTGCTTCTGCGCGAATATGTGCATCGGAGGACCGTGTTGCTGACGCAAGGTACGAAGTAATAGTTAAGAAGTAAGAGGTAAGGTAAGATTTTCGCTGAAGCGAAAATCAATTTCAATAAAAAGCTTAAAATCGGTTGACAATCAGCTTGTTTTACTTTATAATATAGTTAAAGACTTTTAACCGAAAGGAAATCATAAAATGTATAGAATAGGTGTTGATCTTGGCGGAACTAATATTGCCGCCGGTATAGTAAATGAGGAGGGCGTTATCCTCTCGCGCGCGAGCATCCCCACGGGTGCGCACAGACCCGCAGACGAGATAGCTGCCGATATGGCGGCGCTTTGCCATTCGCTGATCAATGAGGCTAATATTTCGATCGACGAGATCGCGGCGGTCGGTATTGCAAGCCCGGGTGTTGCAAACCACGACACGGGCGTTGTTGAATATGCCAACAACCTGCCCTTCCGCAACTTCCCCCTCGCTGAAAAATTCAAAGCGGGCTTTCCTGTTCCTAAGGTAAGCATCGAAAACGATGCTAACGCCGCTGCTTGGGGCGAGGCTAAGGTTGGTGCCGCAAAGGGCTCAAAGAATTCGATCATGATCACACTCGGCACGGGTGTCGGCGGTGGTATCGTTATCGACGATAGGATCTATTCCGGCTTCAACTATGCGGGCGCGGAGCTCGGTCACATCGTCATCGTCCAGGGCGGCAGACCCTGCTCCTGCGGACGCAAGGGATGCTGGGAGGCTTACAGCTCGGCAACCGCTCTTGTCAAGATGACAGAGGAAAAGATCGCGGAATGCGAAGCGGCAGGCAGAAAGACTTTGATGACAGATATGGTAGCCGAGCGCGGAAAGGTTTCGGGACGCACGTCCTTTGATGCTATGCGCGCGGGCGACGAGGCGGCAAAAGAAGTCGTTGATTCCTACATAAACTACCTTGCTTGCGGTATTATCAATATCATCAACATCTTCCAGCCCGAGGTGCTCTCTATCGGCGGCGGAATTTCGAACGAAAAGGACAACCTCCTTACACCCCTCATCCCCCTTGTAAGAGCCGAAACATACGGCTCGGGCATAGTTCGCGAGACAGAGATCCGCATCGCCACCCTCGGAAACGACGCGGGAATTATCGGAGCGGCGCTGCTTGGATAAGTGCAGAGTGCAGAGTTAAGAGTGCAGAGTTAAAGAAATTTTCGCTTACGCGAAAATAAAGATTAATATAAAAAATTCTCGGAAAATCATATCCGAGAATTTTTTATTATTTAATTTTCGAGCAAAGCGAGGAAATTTTCCTTAACTCTGCACTCTGCACTCTTAGCTCTGCACTTCCCTGCCTTTTTTCTCCCCAAATTGCTCAATCTGAATATCACTCCCGCCGCGATGGCGGTCACGGGGATATAGATCACCGTGCTTGCCGTCCAGCCGAATTTTGCGGCGATCGAGTTGAAGACGATTATTGTCGTGGGATTGGGTCCGACGAAGAACATATCCACCTCTTCACCGACGGTTATGCCGAGGAGCGTATTGATAACAAATGCGATGAAGCAAAGAATGACGAAAAGTTTCACGATATCTAAATAATCCTCTTTTGTGTGTCCCGCGCGGTGCGAGAAGATTATATAGAACGCGAGGAACACAAGCGAATAGTGCCAGGCTATGGCGTGGACGGTCAGCGGTACTTGCTCGAGGAAGACTCCCGAGGGCTCAAATACTCCCGCAAAACCGCCAAGCAGATTGAAGCACATCATAAAGCCGTAAACCGCGCGCTTAACGCGCTCGTTTCCGCAAAAGACCGCTATCGGGCAGAGATACATCGGCATACTGCACATCTGGAAGGGGAATTCGCCCCAGCAGATCGCGTGATCCTCAATCACGTAAAAGAGGAAAAGCTGTTTGAAGATCTCGCTTGCGATCAGCACGCCCGCAAATGCCAAAAGAAGTATCTTATTCTTTTTGTCGTCGAATTTTCTGCAAAACCAGGCAAACGATATACAAAGCGTAAGTCCGACTACTATCAAGATGATATGAAAAAGTCCGTATGCGGGCGGGGGAGTCATTTCGCACTCGAGCGCCCACATAAAATTTTCGATGGGATTCAAGAAATCACTTCCTTATTTGATGATCGGAAAACTCACCGTGACCTTAAACAAGTCGCCGTCAACGGTGATGTCAAACGCACCGCCTTGAAGCTCGGTCAGGCTCTTGGCAATCGAAAGACCAAGACCGTTGCCCTCCGTGTTGCGCGATTCGTCGCCGCGGACAAAGCGTTCGGAAAGCTCGTCTGCGTTCACAGAAAGAGCATCTCGCGAGATATTTCTGAATCTGAAGACCGCTTTTTCGCCTTCCGCCTCAAGGCTGACGTAAACACGTGTACCCGAGAGAGCATACTTCCGCGCATTGTTCATAAGGTTATCGAAAACGCGCCAGAGTCTGCGGCCGTCAGCCATTATTCGTATCTCATCCTCGGGTGAGGTGCAAACGAGCTCAAGTCCCGCATCGGCAAGTCTTTGGCAATACTCGCCCGAAACCTGCGAGATCAGCACGCGCGCATCGCACTCGGCGAGCATTATATCTATATTACCGCTTGAAGCCTTTGATGCCTCAACGAGGTCGTCGAGCAGACGCTTCATTCTCTCAGACTGATTGTGCAGTATGCCCGCATATTCCTTGATATTCTCATTCTCGCACTCCTCGCGGCTGATGAGATCGGAATAGTTGATGATCGAGGTCAGCGGGGTCTTGATGTCGTGCGAAACGTTGGTGATAAGCTCGGTCTTCATTCGTTCGCTCTTGAGACGTTCATCGACAGCGATATTCATACCGTCGCGAATGCGGTTAATATCTTCGCCGTGATCCTTGAGGTCAAGGATGAGATATTTCGTATCGACCTTATAATCAAGCTTGCCCTCCGCGATCTCACGCGCGCCGTTCTTTAAGCGAAGAAGCATAAGAACGAAGTAGATTATGAATAAGGTTGCGATCGCTTTGCCAAGCAGCCACCAAAACAAGAGGAAAAATCTCTCATAGGTAACTACTATAAAGAAAAACTCGATCACAGATACCACGCCGATAAGAGCAAGTGTCTTCCAGATCATCGGCAAGGAGTGCACGATCGTGCGGATGCCTCTTCCGCAGAAGCAAAGCACGCGCCAGATGAAATGAAGGATATAAAATACGATCGTATTCTTCAAAAGCGTTCCGAGCTTGATGCGTATTGCAAGGCTCATGCACCAGAAGATGAGCATTATGACGGTTGCTATCGCCCAGACCACGCAGGCTATCCACGCGACAACATCATTGTAATAAAAGCAATCGCCGATAGCGGCAAATCCAAGCAACGATGCAAAAAACACTGCCGCCGTGGGGATTTCAAATGGTAGCTTTGTCAAAAATGACGCACGAACACCCGGCATACCGCGGCGTCTTCCGGCGGAACACATAAGGAAAACGAAGCAAAGAATCGCAATGATGAGCGAACCGAAGCCTATCGCGTATATCCAGAAACGGAGAGCATAAATGATCGTCGCCAAAAGGTTTATCCAATAAAGCTCATCGTAAATTTCAATATCTTTCGATATTCCAATACTGATCGTGTAAATCGATTCGGGAGCATATTCCTCGGGGTCATAGTTATTTCCTATCTCATACAATCCGTTACCACCCGTAATCGGATGTTTATAGATCTGTGCCCAAGTGGAAGTAAACATATATCCGTCTCCCACCGGATTCTTTTCGTATTCAAAGGGTTCGTAATCCGGGTTTCCGCTCTCGACCTTGACGTAATCAACGTTTTGATCATCAAGATAATTCTCTATCCTTTCAATCGAACCCTCCTGATACCAATGTATTATCGAAAACCTATTGCTGTTGGCATATTCCTCAAAAACTTGTTTTAGAAAATCCTCCTCGGTCGTCAAGTACACCTCGGATCCAAACATCAACACAACACCAACCACCGACAAAGCCGTGACGCAAAGCATCAATATACAAAGTATAAACGCCATCGTTTTTGCCGCGGAACTGTGAGTTATGCCGAGGCGTTGTTTTTTCGCCTTTTTCTCCTTCGGAGGTTTTCTGTAAGTATGTTCCGAATGAACCGCGCGGTATTCAAACTCCGACTCATCTTTGATATTTTCGCTGACAAGCTCGTTTTTCTTTTCTTCCATCATCTTGCTCCTTTCTCTATCTTATATCCTTGACCCCACACGACCTTGAGATACCTCGGCTCGGCGGGGTTGATCTCGATCTTCTCGCGCAGGTGGCGGATGTGCACCGCAACAGTATTATCCCCCGCGATGGCACTCTCCTTCCATACGAGGGTGTATATCTCGCCCGGCGCATATACCTTTCCGGGATTGCTCATAAGCAATTTAAGGATCTCATACTCCTTCGGTGTCAGCGCGACCTCCTCGCCGTCAAGAAGGAATTTCTTTTCAACGTCGTCGATCTCAAGACCGCCGATCGTGATATGCTCCGGAGTTTGAGCCTTGCCGCCGAGGGTGAAATAACGGCGAAGCTGTGAGCGCACACGCGCCGTGACCTCGATGGGGTTGAAGGGCTTTGTGATATAATCGTCCGCTCCTATATTCAGCCCGAGGATCTTGTCGCTGTCCTCGCTTTTTGCCGAAAGAAAGATTATCGGCACATTGCTCTTCTCGCGTATTTTCGCCGCGGCGGTGATACCGTCCATAACGGGCATCATGATGTCGAGAAGGATCAGATGAACGTCCTCATTTTCAACGATCTCGATCGCCTCTTTGCCTGTTTTTGCCTCAAAAAACTTCATATCGGGAGAGGCAAGATATATTTTCAGCGCCGAAACGATGTCCGCCTCGTCGTCACAGATCAGAATATTATACATTTTTTCGCGCTCCTTTGTTTTCTGAGTACATTATATCACAAATATTCTTAAAATGAAATAGGGAAATAGATTAAGATTTTCTTAAATCTGCTTAATTTTGAAAGCACCGATCGGCTGATCGGTGCTTTTCGTTCAAATTATTTAATTACCACATTCGAAAAACTCGTGTCTGCATAGCAGGTGACAAGACCGAGCTGGACGTCGGTGCCGTTATACTTCATCTTGTCGCTCTTTGTGCCATCAAAGAAAGTCATGCCCTCCGAAGTGATGGTCACGTACATCTCGCCGTCGGTATAAAGAGTCATAGAATCGGGCGTGACCTCAAGGCGCATCTTGAGCTTGTTTGTAAAAGTGCCCTTATCGGTGCGCGACGCGCTGTCATCGTGGTCTGTTCTGATATGATATTCCGCAGTCGAACAGTCATTATTCTTTATCTTTCCGCTCGTCGTGCGCAGGTAGAGACGGTAGACCGTTCCGTTTTCATCGATCAGCTGGAAGCCTGCCGTGGGATTCTTGCTTCCGCAGTAATTCTCGATGGATACATCAGCCTCAAAGCTCCAGTTATTTCCCGAAACGGGATAGCCATCGAGCGATGCAAAAGCATATAAAATACCGTCGCCGCTCTTGAAGGTGTAACTTATCTTCGAATTGTCCTCGGTGACATCAAAAACACTCGTTTTTCCATCTGATGCTATGTTTGCGAACGAATGCGCTCCGAAGGTCAGAGTTCCCTTTTCCTTCTTCTCTTCCTCGATATGCTCGATCTTTGCCTTTTCGGCGGGAACAAAGGTAAGAAGCTCCTCGGCAGTGCGGCGAAGGGTCGCTGCGGTCTCGGCATCGAGGCCGTGTGTGTAGTCAATACCAACGGGCGATTCGCCGAAGATGACTGTGTAGAAATCCGCAGCTATAAGATAGCTTCCCGCGGGGGACGGATGCGAATTATCGGTATGATAAAGTCCCAGCTTCGGATCGGCGGCAAGCGCGCTGTTGAAGGTCACGCCGGTATATACAGTCTTGCTTCCCAAAAGCTCGGATACCGCCGCATTATATGCCGTTACAAGATTGGTATGCTCAACGCGCGACATCTTCTTGGTGCGTCCCTCGCGAGTTACATATCCCTTGCTAACTCCAAAGCTCGAATACTGAAGCGGGATCGCGCCCGATGCCTTGATCAGCTCAACGAGATCGGATGCCGCGCTGTATTCCTTCCAAGGGTAGTATGGGAAATACTCGGTCATAACGGGATTGTTGCGGTTGGGCTGATAAACGATGATATCCCAATCGTTGGAGGCTATCTTATCTTTGAGAGTCTGCCAAAGCGATCCGTCCTCGCGAAACATCGCGATACCTGTTCCGCCCTTTGTCTGGCGGTCGGCAGTAACCTTTTTGCCCGCGGCCTTGCAAAGCGCCGCGAAGATCTGAGGCATTTCGTTATAATGAGTAAGGCTGTCACCGATAAAGAGGACCTTTATGCCCTCGTTATTTGCCTTTTCGCGAAGAGCGGTCCATTCGTCTGCGGGAGCGGGCTCTTCGGTGGTTTCGGGGGCAAGAGTGGTCTCTATGAGCACAGAAGTTTGTTCGGGAGACGTTGTATCTTCTTTTTCCGTAGTTGTCGTGTCGCCACCTCCGGAACAGCCGATAAGAGGCAGAAGCATCAAAACGGAGATAAAGGCAGAGAGTAATTTCAAATAGTATTTCATAATACACCTCGCGTTTTTTCTTTAATTATAGCACAAATTTCTCAAAAAGTAAAGCAAAAAGCGCCTGTTTTTCACAAGCGCTTTTATGCAATTATTTCTGTCCCGTGATCTCCTCGGGGTATTTGATCTCCGCGAAGCCTTTGCGGAGGATCATCTTCGTCCAAGGATAACGGTTGATCGACTTTGCGCCCTTCGGGCAAGCGCGAACGCAAGCGGAACAGCCGATGCAACGCGCGGAATCTATCTTGAATTTATCAAGAGTGATCGCCTCTGTGGGGCAGACCTGCGCGCAGGTGCCGCAGAAAGTGCAGTTTGCGCTGACGGTCTTTGGGAAGCCGAAAGCGAGCCGTTTGGTCAGATTATAAGGAAGTTTTCCGATAATATCAAATCCGTGCGGAGCGATGGGGTGCTCTTCTCTGTCATCATCGGCGGCAACCGAGAGGATGAATTTGCCAACCTCGCCGAGACTGTCGGGGAGCTCCTGCTTTTCCTCGACACAATCGGCAAAGGTGTGCGGGAGGGGGCAGGTCATTATTCGGCAAAGCGGGACGTCGGCTGAATCAAAGAGTTTTCTTGCCTCCTCGGGAGCGCATCCGACTCCGCAGGAGCCGTAACCGAGAACAAGCGCGGCTTTTTCAACGAAAAGCTGGCTTCGGCGGATGAAGTGCTCGACGGGCGGGGGCAGATGGCGCAGATAGGCCGGCGCGATCATCAGCATCAGATCAACGTGGATCTCGAGTCCGCAAGCCTGTTCTCTGTCATCCGCATAGGTGATATCGAGGCATTCGACCTCGTATCCCGCGCGGTCGAGAATAACGGTTGCCGCATCGGCAAGCTCCGCGCAGCCACCGCCGGGGGAAAAGGTGACGACTAAAATATTTTTCTTCATTTATTATCAGTCAAGGTAGCCGAGTCTGTAAAGAAGCTCAGCGTTGAGAACAGATCCGCCTGCCGCGCCACGAAGGGTGTTGTGCGAAAGTCCGACGAACTTATAATCGAACATAGTATCCTCGCGGAGTCTGCCCGCGGTGATGCCCATTCCGCCGTAGATCTCGCGGTCGATAGCGCACTGGGGGCGGTTGTCTTCTTCAAAATATGTGATGAACTGCTCGGGAGCGTTGGGAAGTCCGAGCTCCTGGGGGAGTCCCTTGTATTCAGCCCAAGCCTTGAGGATCTCTTCCTTCGAGGGCTTATTTTCGAAGCTCATAAAGATAGCGGCAGTGTGACCGTTGGTTACGGGAACACGGATGCACTGGGTTGTGATGAGTGGAGCATCGGCATTTACGACAACGCCGTTTTCAACCTTACCCCAGATCTTGAGGGGCTCCTGCTCGCTCTTCTGCTCTTCGCCTCCGATGAAGGGGATGACGTTGTCGATCATCTCGGGCCACTCGTTGAATGTCTTGCCTGCGCCGGAGATCGCCTGATAGGTGGTAGCAACGACCTTATTAAGACCGTACTTAAGCAGGGGTGTGAGCATAGGAACGTAAGACTGGATCGAGCAGTTGGGCTTGACTGCGATGAATCCGCGCTTGGTGCCGAGTCTCTTCTTCTGAGTTTCAATAACTGCAAGGTGATCCGAGTTGATCTCGGGCATGAGCATGGGAACATCCTCGATGCCGCGGCAAGCGGAGTTATTGGATACTACGGGGAGCTCGTGGCGAGCAAAATTCTCTTCCATCTCGCGTACTTCAGCCTTGGGCATATCAACGGCGCAGAAAACGAAATCGCAGAGAGATGCGATGGTATCGACCTCGGCGGAATCGAGAACCTTCATATCCGCAAACTTTGCGGGCATCGGCTCGGTGAGCTTCCAGCGGCTTCCGACAGCCTCGGCGTATGTTTTGCCCGCGCTTCTTGCGGAAGCTGCGAGGCAGGTAACTTCAAAATAAGGATGATCGGCGAGAAGGGTGAGAAAACGCTGACCTACCATTCCGGTAGCGCCGACAACACAGCACTTTTTCTTGTTCGTAACTACAAAACTCATAATATATCTCCTTTTGAATTAATGTCGAAAAAATAATATTAATGATACCACATTTGGGCAAAAAAATCAATAGGAAAATGAATATTTATTCATTATTTTTGAGAACTTCCGCATAAACTTTATTTTTGGGAAGTCCGGTTTCCTTGACGATCGTTTTGATCGCGTCCTTCTGAGACATTCCGCCCGCCATGAGAGCGGCGGCGCGCTCGGCGATATTGGTGCTCTCCTCTTCCTCGCTCGCCTCGGGCGCACCTTCGATAACGAGGACATATTCACCTCTCGGCTCGGTGCTTTCATAATATTCAAGAGCTCCCGCAATGGTGAAGCGAAGTATTTCTTCGTTGAGCTTGGTAAGCTCGCGGCAAAGAGCAATTTTTCTCTCTCCGCCGAAAACTTCTGCAAACTCGGAGAGTGTCTTTTTCAGACGGTGAGGAGCCTCGTATATAATGAGGGTTCGTTCCTCTTTTGTGATCTCGGCGAGGCGTTTTTTGCGCTCCTTGCCCGCAGCGGGAAGAAAACCTTCAAAGGCGAATCTTCTCGTTGAAAGACCCGAAAGCGCAAGCGCGGAAACCGCGGCGCAGGCACCGGGAATTATCGACACTTTGATTCCCTCCGATGCGCAAAGAGCGACGAGGTCCTCGCCCGGGTCGGATATTGCAGGCATTCCCGCATCACTGATGAGCGCGCAGGATTCGCCGTTTTTCAGCCGCTCGATTATCTCGGGACCTCGCTCGGCGCGGTTGTGATCGTGGTAGGAGACCATCGGTTTATGCAGTCCGAGACGGGAGAGTAAAAGGCCCGAATTTCTCGTATCCTCCGCGGCAACGAAATCGACCTCCGAGAGCACTTTGAGCGCACGCTCGGTGATGTCGGCGAGGTTGCCGATGGGCGTAGCAACGAGATATAGCACGGATTTTTCAACCTTATTTTTTTCTTCGGTATAAGACATTTTATTTCCTTTCGTCACAAGATCTCTCGCGGTGAATATACTGTACAGAGAAAGATAATTGTGAGGTACTTTATGGCTATCAAGATTTACATAGATCAGGGACACAACCCAGTCAACCCTAATGCGGGCGCCGAGGGCAACGGTCTGCGCGAGCAGAATCTCGTTTACGCCATCGGAGTTGAGCTTGCGGAATTACTTCGTGAAAACCCGGATTTCGAGGTCAGGCTTTCGCGCCCCACGCCAGAAACACAGCTGGGAAACACCAAAGCATCGAGCCTCGCCGCAAGAGTGAATGAGGCGAACAGCTGGGGTGCGGATTACTTCATAAGCCTGCACACCAACGCATCCACTTCGCCGAGCGCGGGAGGAAGCGAGGCTTTCGTTTTTAACCGACCTTCATCGGCGGCTTCGCTCGCAGCAGATATTCTCCGAGGACTCAATGAAACCACGGGAATCCGCAACCGAGGCGTGGGAGTCAGAAGCGGACTATACGTGCTCCGCAAGACCGCAATGCCCGCGGTTTTGGTCGAGCTTGCCTTTATTTCCAATCCCGAGGAAGCGGCGCTTATGCGCGACCGCCCCGATCTTTTTGCACGCGGCGTTTACGACGGGATCCTCGATTTCACGGGCGTGTAAAAGTTATATATAATTATATCATATTAAGATTACAAGGTCAAGTATTTTTTGATTTTGGCAAAATGAGGAATAGAACAAATATTGACGCAGTTCGGCATTTTGCGTTGTTTTTCGTTAATTTTTGTTAGATTCAATTATGTGTTATCTTTAGATATAAATCTAACTCTATTCATTTGCATCTAATTCACACCTATTTTTATTTTATTCTCATCTAATTAAAATAGCGAAAGTCAAAAAATTACGCTCACGGGGCTTTTTTGCTCCCGCGAGCGTAATTTTTATTTACCTGTATTTTTCTTTAATTTTCAGGTTCAAGACCGCACATTTTGAGAAGTGCGGCTTCGTCGATAACGGGAATTCCAAGCTCGTTTGCCTTGGTCAGCTTTGAGCCCGCCTCTTCCCCGGCAACGACATAAGAAGTCTTCTTCGATACCGATCCCGCGGTCTTTCCTCCGCGCTCCTTGATGAGCGCCGAGGCTTCGCTTCTGCCCATCGTCGGGAGAGTTCCGGTCAGCACGAAT
>JAZSOQ010000138.1:0-14844 GCA_045537015.1 Eubacteriales bacterium
GAACGACATGGCTACGATCCGACTTCTTACCGTCGATCTGAAGACCGTTGAGGTCGAGGATGAAGCAGAGGTTGTCAAGCTTGTAGTGAGCGGCAAACATAGCAGCCTCCCAGACCTGTCCCTCCTGGGATTCACCGTCGCCGATGATAGCGTAAGTACGGTAGTCCTTGCCGTCGATCTTAGCCGCGAGAGCCATTCCGCAAGCAGCGGAAACGCCGAGACCGAGCGAGCCGGTGGTCATATCAACGCCGGGAGTGCCCTTCATATCGGGGTGACCCTGAAGGAAGGAACCAACCTGGCGGAGGTTCTTAAGCTCGTCCTTGGAGAAGAAGCCCTTCTCTGCGAGAGCCGCGTAAAGAGCGGGAGCGGTGTGACCCTTCGAAAGAACAAGTCTGTCGCGGTCGGGGTTCTTGGGATCAGCGGGGTTGACGTTCATCTCCGAGAAATAGAGATAGGTCATGATGTCAGCGATCGAGAGCGATCCTCCGGGATGGCCCGATGCTGCTGCGTGTACGCCCTCAAGAATGCCGAGACGGATGTTCTTGGCAGTTTCTTTGAGCATCTGAAGCTTTGCGTTATCCATTTTTTCCTCCGTTAGAATAAATTTTTATACTATTATATTATATAATAAAATCCCCCGTTTGTCAATGGGGGATTTTATTTTTGTAGGGTTGAACAAAAAAGCAGCCCGCCCGAAGGCGGACTGTGTGAGTTTTATTCCGATATGGGAACATAATGCTTTATCAGCTTATAGTTTTCTACCGTTTTCATCACAGCAACATTGCCGTCATTCGCAAACCTTGCGGGCAGGTCGGTCAAGTGCGTGACGAGCATCCACGTGATACCCGAATCGGTGAAGTAATTGAGCAGATGGTAAAGCCCCTCCGCACCCTCGGCATAAGCGGTGCTTTGGAAGACCTCGTTGAGCAACACAAGCGAATTCTCGGGCAACTTATCGACCATTTCGGCAAGAGAACGGACTTCCTCCTCAAATCGTCCCGCGGCAAGTATTCCGTCGGGTTCGTGTTCCCCCTCCGAAAAGCTTGATGCCAATGCATCATAAAGAGAAAGAGAAGCGCGTTTCGCGGGGATCGGCAAGCCAGCCTGCGCCATTATCTGTGCGGTCACAAAAGAGCGCATAAAAACCGTCTTTCCGCTTCCGTTGCTACCGATAATGAGAGTTCCGATATTGCCGTCAAGCGAATTCGGAACGATCTCGCCCGATTCCTTGGTCAAGAGCAAATAAAGATCGTAAAGCTCGTCTATTTCCCGCTCGCCCGAAAAAACGGGATAGATATAAGCTACTCCCTTTTCCTCGTAAAAGCTTATCAGCGCACACGCGGCGCGGTAAAAGGCAAGCTGTCTGCCAAGATGAAGAAATTTATCGAAAATGCTGTCGGCAACCGTGCGGAAGACCCTTGAAAGCTCGGAAAGAGCCGCCACATTCAGCGACTCATAGCCATCGCCTCGCGCGGGATTTAGATTTGCACAAGGCACCGGCTCCTCAGGCGCACTTTTCCTGAAAAGTGCAAAGCTCTTTTTCTTCGGCTCGGAACTCGGCAACTTTACGTATTTGCGATCTATCAGCGAATATGATTCCACCCGTCCCTCACCGAGGCTGAACTTAAAATCCATAAAGCCCTCGGTGGAGTAATTTTCATATTTCGCGCAAAGCGAGCAAAGCCTTGTGTATTCGGGCATTTCACAAATCTCGCGGCAAGCCTCGAGGAAAGCCTGAAGTCCCTCGCTCGATATCTTTGCGCCTTGCAGAATATCATAAAACCCTTTCACAAAAGCAAGTGCGCGTTTGAGTACAAGCGCATTCGAACACATAATCGATCTTGCGGCAGCGATCGAATCTCTGCCGTCCGAGAGTAAGCGCGTGACATCCTTCTCAATCGACCTTTGCGACTCCTTCAACTCCGAAAAGCGCGAAAATAATGAAGAAAGATCATCAATGAGCTTTTGGGAGGCCTTGAAATCTTGCAATACGGCACGGCGGAATTCGATGCTTCCGATATCCGAGCAGGGGGATTTCAAAACTGTAAGAAAATACTCGCCGTCTGCTTTATTGATCGACTTTATCGCCCCCACGGTGAGGTCGATCGAGAGATCATATATCAATTTCGGCTCGAGGAGCGCAGATAATCGGTTTCCCTTAAACAATAGATCAATTACCATTCTCTCTCCTCCTTTTCTCGAGCGATTCGCGGTCGAGGCGGTATTTCTTCAGTATATCGCGGGCGTAAGACGATGCATTACCACGCATTTTGCGCATTTTGTATGTGCGTCTGTTTCCATCATTTTCCTCGATCACGGCTGTGAGGATCGGGTATTCTGTCGCAGCAACCTGATGAAAATGCGTCACAAAGAGCGCGAAATTACCTGCACTTGCAACTCTGTCGGCAAACAACTTGGCATATTCAAAGCCTTTTGTATCGTCCGTTCCGCCAAAGGATTCGTTGAAAAGGAAGAATGCGCAACCGTTCTCTCCGTCTCCAAGCATTTTCTCGGCGCGGAGAACCTCATCGTCGAATCTGCCAACGCCGTCAAAACGCTCGTCGGCACAGAAATGAGTTGCAAAGTAATCGAAAGGATAAATCTCCCCCTCCTCTGCAAAAACGGGACAGCCCGCGAGGAAAAGCAAGAGATTTACACCGACCGTGCGCAGGTAGGTCGTTTTTCCGCCTCCGTTCGCACCCGTGATGAAGAAAAAGCTCTCCTCGGCGCTCATATCGATGTCATTCGGAACGATAGTTTCGGATTTTTCGATCAAGGTCACGTCATAAGCATTTTCCGTGCGGAATTTCGGGGTGTCCGAGACAATCGGATAACAATGCCCGATGCCGCGCGAGTGCGCTTTTTCGGCAAATCCGAGCATTTCGAAGAAAAACTCGATCTCGGAAATATAATCGACAGCCTCGCCGAGATCAAAGGAATCAAAACGGGCAATAATGCTATCGAATTCCACGGTCAGATCGGGATATAGGGCGCATACAGCCTTCGAAAGCGACTTGTCGATCTTTGCCGAAAGTTTTCGTCTGGGCGGAACCTCAAGACCGAGCGCGAGAGCCGCAGAGAAGATCTCATCTATCTCGTCCGTGGGCGCGGTATCGGGAGTTATCAGTTTTCTATCCGAAAAGGATAGAATACCGCTTCTCATTGTATCAATGATCTCCTCCGCGCGTGAAATCTGTGACTCGAGGGCAATAATTTCGCCTATTTTTTCCGCATAATAATCGGAAATTTCAAGCAAGATCGCGCCGAAAGATCGGACGGAAGACAAAGTACGGCAGACCTCGCGGTAACTTTTTATCAGGGAAATAAAAGCAAAATACCGTTCAAGATTATTTTTCGCCGCGCGGTAAGTTTCATATCTGCGACGGTGGGAGCGAAGAACATCAAGGAGCGATTCAACCTTTTTGTAATTTACTCCGACTTCGAGCAGCCCGAAAAGCTCCTGCCGTTTCACGATCTCTTCCACGCCGCAGGGGCGCAGGAGAATACTGACGGCTGAATCGGAGAAAACGGACGCCGCCCCAACATCCGCCGCAACCGAGGACGGATAGTATTTTTGACTCGAATATTTTAATAATCTGGGTTGTTTATTCATTCTTTGACTCCAATTCACCTAAAAAACGTGTAAGCGGATATATCTCCATGCCGTTAAAAGTCTCTCCGGAACCCACGCGCGCCTCTTTTCCGTTCTTTGATCGGCGCATTATATCGTGGCATACAGGATTGATGAGCAGAATATTATGCGGAGTTTTTAAATCCCACTCGGATTTGAAATTGATTCGGAAATTATATCCCTGAAGTTTTTGCGATTTTGAATCTATCGGGAACCGCACCCCCTGCCCGCCGAACGAAATCGCGGCAATAAAATTCCTTATCATATACTCTCCGCCCTCAAGCAGATATAGCACAGACCATTTTTTCTTCATCCCAAAAAGCTTAACAGAATAAATCTCATCGGGAGTTTCTATGTAAAAGTCGCAGGCTGTTCCCTTTTTGCCGCCGAAAAACCAGAAAAACTTATTGTGAATCAAATTATACTTCTTATTTTTGCAAAGGCGTAACAGCTTCGAACGCAAGACGAGCCTCTTGAAAAACGCCCGGATATAAGGATAACTCAAAAATAAAGCTGCTACCGACAATACGAAGATCCAAAATTCCATATCATTTCTCCTTTTATCACGTTCATTTGATTATATTATAACATATAACACACAGGCTGTCAATAACTTTTTTATTATACTTTACCAAATCCTTGACTTTTCCCCCGATTAGTGCTATACTTAATATAGAAAAACATCCCTTTACATATATCGGAGGCAAACATTGAAAGATTTAGCTTATTACAACGGCAAAATATCGTCGATTGAAGATATGAGAGTACCTATGCTCGACCGCGGCTGTTATTTTGGCGACGGCGTATATGACGCAACCTTCGCGCGCAATCACATCGTCTGGCAGCTCGAGGAGCACGTCGCGCGCCTTTACAGAAGCGCAGACGCACTCGGAATCGGCATTCCCCACACGCCCGAGGAGCTTTGCGCCCTTATCCGCCGACTCGTCACGCAGGTCGACACAGGCGAGCAGTGGGTGTATTTTCAGGTAACGCGCGGCACCGCTCCCCGCAATCACGCCTGGGGCGAGATGTGCCACGGAAACGTCTGGGTGATGCTTCGCCCGACGGAAATGGTGGACGTATACAAAAAGATCAAGCTCATCACCGTGCCCGACACGCGTTTTCTGCATTGCGACATCAAGACGATCAATCTTCTCCCCTCTGTTATGGCGTCGCAGAAAGCCGAAATGGCGGGCGCAAACGAGGCGGTCTTCCACCGTGACGGCAGAGTCACCGAGTGCTCGCATTCGAACATACATATTATCAAGGACGGCGTTTTCCGCACCGCACCGACAGATAATCTCATCCTTCCCGGCATCGCCCGTGCAAATCTGATCCGCTATTGCGGAATCCTCGGCATTCCCGTGCGCGAGGAAGCCTTCACGCTCGACGAAATGATGGAAGCCGACGAGATCATCTCGTCCGCAGTCAGCCGCTACTGCCTCGCCGCAGAAGAGATCGACGGCAAGCCCGTCGGCGGCAAAGCCCCCGAACTTCTCCGCGCGCTTCAGGATATGGCACGCAATGAAGTTTTCGAGGCGACGGATAATTAAAATAGTTGGGAACCGACTTCAAGCCGGTTCCCGTTTTTTCATTTAACTCTGAGTCTGCCATCCGCCCACTTTTCGTAGACTTTTGCGCAAATGTATCTTTGATAAACAAAGTAAAGCGCTATGTTTACGATCACCGTAACTATAAACAGCAAAATGCTTCGAGAGCCTGCATTAATACCGAGCACAGACAGCAGTACAGTCGGCAGCATACTCTGCGGAAGTATGAGCATCGACACAAGAGGAATGCCGATAAGTCTCGCCAACGATACGATCACCACGATTGCTGAGAAATAAACCAGCATATATTTTCCGCGCTCATTAAAATATTTCTTTGAAAATTCCGCGATATCGAATCTCTCCGCGCCGATCTCGGTGAGAAAAACTCTCTTCTCCTCGCTCTCTTTTTCAAATCTGAACATAGAAAGGGCATAAAAACCGAAAAATACCGCTAACTGCAACAGAGTGTAAAAGATAGTAAGAACGACATTCGGCTTTTCCCCGGTCGTGGGAGCCGTGCCGAACTCAAGCACAGCTTCCCCAAAAAACATAGTGACAACAGTTGTTATTACAAGATACGCACCGAACAGTATTGCGTTTACAATAACAAAATCCTTCAAAAAAGATATTATCTTGGGTTTACTCATTATCTTTTCTCCTTAAAGCGTCTTCATAAAAGACTTGATCGAGTGCACACAAAAACCGAATATTTCCGCTCCGAGGTCAACGTATTCGATCCCGCTGCCCTTAACGTAAGTCATTTCTCGGGGCAGTCTGTCCACGATCATAATTTTTCTGATATTACTTTCATCTTCAAGTTCGAGTGGCAAACAGAATGAATACGCACGAAGTTTCGAGGTAGCGAAACCGAGATTCGGCGTTGCAACCCGATTCATCATCATATGCGGATTTCTGTTTACAAACCGCGTGCCGCCCGAATGAAGCGTCGTTACCGAATATAGGGTTTCGTCAAGGAATCTCAATGATTGTGTTCTTTTCGGAAACGCCAGAAGCTTTATGCAAATGCACTCGCCGTTTACTTTCATTACAATATCGCATATATCCGAGCTTTTGAACAGCGAAATAAACGGGTCGCTCAAAAGCTCAATTTTGCTGTTCTGCTCTTTCGCCAGCTTTTTGAGTTTTGCGATGAATTTCAGTCGCGAACACAAAAGGCAAAAATATCTGAACGGCTGAAATCCAAACAAAACGAGAATGCCGGGAATGTAGTAATACCACACAAAATCGGCACTCGCAAGAAATACCAGCCCCCGAACCCAATAGTACACGATATACGCAAAGAAAGCTCTTGCCAAGAAGAGTATGCATTCATTAAAGAACTCCGGCGAGAAGGTATTGTTTGAAAGCGCGAGCATAACCTTGACCTTGCTCGGGTCGCCAAACTCCACGCACGCCTCGCGGAAAGCCTTTTCGCGGCTCATTCCGCGAAGTGTTTTGCTGTAAATCGCATCCTCAAAGTGCTCGCGTATCTCATCGCTTGCCGCTTCTCTTTTCTGCTTTGATCTTATACCGCCGCATACGTTTCTTACGAAATAATCTATTTCACGGCTGACGTCAAATTCGTTTCCGTCCATATCAGTTTTCCCCCGCAAGCACCTTGTTTACAACGGAAGTAAAATAGCTCCATTCCTCAAGGTGCGTCTGCAGAAAAAGCTTTCCCGCTGCTGTGATCTTATAATACTTGCGTTCACGTCCTCCCTCTGCGCCGTCCTTGTAAGAAGTCAGATATCCGTTTTTCTCAAATGAATGAAGGATCGGATAGAGCGTTCCTTCGTTGAGTACAAGCGCGGAATCTGAACGGGCCTTCACTGTCTGAGTGATCTGGTAGCCGTACATATCCTGCTCGGCAATAACGCTGAGAACAACAAGACCGGTCGTTCCCTTTAGTAATTCTTTACTGATTTTCATCACAAACCTCCGTTATCAATGCATTGATTTTCGATGCCTCGATTATCTATGTATTATTATACAACATAAATTGCACTTTGTCAATAGGATATGAAAAAATTATATAAAAAAGGATCCAAAAATTTGGATCCTTTTCAAATTGGCTTTTATTTCAGCTTCTCCGCATCAACCCAAATTGCGGGGCGGAGGCCGAGAATTTGTATCGGAGCAGCACTGCCAGTTGTATCTCCGCCAGATGATGCCCAATTTTTTCCCTCATCACATGAACGAGTAAGCCACGAAGAATACCCATCTGATGTTGCAGTTGCTGTATCAAGTCCCGATGCCAATGCATATGGAGTTCCTGCCCCATACTCGTCAAATCCAATTAGAAATTTTGCTTCTTCTAACGATAAAAGAAACACTTTATCGGTTGTTCCAAGTTCGGCATCGTATGAATCTTGTATAAGTAGTTTTTCTTCATCGGTAAACACCGTATCATAGAACTCCGTGTTAAGCCACTTGCGTAAATCGCACTCCGCCCATGAAATGTATGGAAAACCTTTGTCTGCTTTATGCAATGACTTCGCATCCAGTGAATATTTTGATACCAGAAGATACTTGCCATCTTTCTTATCAATTGGTATCCATTCTATTTTTTCCTTACCGTTTTTCTCATAATTATCTTGCTCATATTCACCTATAAAATATGTAGTACCGGGCTTAAACTTGCTGAAGCGTCCGTTAAGCGGCATTTCGACTACGGGTAATGTCCAAACACCTGAGGTGTATATTTTCCTTCCATATAAAGATTGCCATCCGGCAAAGTAAAGTCCATCAAGATCAACGGTTGGCAAATCATATTCTTCGCCGTACTTTACTATAACAGGATCCAAATGGACAGTCTCTTCAAATACATAATCTTCGAATACATGATAATAAAGTCTTATTTCGGTCTCATATGGTTTCCAATGCGCGGTCAGGTCAAGATTTCTCGTCACGGGCTCGGTCTCGAAATCGAAAAGGATTTCGTTGCCCTGCTTATCGAGATAATACCATCCATCAAAAGAGTAACCATACCGCCCCGTCGAAGGCGGTTCCTTGACGTATCCTTTTTTGACGATATTCGTTTCGACCTTTCCGTCAAAGCCGTAATTATAAACAACGATAAATTCCGCCTTCGTCCAGCCTATCGAGGCGACGGCGAAGAAGAGGACCGCCATAAAGGCAACTCCTATCAACAGTCTGATTCTTTCTTTTTTCGTCATAACGCGCGACCTCCTTTTTTTCCTTTCATCCATACAACGAAATTTTCCTCAATTATTTTCACTTTGCAACCGATTTTCAACGTTTGTTTACATTTTAACGATTGGTAAACAATTATAGCAAGGACTTGACTCTCGGCACAATGTGTGCTATAATATCAGCACAATGTGTGCCGAAAGAGGTGATACTATGTCCGAGGCTGCAGTAAGCCTTATTCACGACGAAATGTCGCAAAAAATCATCAACGCAGTTGAAGAGATCGCCATGGAGGGCGGCGCCGCTACCTTGACGGTTCGGCAGATTCTCCGCAAGCTCGATATTTCAAACCGCGTTTTCTATAACCGTTTTCCAAACATCGAAACAGTGCTTGACATCGTTTACCGCAACACGATCGTCAAGATCCGCACGGCTTTTGAATCCCCGCTCAAGATCGAGCAGGATTTCTTCGAATACGTCAAGGACGTTGTCAGCCGTTCGCTCCTCGTTTCCTATGAGGTCAAGATGAAATTCAATCAGTACATCTTCGAGGAAGACTCGCTCGGCGAGCTCAACCGCGCCTGGTGGACGGATGAGATAAAAAAATTAATAGTCTACGCAAAAGAGCATAAGCTTATAAAGGACGTTGACGAGGAGACCCTCGCCTACTCGATATGGTGCTTCTGCCGAGGCTACAATGCCGATGCCGTTGCACGCGGTCTGCCAAAGGAAAAGGCGGTCGCAGATTTCAAATACAGCTTTTCCTTCCTTCTTGAAGGACTTAAACCAGTAAATTAATTACTCCGAAAGGGTCTTATATTATGAAAAAGCATCAGCTTCACGAAAAACTTGAATTTACAAATATGCGCGAGCTCATTGAGTTCGCAGGCGAAACTTATGCCGACAAATATGCATATTCCTTCCGCCGCACCGCAAAATCCGAGATCACAAAGATCAAGTTCTCAAGCCTCCGCGATGACGTTCGCTCTCTCTCCTGTGAGCTTTCCGACATGGGATGCGCCGGCAAGCATTGTGTGATCATCGGCAAGCTCAGCTACGACTGGGTGCTGACCTACTTTGCCGTTCTCTCGATCGGCGGCGTTCTTGTTCCCCTTGATCCCGAATGGCAGAAGGAAGACCTTGCGGACACCGTTTCTAAAGCAAACGCCTCCTTCCTCTTCTGTGACGAGGACATCAAGGAAAAGGGCGAATATATCGCAGAGCAGATCTCTCTTGAGGCAGAGCCCGTATATCTCGCTGCAAAGGAAACCGAGCGCAACCTTCGCGCCGCAATGCGTGCTGGCAAGCCCAAGTTCGAGGCAAATTCCGATCCCTATTACCACGCGGATATCGATCCCGATGCTCTCGCTCTTCTCGTTTTCACCTCCGGCACCACCGGCAAGGGCAAGGGCGTTATGCTTTCGCAGAAGGCAGTGCTTGAGGATATGACCACTGTTATTCCCTACATTGATTTCGGCAGCAAAACAGTTGGTGTGCTTCCTCCTCACCACACCTTCGGCTCCTCCGTTATGCTCGTAGGTCACGCCATCATCGGCTGCGAGATCTTCATCTCGGGCGGTCTGCGCTATATCACCAAGGAGCTCACCGAACAGAAGCCCGAGCACCTCGTTCTCGTTCCCCTCTATCTTGAAACATTCTACCGCAAGATCTGGGCAAACATCAAAAAGCAGGGCAAGGAAAAACTCATCAAGAATATGATCAAGCTCAGCAACGGTATGTGCCGTGTTGGTATCGACCTCCGAAAGAAGATCTTCTCGCAGGTTTGTGTGGCATTCGGCGGCGAGGTCAAGATGATCATCACCGGCGGCGCGCCCATCAACCCCGAGATCGTTGATTTCTTCTCCGCAATGGGCATCACCACTCTCAACGGCTACGGTATCACCGAGTGTGCTCCCATCGTTTCGGTAAACAAGTCGCGCAACAACGTTCAGGGCAGTATCGGTCAGCCCATCGACTGCGACGAGATCAAGATCCTTGATCCCAATGAGGACGGCGAGGGCGAGATCTGCGTCAAGGGTCCCAACGTCATGCTTGGCTACTATCAGGATGACGAGGCTACCGCAGATGCATTCACCGAGGACGGATTCTTCCGCACCGGCGACTACGGCAAGATGCGCGATGATGGTATTCTCTTCATCACCGGACGCAAGAAGAACCTCATCATCCTCTCCAACGGCAAAAACGTTTATCCCGAGGAGATCGAAAACGCTCTTATCGCGGTGCCCGGCGTCCTTGACATCGTTGTTTACGAGGGTCAGAGCAAGAGAGGTCTTGCGCACAACGCCATCGTTGCCGAGATCTTCCCTGATGAGGATTACGTCAAGGCAAACGGCATCGAGGACGTAAAAGCGCATATCAAGCCCTACGTTGACGAATACAACAAGACCGCGGTTTCCTACAAGAAGATCGGTGTTCTCAAGATCAGAACCACTCCCTTCCCCAAGAACACTCTGCGTAAGATCACAAGATTCAAAATTGATATGACTATTGATTAATTCGGATAATTGTGATATAATAGATGCGAGCCGTGCGCTCGCATCTATTTTTATGAGGTAAAGACTATGAAAAAGATCACTTCACTTTTATTGGCACTCACAATGCTTCTCGGTGCGTTTGTTCTCTGCATTCCTGCAGGTGCCGCTGAAGAAACTTACTACCCCGAGCTCGAAGGACTTGCAATGTACGCGATGGGCGACAGCTATTTCGGCGGCAGTTCTCTCGGCAAGGACGTCACCTGGGTAAACAAGCTTGGTAACAAGTACAAGATGGACTACGTAAACTACGGCATCGGCGGAAGCACTATGTCTGATTTTGTCCTCGACAAAAGCCCAATGGTAGGCCGCCTTACAAGAATGAGGAAAACCGATGCCAACATCATACTCCTTGAGGGCGGCAGAAACGACCGCAGCCAGCAGGTTCCTCTCGGCGACCGCGATTCCCGCGATACCAAGACCTTTTACGGCGCGGTAAACTATATGCTCGATTATTTCCTTGAAAAATATCCGAGCGCGCTGATCATTCTCGTCACCGCCTGGAAGCATTCGGGTAAAACCACAAGCGGCTACAACAACGTCACTTACGCCGACGTAATGAAGGATATTGCGGAATACAGAAACGACCCCCGCATCGTCTGCCTCTATGCGGCTGATCCCGAGCTGACCGGTGTTGATATGGATGACACCAGATTCCGCGCCAAATACTGCATCACCGCAGATGACGTCAGCCACCTCAATGACGAAGGAATGAATATGGTTCTTCCGAAGATGGAAAAGTTCATCGCAGAGGCATATATTAATTATCTCAACTACTTCAATCCCCCTGTAACAACCGAAGAAGAAACCACCGCGGCGCCCGAAACGACCATCGAGGAAACTGTCGACTGCGGTATGCCCGATTACACCGAACCTGCAACCGAACCCGTTGCAGACGGCGGATGCGGAGGATTTGTGTCGCTCGCAAGCCTCACCGTCCTCATCTGCGGCGCGTGTCTTGTTATATGTAAAAAGAGAAAGTAACATATTACTATATAACTAAAAACTCGGATATCTTGAAGCTTAAAACTTCTTGATATCCGAGTTTTTAGTAAATTAATTTCCGAGCAAAGCGAGGAAATTCACCATAACTCTGCACTCTGCATTCTGAACTCTGCACTAAAACAGGTCTGTACTCAAATACCTCTCCCCACCGTCGGGAAGGATAACGGCAATATTCTTGTCTCTGTTCTCTTCGAGTTTTGCAAGCTTTATTGCCGCGGCGAGTGCCGCGCCCGAGGAAATGCCGACAAGAACACCCTCTCTTGCCGCAAGATTTCGGCAAGCAGTTTTAGCTTCTTCGACCGAAATCGGCATTATCTCGTCAATCAGCGAACTGTCAAGTACCTCGGGAATAAATCCCGCGCCGATACCCGAAAGTCCGTGCGCGCCTGCTGGTTTGCCCGAAAGGACAGCGGACGTATCGGGTTCAACGGCAACGACTTTTATGGTCGGATTCATTTCTTTGAGATAGCGTGCAGACCCGGTCAGCGTTCCGCCCGTGCCGACGCCCGCGACGAAAATATCAATATTTCCATCCGTGTCGTTCCAGATCTCTCTGCCGGTTGACAGATAATGTGCCTCTGCATTCGCGGGGTTGTCGAACTGGCTCGGAATGAAGGAATTCGGCGTGTTTGCCGCGAGCTCCTTCGCTTTTTCGATCGAACCGCTCATACCCTCTGCCGCAGGGGTCAGAATGACCTCCGCACCGTAGGCGCGCCTCAGCTTCTGACGCTCGAGCGACATATTATCGGGCATAACGACGATAACCTTATATCCGCGGTGAACTCCGACAGCGGCAAGTCCGATTCCCGTGTTGCCCGAGGTCGGCTCGATGAGAGTTGCACCCGCGCTGATCAGACCGCGCTCCTCGGCGTCGTTTATCATTCGAAGCGCCACGCGATCCTTTGCCGATCCCGCGGGATTGAAGTATTCAAGCTTTGCCGTAACCGATGCCAAAGTTTCCTCTGCGACCTCGGTCTTTTTCAGTCTTAACATCGGTGTCAAACCGATAAGCTGATCAAGATCGTCAAAAATTTTCATAACTGTACCTTATTTGCTTGTTTCCGCAATGAATTCGTCGATGCGGTCGGCGATGATCTGAAGGCTCGTGCGCCAGAATTCGGGCTTTGTCAGGTCGATGCCCGCAATGTGAGCAACGTTTTCAACACTTTCAACCGTGGTTGCCTTGAGAAGCGCGCGGTACTTGGGCAGGAAAGCTTCGCCCTCCTCGAGATACTTCGCGTAAAGTCCGCGCGAGAAGAGTCCGCCGAAAGCGTAGGGGAAGTTATAATAGCTGAGTCCCGCGCGGTAATAATGGCTCTTGCAGCACCACATATAGGGGTGGAGATAATTCGGATCAAGACCGTCGCCGTAAGCCTCTTTCTGCGCGTTGAGCATAATCTCCTCAAGCTCGTCGGCGAACATGAACTTGTTCTTTCTGCGGCGGATGACCTCGTCCTCGAAGAGGAATCTTGAATAAATATCAACGATGATCTGATTGCAATCCTGGATCTGGCTTTCGATAAGAGCGATCTTCTCGCCGCCCGAAGCCTTCGAGATCGCGTCATTGACGATGATGAGCTCGTTGAAGTTCGATGCGGTCTCCGCGACGGGCATTGTGTAACCCGTGTTGAGCGGACGGTGATCCTCGATCTGCTGACCGTGGTATGCGTGGCCGAGCTCGTGCGCGAGAGTTACGACCGAGCCGAAGCTGCCCGAGAAGTTTGTGAGAATTCTGCTCTGACCAATGAAGGGCAGATTCGAGCAGAACGCGCCGCCAACCTTGCCCGCACGGGGATAAAAGTCGATCCATTCTTCCTTGAACGCGCGGTCAACCATCGCGGCAAGATCGGGAGCGAAGCTTGCAAAATGCTCGACGAGATAATTGTGCGCCTCCTCTACAGTAAATGTCTGCGCACTCGCGTCGCCGATCTGCGCGTACATCTCGTACCAGGGCAGACCGTTTTCGTATCCGAGAAGCTTTGCCTTGTGGCGCATATATTCGCGGAATTTGGGCATATACTCGCGCATTGCCTCGAGCATTGCATCAAGCGTAGCCTTTTCCATTCGCGAATCCTCAAGGGTCATTGCAAGCGGATCGGCATAGCCGCGAAGCTCTGCCTCTGTGTTGACCTGAGCCTTGATGCTGTTGAGCGCAAACGCGATCGAATCGCGGATCTTCGAGTAGCAAGCAAGCTCCGCCTCGTAAGCCTCCTTGCGGACGGTAGCATCGTCGCTTTCCGCAAGTCCGCGGATAGCGGAAAGAGTGGTCTTTTCGCCCTTGTAATCAACCTCAACGTTTGCGGTGAGATAGGAGAAAAGATCGCCCCAGGCTCTGCCGCCGCTGATCGAAAGCTTTGCAAACACCTCCTCGGCTTCGTCCGAGAGAGTGTGTAAGATCGATTTTTTGATCTCGCCGAAATAGAATTTGTATGCGGAAAGCACCTCGTCACCCGCGATAACGGAATCAATATCCTCGATCGCGCCGACAAACTTGTTGAAAATGACGTTTTCCTTTGCGTTGGACGCCATCAGGCCCTGGATCTTGGTCATATAGACCGCGCCCGCGGTGTCGGATGCGTTTGCCGAGCGACGAAGGCTGAAAAAGCCCATAAAACGGCGAACAAGCACGCCCATCTCTTCCTTTACGTCGATTACACGGCGAAGGCTTTCGGCGGGTTTCGATGCATCGAGTGCGGCAACAGCCGACTTATATTCGGCAACGCAATCCTCAATTTTCTTCATATCAAGCTGAAGCGCCGGATCCTCCGTGCCCTTATAAAATACGTCAAGTGACCATTCGTTATACATTTTTTGTGCCTCCTTTGGCAGTTTTTCTTCATTATACAATAAATGTCGGTGAAATACAAGAGAAAAGCGAGAAATTTTGAAAGATTTTTTATGCGAGTGCGAACAAAACGTTCTGGGTATCCCCTCATCACCCGCTGCGGCGGGAGCT
>JAZSOQ010000032.1:0-20205 GCA_045537015.1 Eubacteriales bacterium
GTTTCCATACTTCATCAACAATTATGTACATAGACCTTTAAATTCAAATTGATTTGACAATAAGACAAATTCCAATTTATCGAACTAAATAATCAACCCCGACAGACAAAAAATCTGTCGGGGTTATTATATTTATGAGAATCAGTCCCCAACAGTCCGTTTTATTACAAAACCAACGAGAAATGAATATATTTTATAAAAAATATGTTGACAAAGTGTGAATCATATGGTATAATAAATTATCAATCGGCAAAAATTGCCAAGAAAAGGAGAAAAACAATGAAAAGAACACTTGCAAGAGCACTTTGCATCGCTATCGCCATTATTATGATCGTTCCCACCTTTGTAAGCATGGTAAGTGCAGCAGACCTCGTAAACCTCTACGACGCATCCAAGGCTGTTTGCGGAACACCCAATGCTTCCCAGAGAGACACCACTCCCACCAACAACGCAAACTACTACTGCTCCGAACCGATCTACGTTAAGGAAGGCGACGTTATCACCGTAGGTCCCGTACACGTGGATCAGGGTTACTACTTCACAACCTACAAGGCAGACGGCTCCGTTCACACCAAGCAGGTAAAGTACGCTGACTGCGTAGAGCTCGAAGTTATTAAGGCTAACTCCGTTATCGTTAAGTGGACTGTTCCCGCAGGCGTTGACAGCTTCAGAATGGCTACCTCCCAGATGTTCGTTGATAACACCCTTATCACCAAGAACCAGGAATTCGGCAAGGCTGACTACATCGCTTTCATGGAGAAGGCAGGCGCTGACATTTCTTACTTCACCGGCGTAAACGCAACCGGACTTGTAAATCTTTTCCCCACTGCAGACAGCACCTTTGCAGGCAGAGGCTCGACCTCCGGCGACATTGCTGACGCTAAGTACAGAACCTGCGATTACATCCCCGTTAAGGAAGGCGACGTTATCTACTTCGGCGCAGCTGCATCCGCTCAGAGCTATCAGATCGTTCTCTATGATGCAGACAAGAAGCCTACCACTCACGGTAACTACAAGTATATGGTAAACGTTGACTCCATTGACGATACTCACGTTATCTACTCGTACAGAATTCGTCCCGGCAGTGCATACGTTCGTTTCGTAGCTCCCACCGACATTTACGAGGCAGGCAAGCAGCTCGTTACCGTCAACCAGCCCTTCACCGCTGAGGGTTACAACAATTTCTTCAATCCTCCCGCAGTTACCGAGCCCGAGGTTACCGAGCCCGTAACTCCTCCCACCACCGGTGACTCCGCTCTCGTTTTCGCGGTTATCGCTGTTATCTCCCTCTGCGGAGTTGCAACCGTTGCAAAGAGAAAAGAGAACTAATATAAAAAGACCGCTTCGGCGGTCTTTTTTATTGACAAAAAATTTTTTTCGTGATATAATAAAATTATCCAAAAACACAAAGGAGAAGGCGATGAAAAATCTCAGAAAAATAGTCTGTGCGTTTCTGATGCTCGCAATGCTCGTTCCTATGATGAGCTTCGGCACAAGCGCGGCAGAGTTCACCAACCTATACGACAACGCTCTGGCAACGATCGGAGTACCCCCTGCCACCAAGGATGCCCCGGGCAACGGAAACACTACTTACTTCGTTTCAAATCCCGTTGAGGTCAAGGAAGGCGACGTAGTTACCTTTGGTCCCGTTCAGATCAACCAGGGTTACTTCCTCACAACTTATGATGCAAACGGAAATAAGAAGATCGCTCAGGTCAAGTATGCTGACTGTACCAAGGTCGACACCATCCTCCCCGGCACAGAGATCGTTCAGTGGACCGTTCCCGCGGGAAGCGCATACGTCAGAATGGGCACCTCGCAGCTCTACTTCGATTGCTCTATGCTCACCGTAAACCAGACCTTCAAGACTGCGGATTACTTCGAGGCTATGGATAAGGCGGGTATCAACGTTGAATTCCTCCGTCCCGCCCCGGCAAAGGGTGAGCTTGTAAACGTATTCCCCAAGTCGGATAAGGTATTCGCGGGCAAAGTAGATGCAAGTAATACCGAGATCGCAGCTGAACAGTACCGCTCCTCCCCCGCAGTTCCCGTTAACGAGGGCGACGTAATTTACCTCGCTGCCGCTGATCTCGGTCAGGGTTACCACCTCGTTCTTCTCGATAAGAACGGCAACGGTACTACTACCGTTAAGCTGGATTATATGATCCAATACGATATGATCGGCAACGGCTTTGGTGTTTTGGCGTTCAGAATGCGCCCCGGCACCGCATACGCTCGCATTATAGTATCCACCGGAGTTTATGACGACGGAATCGCGCTTGCAACCATCAATCAGCCCTTTACTGCCGATGATTATATGAAGATGTACAATATTACTCTTCCCGGTACCGTTGAGAGCACAAGCCCCCTTAGTGGCAAGACGATGCTCTTTATGGGCGACTCGATCAGCTTCGGCGCGGGCGACACCATATCTCCCTTCCGCACCGGCCGCGCTTGGGCGGGCAGAATTGCCGATTGGACCGGCGCGATCACTACCAACGCAGCCGTCAGTGGCGCAAAGGTAAGCTTCCTGACAGGCGACGATAACTGGGTATACAGCCAGTACATTCCTTATCAGAACACCAAGTTTGATATCATCGTTATGCACGGCGGCGGTAACGACGCAAGATACAACAGAGCCGTCGGAACTGTCTCCGCGAGCAAGGATGAGGATACCCTCAAGAAGAATCAGACGTCCTTCGTCGGCGGTCTTGAGTGGATCTTCTACAACGTAAGC
Source organism: Eubacteriales bacterium (assembly GCA_045537015.1). Lineage (GTDB taxonomy): Bacteria > Bacillota > Clostridia > Oscillospirales > CAG-272 > CAG-390. The sequence continues at coordinate 2,738 of JAZSOQ010000032.1, forward strand.
AAGACCAACACCGAAGCTAAACTTTTCTATATCGCAAACCACCATCTGGACGGTCACGATAAGGGTCGGGCGTCGGATATGAGCGAGTACTTCGATGCCGCAAAGCAGGCGTGCGAGAAGTGGGGCATCATCTTCATCGACCTTTATAACAACAAGGAACTCAACGATAAGCTTGAGACCACCACGACCAAGTATCTCCCCGATACCCTCCACCCCAACGCCGCAGGTTACGATATTATCACACCCTACATTATTGAGGCACTTGAGGCAGGTCTGAGTGCTCCCGTAGAGCCCGAGACTACTGTTGCTCCCGAGACTCAGGTACCCGAGACCACCGAGGCTACTGTAGAAACTACCGCAGCTCCCGAGCCCCAGGCTCCCGAAACTCCGCCCATCACCGAAGCTCCTCCCGCGGAGAAGGGCTGCGGCGGCATGATCGGCGGCGCAGTTGCAGCTGTAGCACTTCTCGGAACTGCTGTCGTTTTCAAGAAGAAGGACTAATATCATAATTACAGCAAAAACCTCGCGTTCGCGCGAGGTTTTTGCATTTTTTGAATAAAATTATTGACAATGTGTAAATATTATGATATAATAAATAAAATAAAATAGGCAAAATGCCAAGAAAAGGAGAATTTTTATGAAAAAGTTCGTCACCAGATCCGTCTGCGCGCTTCTTATGCTTGCAATGCTCGTTCCTATGATGAGCGTTATGGCAGGCGCTGCCACACCCACAAACCTTTACGATGCCTCCAAGGCTCAGCTCGGCGTTCCTCCCACAGCTAATATGAACGACAACGCATCGGGCAACAGACTTTACTGGACCGCAGCACCCATCGCCGTTAAGGCAGGCGACGTCGTTACCTTTGGTCCTATGCTTTCCGGCCAGTCGTACTACGTTACCACCTATGATGCAAACGGCGCGGTTAAGGTTGCCAAGGTTGCTTATGCTGATTGTACCGTTGTTGACGTTGTTGATAACAATGCAGTAATTGTTAAGTGGACCGTTACCGAGGGCACTGCTTACGTAAGAGTGGTTAACTCACAGATCTTCAAGGAGTCCACTATGATCACCGTAAATCAGGAATTCACCGCGGCTGATTACTTTGCAGATATGGATAAGAAGGGCATCAATGTTGATTACGTTCGTCCTACAACCGCAAAGGAACTCGTAAACGTATTCCCCACCTCGGATAAGACCTTCCTTGGCAGATGCGACAAGTCTAAGGGCGAGGTTGCTACCGATTCATACAGAACCTCCGATTATATCCCCGTAAAGGGCGGAGACGTGCTCTACATCGGTGCAGCTGCAACGAGCCAGACCTATCACATCACTATGTACGGCGCAGACAAGACCGCCATTACTAACGTTAATACTCCTTATTTTGTACAGTATGACGATCTGGGCGATGGAAAGGCTGTTCTGGCATACACTATGCCCCACGACATTGCATACGTTCGCGTAGTTATCGCTACCGCCGTATATGATGAAGGCAAGCAGCTTGCTACCATCAATCAGCCCTTCGACGCTGAAGGCTACAACAACTACTTCAATCCTCCCGCAGAGACCGAGCCCGAAGTAACCGAGCCCATCGAGGTTCCCACCACCGGTGACTCCGTTATCATCTTTGCCGCAATCGCTATCATCTCCCTCATCGGAGTTGCAACCGTTGCAAAGAGAAGAGAAAACTAAAATAAAAAGACCGCTTCGGCGGTCTTTTTTTATTGACAAAACAGCACTTTCGTGGTATAATTTAATCATCCCAAAACACACAAAGGAGAAGACAATGAATAATTTCAAAAAAGTCGTCTGCTCGCTTCTTGTTCTTGCAATGCTCATTCCCATGATGAGCTTCGGCGCAAGCGCGGCAGATTTTGTAAACCTCTACGACAACGCTCTGGCAACTGTCGGAACACCTCCCTCCACCAAGGATGCCCCCGGATCCGGAAACGCAAACTACTACGTTTCCAACCCCGTTGCGGTCAAGGAAGGCGATGTTGTTACCTTCGGTCCCGTTCAGATCAATCAGGGTTACTTCCTCACTACTTACGATGAAAACGGCAAGCAGAAGATCGCGCAGGTAAAGTATGCCGACTGCACCAAGGTAGACACCGTCCTCCCCGGCACCGAGATCGTTCAGTGGACTGTTCCCGCGGGAAGCGCATACATCAGAATGGCTACCGCGCAGCTTTACTTCGACTGCACTATGATCACCGTAAACCAGACCTTCAAGACTGCGGATTACTTCGCTACTATGGACAAGGCGGGCACTAACGTTGATTTCCTTCGTCCCACCACCGCACAGGGCGAGCTCGTAAACATCTTCCCGAAGTCCGACAAGGTATTTGCCGGCCGTGTTGACAAGAGCAACGCCGAGATCGCGGCTGCCGCATACCGCACCTGCCCCGCAGTTCCCGTTAACGAGGGCGACGTAGTTTACATCGCTGCCGCTGCTCTCGATCAGGGTTACCACATGGTCCTTCTCGATAAGAACGGCAACGGTACTACCACTGTTCAGATCGACTATATGATCCAGTATCAGGAGATCGGAAACGGCTTTGGTATTTTGGCGTACAGAATGCGTCCCGGCACCGGATACGTTCGCGTAGTTGCCGCTACCGGCGTTTATGACGACGGCATCGAGCTTGCAACCATCAATCAGCCCTTTACCGCCGCTGATTATATGAAGAAGTACAATATTACTCTTCCCGGCACCGTGGAGAGCACGAGTCCCCTCAAGGGCAAAAAGATGCTCTTTATGGGCGACTCGATCAGCTTCGGTTCGGGTGACGCTGTATCTCCCTTCCGCACCGGCCGCGCTTGGGCGGGCAGAATTGCCGACCTTACCGGCGCGATCACTACCAACGCATCCGTCAGCGGCGCGAAGGTAAGCTTCCAGAGAGGCGACGACAACTGGGTTTACAGCCAGTATGAACCCCACGCGAACACCAAATTCGACATCATCGTTATGCACGGCGGCGTTAACGACGCAAGACATAACAGACCCGTAGGCACTCTCTCCGAGGGCACTGACGAGGCTACTCTCGAGAAGAATCAGACCTCCTATGCCGGCGGTCTTGAGTGGATCTTCTACAACGTAAGTAAGACCAACACGGATGCTAAGCTCTTCTTCATCGCTAACCACCGTCTTGACGGTCACGCTACCGGTAAGGCTAAGGATATGAGCGAGTATTTCAACATCGCAAAGGCTGCTTGCGAGAAGTGGGGCATCATCTTCATCGACCTTTACAACAACAAGGAGCTCAACGATAAGCTCGAGACCACCACAACCAAGTATCTCCCCGATACCCTCCACCTCAATGCTGCGGGATATGATATTATCACTCCCTACATCATCAGCGCACTTGAGGCAGGTCTGACTGCTCCCGTAGAGCCCGAGACCACCGTGGCTCCTGAGACTCAGACACCCGAGACCACCGAGGCTGCCGTAGAAACTACCGCAGCTCCCGAGACCCAGGCTCCCGCTACCGAGCCCATCACCGAAGCACCTCCCGTAGAGAAGGGTTGCGGCGGCATGATCGGCGGCGCAGTTGCAATCATTGCTCTTCTCGGAACCGCAATCGTTTTCAAGAAGAAGGACTAATTTATAATAATCGGCAGAGAATTCATTTTCTCTGCCGATTTGCTTATTGACAATTTCCCGAATATATGGTACAATAAATTCAAACTTATTGTGGAAAGGTAGGTTTACCGATATGAGAATAGGAAGAATACAAAACAACTATACCGCGGCGGGATTTGATCTTGTCAAGAATACGAATCTTGAATTCATTGAGATCTGCTGTAACAATCAGGAAGAAGCCCAAAAGTTGATAGCGAATAAGGAAAACATTAAGGCGGAGATCGCGCGCACGGGGATAGACGTTTCTTGCGTCGGCCGCTGGAATCACGACATCAACGTCGGCGGTAAGATAGACAAGGAGAGAAAGAGTGTGTATCTTGCACAGCTTGACGCGGCTATCGAGCTTGGCGCGAAGACCTTTGTTTGCGGATGCAACTATGCCGATGAGGTTTCGCTCTATAAGAATTACACCCTTGCCATCGACTTCCTCGGTCAGCTCACCGAGAGGGCAAAAGCAAGCGGAAGCGGCATAAAGATCGCCATCCAGAACTGTAATTGGAACAACTTTATCGTTTCTCCCGAGCAGTGGAAGGTGATCCTTGGTGAAAATCCGGATCTCTGGCTGAAATATGACCCGTCTCACGCCTACAACAGACACGCGGATTATCTGGCAGAAATGTCCGATTACGGCGAGAAGATCGCGCATTTCCACGTCAAGGGCACCACCCACGCGGGCAGCAGAGCAGTATCCGATCCCCCCGCGGGAATGGACGATCTTCGTTGGGGTAGCATATTCTCCGTCCTCTATGCAAGAGGCTATGACGGAGATCTGAGCATCGAGCCCCATTCAAAGACCTGGCAGGGCGAGCTCGGCGCGGCAGGCGTTGAGTTTACAAGACAGTTTATCAGTAAGTTCGTTTTGAAATAAAAGCAAAAACCCCGACAGACTTCAAAATCTGTCGGGGTTGTTATTCTCAATAGTATATTTCCGATATTATTTGCTTGCATTCTTCTTTATTCATTCCGCATCTAATCGACGGATGATAGAGCAGTCGCACAATCAGCATATCGACGTCAGTCATTTTTTGCGGTGCGGAAAAGCCCGAATAAATAATGCTGTCCGATCTCAGCGAAGTATCCTGTATTGGCCCGAGACTGTTATATATTTCTTCCATTATTACTGAATTGCGAAGCTCTTGACCGATATCGTTGCGGATGCAAATAACGGAGTCGTATATTTCGTCGTTTGAGTACCAAAACGTAACGTATCCGTCATTGCCGTCGCAGTTGTGTCCTATTATAACTGAAAATTCATTTGCGGGACAAAAATATATCTTCATATTGGCGGTGTTGGGGTCATTTGTTTGTGAGATTCCCGGGAAACCCTCTACGCTGTTGAGAAATGATGCCATTTTGTTGATGACGGCTATGTCCTCTGCCGTAGGCGAACCGCTGAGCATGTAAAAGATGGGAGTTGCCCACTTCTGAAGCCGTGTCGGATCTCCCGCATTGACAAATTCCGCATCAAGGCAGACCTCGGAGAAGTATCTGACGGCATCATTCAAAGAAAGCGACGGCAGATAAAGCTCGGAATGCATTTCCTCGGCAGTTGTGATTTCGGGTACGGCGGTAGTCTCGGGGGCAGTAGTGGCTTCGGGAGCAATTGTAGTTTTAGGAATGACCGTAGTTTCGGGAGCTTCTGTTTCGGTAGTGCTTACGGTGGTTTCAGGGGCGGAGAAAGGCTCCGTGGATGGCGGTGCGGATGTGGATTCGATCGGTAGAGTTGTGTCGGTTTCACCGAAAGAGTCTGCCGCGCATCCGAAAGATAACGTAACCGAGATTACTAAAATAGATATAAAAATCGATTTTATAACAAGATTCAAATCAATCACCTCATTCTATATTATAACACAAAAGCATACCTTCTGCAATATAGTCGGATCAAAAAAAGAGCTATCGCGATAGCTCTTTTTATAATTTCATCTTATCAAGCCTTTTAAGGATCATTGCGGCGGTAAGGCCGATCAGGATTCCCGCTACCGTGCCGCTGATGAGGAGGACGGGGAGATAATACGCTATCTGCGCCGTTTCCATAACCAGGCAGGCGGTTGCGATCTGACCGATGTTGTGAAGAATTCCGCCCGCAACGCTTACCGTGATGGGGGCGAAGAGATTCGTCTTTTTGAGCAATATCATACCGATAAGGCTCAATGCCGCGCCGACGAGGGAGTAGATCATCGAAAGGGGAGTGCCGAAAAGGATGCCGACGAGGATGACTCGCAGAATGCTGACGATCGCGGTCTCTTTTGCCCCGATCTTGTAGAGCATAAAGACCATAACGATGTTCGGAAGTCCAACCTTGACGCCGGGCACAGCCATAAGCGGCGGTATCTGGCTTTCAACAAAGGACAGTATCATTGAAAGCGCAATGCACATTCCTAAAAACGCGACTTTTTTCGTTTTCATGATACTGTCCTCCTTTTTAACTAATCAGATCAACACTCTCTTCCGCACCGAAAACGGTGACGGTCAGCTTGTTGGGCAGGCAGGTGATGACCTCGCCCGTCCTCGATATTTTGCCCTGATGAACGCAAAGTTTGTCGGGGCAGTTTGCATCGCTGAGGTATGCACGTCCGTCCTCGATGACGAGAATGTTCGTGCCGCCGTTGAGGGGATAGGTGCCGCTTTTCGAGAGCGAATATTCGGCAACCTCGACTCCGTCAACCTTGACGACCACCCCCGCGCCCTCCTCTTTTGTCAGCTCGACAATGAGGAAGAACGCGATGGCGACGACAAGGATCGATGCAATGAGAATTATATCTCTTTTTTTCATTTAGAAGTTGAGCGCGAGAAGCGCGAGAGCGATCATTCCTGCGGTGAGAAGCGCAATGGGAAGTCCGCGGAAGGAAGCGGGAATAGCCTCTTCGTCAACGGGCTCGTCCTTGAGCTTAGCAAATACGCACATAGTGATCATAAGGCCAAGACCTACACCAAGAGAGGTGATAAGGGTCTCGACATAGGAAAGGTGATGCTCAACGTTGTGGATGCAAAGGCCGAGGATAGCGCCGTTGATCGCGAACTTAACGAAATCCGCGTGGCAGTAGCCGTCAAGAAGCTTCTTTGCGATGATGTGAAGGACCTCAACAACGATGAGGATCACAAGAACGAATACCATTGTCTGCAGATAGGGGACCTTCTCGAGGAGATAGGTGTTGAGAGGCCAGCAGATGGCATTGGTGATGAGCATTACAAGGGTAGTGCCGAGGCCGAGGATGACGGACTGCTTGGTGGAACGCTCATTTTCCATAACGGCACCTGTGCCGAGGAAGTGGAGAAGAGCATAGTTGTCGGAAAGAAGACCGGCAAGAAGAATACCGAAGATCATTTCGATGGTAAGCATTATTCACAATCCTCCTCTTCAAGATGTTCGTGTGCGCCTGTCAGCTTCTTGATAGCCGCAAGAACACAAGCGAGAACAAGATATGCGCCGAATGCGCCCGCAAGTGCGCTTACCTTGTAGTTTGCAAGGAAGGGGATCTCGACGCCCCAGATGGTGGCATTGCCGAGGATCTCGCGGATGAGAGCGCAGATGACCATGATTACGGTCAGGAAAAGACCGGTGGAAAGAGCGGTTTTGATCGAGTGCCATTCGCCGTTATGGTCGGCAACCTCCTCTGCATCGCGGTAGATAACGGCGCTTACTGCGAGGGCAGCAAGGTGTGCGCCGAGCATATCAACAACGATGGGGAAGAATGCCTGCATAAGCATCTGGATGATCGAAACGAAACCGGTGATGATGATGAGGTAAACGGGAAGTTTTGCGTATGCGGGGATGAATTTGTGGATAGCCGAGACCACGATGGAGGTCAGCAGCATCGAAATGAGCACTGCCGCGCCCATACCGAGAGCCGCACGGATATCCGCGCTCGAAGCCATAACGAAGCCCGAGCCGAGGGCAAGCACCATCGAGGGTGTGCCGCGGAGAAGGCAATTCTTAAAGAAATTTTTCATTACTGTGCACCTCCCTTGATAGCATTAAATGCAGCAAAAGCATCGTCGGTGGACTGCTTCATTGCGTTCGAGGTCATGGTAGCGGTTGCGATAACAGCCTGCTCACCGTTCCATGTTTCGGTGGTGAGACCCTCAAAGCCGCCCTTATAGGTGGCAACATCCATACCGCCGAAGTTAGAGAAATATTCTTCGTCAAAAATGAACTGCTTTGCATCCATCTTTGCGATGGCACCGTTCGCGTCGATCACGAAGTAAACGTCCATCTGATGGAAGCCGATGCTTCTGGAGTAGAAGCCGTAGTATTCTGCGCCGTCAACCTTGAAGGAAACAGCAGCAACAACGGTGTTGAACGTGCTGATCTCAACGGGTGTGATGTCGGTCGCGGTAGCATAGAGACGGGTGATCTTGGTGTTCAGATCTTCGGTGTAGGATTTCTGCGAAGCCGAAGCGGCAGCCTTTGCCTCGTCGGCGATAGCGCCCTGCGCGTCGGTAACGTCCGCACCTGCAACGTCATAAACCTTGCAAGCACCGGTTGCGTTGACGAGAGCGAGGAAGGAAGCCTCACCGTTCTTTACGACGTAAGCAAAGCCCGCGTCGTTGCCCGCCTTGAGTGCCTTTTCGATGTTACCCGAAGCGGCTACCTCCTCGGTCTTAAGCATACCGGGAGCAAGAGTGGGGATCATTTCCTGAAGGATCTGAGCGTCGGACTTAACGCCCTCAACGATGAGAGAGTTGGAGATGAGAGCCGAGAAGCCCTCGCTTACCGCGGTCTTGAATGCGGAGGAGGAGTAGGTCGCGCCCGAAACGGTGCCGATGTCGGCAAGGGCGGAGTCCTTTTCGAGATAAGAGGAGATATAGTTTGCGTCTTTGGAGCGGAAGTCGATCGAATCGGTGTAGACGTCGAGCTGGATTCCGCAGATCTTACCGTCGGCGGTGATACCGAAGGTGATCTCCATAGGTTCCTTGGAATACTGAGTGGAAGCCTTGGCGCGGACAACAAATCCCTTGCCGGAGGTCTCCTTGTAAACTGCGATAACGGACTCGGGAACGCCCGCGAGAGTGGAGGTCACTTCCTCGAAGTTCTCAGCCTCGGGCATAACAGCGAGAAGGGGAGCGAACTCCGCGCCCTTGTTGTTAGCCTCAATGATGGGGCCGGTGAGGAAGTTGAGTCCGAACATTGCAACTGCGAAGATCGCAACGATGCAAAGAAGGATAAGGATTGTTTTGAGAAGATGCTTGATATTCATTATTTGATACCTCCCAAAGGCTTTTTCTTGGTCAGATCGTTAATGAAGGGAACAAGAAGGTTCATTGTGAGAATTGCGATCGAAACGCCCTCGGGATAGGAGCCCCAGAAACGGATCGCAAAGGTGAGAAGACCCGCGCCGATGCAGAAGACGATCCTTCCCTTGTTGGTTGCGGGAGTGGTAACGTAGTCGGTAGCCATAAAGATAGCGCCGAGGAATACGCCGCCCGCGAGGATGTGCTGAAGTGCGAAGGTCACGTCAAAGCCGCCCGCGATGAGGTAGCAAACGAAAACGGTCGCAATGAAGGAAACGGGTATGTACCACTTGATCACCTTGCGGCAAACGAGGTATACAAAGCCGATCACGAGTGCGATCGCGCAGGTCTCGCCGATGGTACCGCCGTGTGCGCCAACGAGGAGCTGGAGAACGGTGGGAGCCTGTGCTGCTGCCTCTGCGCCCTCATTGAGGAAGGAGAGGGGAGTTGCGCCCGCTGCGATCTCGGGAACTGCTTCACCAAGGAAGGAGAGATCGAAGAGGGGAGAAATAGCCGCACCGCCTGCGACGGATGCGAAGGTGAGAAGCATAAGTACACGAGCCGCGATTGCGGGGTTTACAATGTTCTTGCCAAGTCCGCCGAAGAGGCCCTTGACGACTACGATCGCGAAAACCGAGCCGAGAGCAGCCTGCCAGAGCTCAACGTTTGTCGAAAGGTTAAGCGCGAGGAGAAGACCTGTTACGGTAGCGGAAAAATCGCCGACTGTTTGCTTCTTTTTGACGCAAAGATTGAAGATGAATTCTGCAAGAACTGCGCTTGCAACGCAGGTGAGAATGATGAGGAGTGCCTTGATGCCAAAAAGGATGATCGCGGCGATGGATGCGGGGATCATGGCAATGACAACGTCAAGCATGATGTTGTTGGTCGAAACACCGCTGTTAATATGAGGTGCGGCGGTGGTAGAAAGCTTTTTCATTACCTTTTTCCTCCTTATCTCGACTGCTTGGAGCGCTCATACTGCTTGAGCCACCATTTTGCGTCCTGGTTGGTTGCAAGCAAAGGACGGTGTGCGGGGCAAACGTAGGAGCAGCATCCGCAGTCAACGCACTGGCGAACGCCGGTGTCGATGAGAGCTGCCTCTCGCTTTTCCTCGTTCTTGATCTTCATTGCGCTTTCAACGGCAGAAATGTTGATATCAACGGGGCACTTTTCCATACATCTGCCGCAGCGGATGCAGGCGGAAGGCTCGGGGAGAGTTGCTGTCTTCTCGTCAAATGCGAGAATGCAGTTTGAAACCTTTACGATGGGGGAATCGACCGAAACGGTTGCGTTACCGTTCATGGGGCCGCCGATAACGACCTTGCCGACTGCTTCGAGATTAGTCTCGGTGAGCTCGAGAAGGGTACGGATGGAGGTACCGATGGGAGCGATGAAGTTGCCGGGCTTCTTAACAGCGGGACCGTCAACGGTCACGATACGCTCGACAAGGGGCATACCGGTGTTAAGGTACTCTGCCATCTTCGAGAGGGTGGAAACGTTGATGATGAGTGCGCCAAAGGAGGGGAAACGCTTGCCCGCGATGGCAACTCTGCCGGTCGCGTTGTAAAGCATGACCTGCTTTGCGCCCTGGGGATAGATCGCGTTAAGCTCGTGGATGACCACGTAGGGCTTGTCCGCAAACTTCTTTTTGAGCACCTCGATCGCATCGGGCTTGTTCTTCTCGATACAGATCTTATAGGTAGCTTCTCCAAGATACTCGTTCATATACTTGCGCATATATTCGATTCCGTCGTCGATGAGATCGGCATGCGCGAGCATCATTCTGTGGTCGGATGTGATGTAGGGCTCACATTCAGCCGCGTTGATGAGAACTGTATCAACCTTGTAGTCGGGGTTGGTTGCCTCATTGAGCTTTGCCCAGGTGGGGAAAGCCGCGCCGCCAAGACCGACAACTCCGCTTTCGCGGACTGCCTGAAGGAAACCGTCACAGCCCTCGAATACGGGAGCCTTCATTGCGGGGTCCTTCTCCATCTTGCCGTCGCTTTCAATGCGGATAGCTTTTACTTCCTTGCCGCGAGCGGTGGGAAGGGTGAGGATCTCGGCAACTGTGCCCGATACGGTTGCGTGAACGGGGGAAGAGAATCTTCCTTCCTCGCGCGCGATGAGCTGACCGACGTATACGTGGTCACCTGCGTTGACGATAGGCTCAGCCTCGCCGCCCGAATGCATATTCATGGGCAGGATGACTTCCTTGGGTGTTTCAATTTTCACAGGCTCGCATCCCGCAGTATTCTTGTTGTGCGGTACGTGCAGGGATGAGATATCTTTTTTGAAAATCATAGCACTCCTCCTGTTTATTTTAATTATAATTTTTTAACGATTCTGTCCGCCTTCGGCGGAATGATGATCTCGCTTCGCGAGAATGATGATCGGCTTCGCCGAATGATGATTCGCCTGCGGCGAAATTGATAGGTATTTGATTTTATTAAAATGAAAATTTCCGAGCAAAGCGAGGAAATTAACCTCACCTTTTCACTTTTCACTCTTCACTTTTCACTGCTTCTCGGCAACGAGAAGCTTCATCCCTTCCGTCATAAACTTTTCCCCATCGTGGGTGACCCAGAGGACTTCGACTTCGCCGATTGAGGTGACGAGGGCGAGGCCGTCTTCATAGCTCATGGTGAAGAGAGCGGTTGAGAGAGCGTCCGCGAGGCCGCTGTTCTTGGTGATGATGGATACCGAGGCAAAATGCTCGGAGGGCATTAGGGTGTCTTTGTCGATTATATGATGATACCGAACGCCGCCGACGGTGTAGAATCTTTCGTAGATTCCCGAGGTGACGCACGAGGTGTTTGCAAGAGTAAGATATTCTATATAAGCCGAGTCGGAATTTGCGGGGTCCTTGATGCCGGTAAGCCAGCCGCTTCCGTCGGGTTTTGTGCCGATAATGCGGATATTTCCGCCGATGTTGAGGACATAAGATGTCACGCCGAGCGATTCAAGCCGGCGCGCAGCCATTTCTGTGGCGTAGCCCTTGCCGAGAGCACCGACGTCGATCGATGCGGCGGGGTCGCTGATGCGTACCGTGAGGTTTTCTTCGTCAATTTCAAGCAGATCAATGCTTGTGTGCTTGCTCGCTTCCTCCAAAACCTCGGGGGAGGGAATGGTCGCATTTGCGGGATCACTTGACGCCGCGCTTCTGCAATCGTGCCAGGGGCGAAGCACCGCGCCCATCATGACGTTCATCTCGCCGCCCGTGAGCACGTAAAGCTCCTTGGCATAAAGAAGAAAATCAATCAATCTTTGGTCAACCTTCAGGGGTTCACCGCCCGCGTTAAGATTGATCGTGCGGAGGTTGGTGACTCCCGAATGCTCATAATAAATGTCAAAAAGGTTGTGGTATTCTTCGAGTATTTTTGCCGTTCCCTCGCAAATCTTGTCAAAATCTTCCTGACTTCCACCTGCGTAATTGTAAATATAGGAAACGGTGTCAAAATATGTGAAATATACCTTGCCGAGCGGTTCTGTCTTAACTGCAGTTTGAGGGCAGCCCGTCATAAAGACGAGCAGCCCCCAAATCAGACATAGACAGGAAATGGATTTCAGAATCTTCACAATTCCTATCTCCTGTTAGTGAATTTTAATTATCTTGCGTAGTTAGCAGCCTGTGCAACAACTGCGCAGATGCCGGTGATCTGCATGGTGCAACCTGCGGAAAGGAGAGCGTCCTCAGCAGAGATCTGGTGAGCGTTAACTTCCTTGGTCTGCATGCCTGCGATCTCAGTAGCGGTCTTGCCGAGAACGTAGTTAGAGAATGCAGCGGACTGAACGTACCACTCCTTAACGGTGCCACCCTCTACGTTGGGCTGACCGTAAGCTGCCATGTTGTAGCCTTCCTTGAGCTCACGCTTGGTAGCGGTGAATGCCTTTTCTACGATCTCACCTGCAACATTGATGGTGATCTTGGGCTGGATAGCGTCGTTGAGAGTAGCGATAACCTTGCCGTCAGCAACTACTGCGCAAGCGAAATCGGTGTACATAGCAACGAGACCGTCAGCCTCAGCGGTAGCAGCCTTGGTAGCGGAATCAACGGAGGTCTTAGCAGCAACGCCGAGAGTGAAGGAACCGGGAACAGCGGTGAAGCTCATGCCCTGCTCGTCAGCGCAAGCCTTTGCAACTGCAGCCATGAAATCGGTGATCTGCATGGAGCAGCCTGCCTCGAGAAGTGCGGTGTCAACAGCGATCTGGTGGCCGCCTGCTTCCTGAGTCTGGAGAGCAGCAACCTCAGCGCCGGTCTTACCTACAACGTAGGTCTCAAAAGCCTTAGCCTGAGCGTCCCACTCGAGCATAACGCCGTTGCCGTCGTTGTCAACCTTGCCTGCCATGCCGTACTCGGTACCCTTTTCCATCTTGGTCTTGAAGGTAGCAGCGGTGTCAACTGCACCGTCAGCAACAGCCATCTTGTTCTGTGCTACGTCGATACGGCAGAGAACGATCTTACCGTCAGCGTCGGTAACTACGGTAGCTACGGTAGCGTCAACCTGTGCGTTGCCGGTTGCGGAGCTGTCCATGCTTACTACGACGCCCATGCCGAGCTTGTACTCAGCAGCTTTTTCGCCACATGCTACGGCACAAAGTACCATGCAAAGGCAGAGTGCGATTGCGAGAATCTTCTTCATTGTTTTTTTCTCCTTAAGAAAAATATTTTTTGCTTTTTGACAGATCCCGACGCTTGAAGGGCACGAGTTGGCGGTTGCGAACAGCCCCCGTATGTATGGATGCGTGGTGCCCATCCGCGGCGCGATCATATCGCAGTCGCACATATTATATTACATTTCCTGTATATAAATCAAGTCAAAATTGTTAACATAATGTTTTTTCTCGGTTTTGCCCAATTAAAATTTTCAAATCAATGTTTTTTTGGCAAAAAAGCGGATAAATAGCCTCGAAAATGGGAAAATATTTTTGTGTAGCATGTATTATTAGGAGGAAAAATGTGTACGGCAATAAGTAAGAACGGATATTTCGGGCGGACTCTTGACCTTGAGGGCAGCCGCGGCGAGGAGGTCGTCATCATGCCGAGAAGATTCCCCATCCGCTTTCGCCGCGAGTCGGATATGGTGCAACATCCTGCAATCATCGGTTGCGCGCTTGTAAACGAGGGTGTACCTCTTTGGTTCGATGCGATCAACGAGTACGGTCTCGCCGCGGCGGGGCTGAATTTCCCAGAATACGCCACGTATCTCGAGCCGAAGAGCGACAAGATCAACCTCGACTCATTTGAGCTGATCCCCTTCGTGCTCTCGAAATGCAGAAATCTCCGCGAGGCGGCGGAGCTTTTGAAGCATTGCAATATTACCCCCGATTCTGTCTCGCCGGATCTCCCCACAACGCCGCTCCATTGGATGATCGCCGACAGAGAGGATTCCATCGCCGTCGAGCCGACCGCGGGCGGGCTGATCGTGTATAACAACCCCTTCGGAGTCCTGACCAACTCGCCGCCATTCCCCGTCCATAGGGATAACGCGATGTTGCATCCGAAGCTGACTCCCTCGTCCGCCTCGGGACTTCCGGGCGACTGGTCATCGGAATCGCGCTTTCTCCGCGCGTTATTTGCAAAAAAATACACTGCAGGCAGCGGCATGAGTGATTTCTTTCATGTTTTGGATAGCGTATCCGTCCCTCTCGGCTGCGGAAAAAAGGATTGGCGCACCGTTTATACCTCCTGCGCCGATCTCGAACGCGGGGACTATTACTTCACGACGTATGAAAACCGTGAAATCAAGAAGATCTCGCTTGATTTTGCAAACGTTAACTCCGACAGCCTCGCGGTTTTTTCGATGCGCGAGGAGAAAGCAATGGCTTTGAAGTGAAAATAAAAACCGCAGCATAAAAAACTGCGGTTTTTGTGACCAAATCACGGAATTATCCTTGAAAATGGTGTATAATATGGGTGTAAAAAACAAGAACCACTCACAAAGGAGAAAAGAAAATGAAAGCACTTAAACTGAACAAGAATAATTTCGATTCCGCCGTCAAAAGCGAAAAGCCCGTACTTCTCGATTTCTATGCGGATTGGTGCGGCCCTTGCCGTATGGTACTTCCGATCGTCGAAGAGATAGCGGGAGAGAGAGATGACATCGTCGTTGCAAAGATCAACGTTGACGACGAGCCCGAGCTTGCCGAAAGATTCGGCGTATTCAGCATCCCCACGCTCGTTGTAATGAAGAACGGCGAGGTCGTCAATAAATCCTCGGGTGCAAGACCAAAGGAGCAGATTCTGGCTCTTTTAGGTTAAAGCGCGAAGGCGGCGTTTGTCGAGAATTTTGATACCTTCGCTTCGAGAGGATGAGATGATACCCTCGGTGGTGAAATATTTAAGCATACGAGAAACTACTTCACGGGCAGATCCCATGTACTTGGCGATCTGCTCGTGTGTCAGTTTTACGGTATCGGTGCCGTTTTGGGCAGCCTCATCGAGCAAAAAGATGGCAAGGCGCTTGTCCATGCTCATAAAGAGGATCTGCTGCATGACCCACATAACGTCGGAAAATCTGCCGAGAGCACTTTCAAGGGCAAATATCTTCGCCTCGGGCATACGGCGGGCGAGGTCCTCGTAGGCACAACCGCCGACAACGATGCATTCGCTGTTTTCCTCGGAATCGACGAAAACGTCGAAGGTGATCGATTCAAGCACGCAGGAGGCGGAGAGAATGCACATTTCGCCGGGGAAGATGCGGTAAAGGGTGATCTCCTTGCCGTCCTCGGAGAGGATGTAGAGGCGCAGACTTCCGCTCTTTACGAGAATTACACCCGTGCAGCTTGCGCCGTCGTGAATATTCGCGCCCTTGCGGAAATTGACGTGCTGCGAGGAACGGAGAAAGGTCTCGCGGTCGTGCTCGGGCATCTTGTCCCAGAAGGGGAAATTTTCTCTGAATACTTCAATAAGCTCGTGTTTTTCCATAATAAACTCCGAAAATAATTGATTTTATACTTTGGATCAAAGCAGAGAGACTTGCATATCGTCAGCCGGCTTTTCTCTGAATATCATCTGCCACTCAACTTTTTCCTGCGGCTCAAAGGTCAGAGCCGAACAGGCTGAACGGATAGTGCTTGCAGTTTCATTCTTGCCCGATACCGGAACCGTCAGGACGATGCTGCTTTCAAAATCATAAGTTCTGACGCTTGATGCCGACTTTTTTGGAGCGTCGCTCTGCCTTGTGTCACTCACCGTAAACCGATTGCCCGAAAGCTCGGGCTCAAGCGTGTATGTCATTTTTACGTAATGGGCGGGATTTTCGTATCCGCCCGAAAACTGACGCTCGTGGCTCAGTACCTCGCGCTCGTATTCGCAAACAGTCAGCGTGTGCGCGGTGTTGGTGACGGGATGAATAAACTCGATCCTCTGACCCGATTCGGTAACGGAAAAGCGTTCCCCTTCGATCACGGCGGGGCGCGGTTCCAACTTTAGCTCTATACTTTTGACGCTTGGTTTTGCATTGGTCGCCCACGGAAAGCTGATGCGCCGCCAAAGCAGACATTTGTCAAGCGTGATGCCGTAATGTGTTAGAACGTCCTGCATTTCTTCGGGGCGGTATTCGCGCGTCCAGATGTTTCCCGTGCCTTGACTTTCACGCAAGTCTTTGCCGTTTACGGTCGCGGTGGCACGGTAATCAAGCTCGGGCGAAGACGGATCTTTCTCGGTGAAAATATCAAGAACCAAGCCCTTTGAGCAGACATACGCCGAGGGGACCGACCATTCGTACCCCGCAAAGCGGAAGCGCGCGTTCAGCGGCAATTCTGTGCCTGCGGTCTCCCCGCCTTTTCTGTTGAATACGGAAAAATAAACCTTCCACTCCTTCGGCTGCGGTGCTTCATCGATCGGGAGGTATTTGTAATAATCCTTTTTGTACGGAACTGCGGAGAAATCAAAACCGTCATATATTCTTTTCAGATATTCATACGGATCGTCGATGGGGGCGAGTCCGTATTCTTTTTTTAAGAACGAGATCAGATCTGATGCTTTGTCGGAAACGGGATTTTCTTTCCCAAATTTGTCGAATTGCTCGCGGCTCCAAGCGTGAGCCTGCTCGATGTGCGCCTCATGACCGCAGGACATCAGGAGCCGCAAAAGATCGTCAAAGCTCTCTGCAACAGGAAAAGCGTGGCGACCTGCGTCCCCCGATGGATCAACTGCAAAGACGGTATCGACGAAGGCGGTCAAGGTACAGTAATGGATACCGCCCACGCCCGTCCAACCGATGATCTTTGCGCCCTTCGGAGTGCAGAAATAATCGCTTCGGCTCGCGCCTCTCTCGATGCCAAATGCGGAGAGGTCAAATTTGCTTTTTCTGTATTGCTCGTGTAGATTCATACTTTCACCTGTTTTGCTGAGGTTTTGAAAAGATTACAGAATGATTATATCACTATTTTCATCCATTGTCAAGATAAAGAAAGATCCGCCGCGGCGGATCTTCTTCATTTTATTATATTTCGCTCTTGATTTCGTTCGGGTGCGCGAGATTTCGCATATTGCTGACTGCCCACCCCAACCCCTCCCGCTTGCAGCAATGCTGTCAACTTAAGAAAATATAATTCACTTGATATTATGCAGTACAGACTCCGATCTCCTCA
>JAZSOQ010000055.1:0-10642 GCA_045537015.1 Eubacteriales bacterium
GACGAGGACTTACCTACGATTCCTACTGGCTTACCTATCCTCTGACACAAATGACTTACCGATGCGCTGATTTTTCATCGCCCGCATCTTTCTGTCCACTGTCCACTGACCACTGTTCACTTTTATAAAAAGCCACCCCAACAAAATTTTCGCAACAACTTATAAAAACCCTATTGACATCCGCGCACGCATGTGATATAATACAGTTAGTACAGATAACACAGTTCACACAGAAACGAGGTGATATAAGTGCAGGCAACATTTTCGGGCAAGCGGGAGATATATCTTGAGGTCGCGGAAAAATACGAGTCTTACATCAAGCTCGGCATTCTGGCGGCGGGCGAAAAGCTTCCCTCCGTCCGCGCGGCGGCGCAGGAAATGGGCATCAACCCGAACACTATGGCGCGCGCATATTCATATCTTGAAGAGCGCGGGCTGATCTACACCCTGCCCAAAAAGGGCGTCTACGTTTCCTCGCCCGAAGAAGGAAACGAAAACGAAACCATTTTGACAAACGAAGCACGCGAAGTCCTCACTTCTTTTAAGGAAAAAGGACTTTCCCGCGCGGCACTCGAAACACTTATAGAGGAGGTGTACGGCAAATGATCTCGGTCAATATCAATTCGCATTATCTCGGCGGCAATCTTATTCTTGAAGATATAGATCTCCGCATTCCCGACGGCAAGGTGCTCGGTCTTGTGGGCACAAACGGCTCGGGTAAATCGACGCTTCTGCGCCTTATGTCGGGCGTTTACGTTCCCGACAGCGGCTCCGTTCTCTATGACGGCAAGGAGGCGACCCTTCCCGAAGTACGAGAGAACGTCTTCTTCCTTCCCGACGACCCCTTTTTCGCGGGACAGACGACGGGCAAGGGCATTTTTGAAACCTATCGGACCTTCTACCCCGGAATTGACCGCGAGCTTTACCGCCGTCTGCTCGAACGCTTCAAGCTCGATGAAAACGCGCATCAGCGCAATTTCTCGAAGGGTATGCGCCGTCAGTTCTATATCGCGCTCGCCCTTTCGGCAAGACCAAAATATCTCCTTCTCGACGAGGCTTTCGACGGTCTTGACGCATTTACGAAAAAGACGGTCATCGAGGAGATCAACCGCGCGGTCGAGGAAAACGATTCGACGGTCGTTATCTCGTCCCACGCGCTTGCGGAGCTCGAAACCTTCTGCGACCTTTACGCCCTCATCGACAATCGCACCGTTTCCTCGCAGGGCTCGCTTGAGGAGCACGCGGCGAGATACTGCCGTTTCCGTATGGCGTTCACCGAGGAACAGTCCGCGATAGCATTCTCGAATCTTGCGGTGCGCGACATCGAAATGAAGGGCAAGTTCGTCACAGTAACCGTCGAGGGTGACGCAGAAACCACGTACAGCGAGCTTCTTAAGCTGAATCCCGCCGTCATCGAGCAGGAAGCGCTCAGCTTCGAGGATATCTTCATCACCGACGTGAAAGGAGGCAGAAAATGAAGACCACTCTCCGATATTTCAAGCACCACGCAAAAGACACGCTCATCCGTGCCGCGATCATAGCCTTCATCTGCCTTGTCATCGTCACAATGGTGGCACAGGGTGTAAATGAGACCTATGCAAGACAAAAAGATTATTCCGATAATTGGTACGTTTACGGCTACCCGGAGGATTACACCTGGTCGCTCAATCCCCAGATCGGCTTCTTTGTCGCATTCTCGGCAATTCTCACCACGCTTCTGCCGATGCTCGAGCTTTCCTGCTTCAACAGCCGCAAATATCTCGATTCGGCGTTCTCCTTCCCCATTTCGCGCATTTCGCTGATCTCGGTCAACCTTATCAACGGATTTGTGCAGTTCCTTGCGGCGTATACCCTCTCATTTATCTGGTACGCCATCGCGCTTCTGCCCTGCGCCGATAAGGTAAACTACCCCGCGCTGTGGTCCTTCTTCTTCATCTCGCTTCTTTGCTCGCTCTTCTACTATTCGGTCAACGCCTTCTTCTTCTCGGTCTGCAATTCCACGGTCGACGGATTCCTGACTGCCGCCGCGTGGCAGTTTATCATCTGCGTTGTGATGCTGACGTTTTCGGAGATGTTTAATCTTAATATCGACAGCGAAACCCTCCTGACTATCCTTTGGATGCCGCTCGTTCAGATATGCGATTACTTCACAGGTATCTCAAGGGGACGTAACGTGGTCGTGCCCGATCTTGGCACCGACAACCCTTACGCGATGACGATCTATCTCATCGTGATCCCGGTACTGACAGTCCTCTTTGTTGCGGGAATGCTTTATTTCTTCAACAAAAAGCGCGCCGAAAGCGCGGGCGAGATCTCAAATACACCCTTCAGCTATAAAACTCTTCTCCCCGTTTGCACGGGTATGCTGTTATATTGGGCGTTCGAAGGTGAACCCGCTATAATCTCCATCATAGCACTGATCTTCTCAACGGTCGGCTACATCATCTACCGCCGCACAGTCAAGCTCAAGATCTTCGATATCGTCGTCATTTCAGCTTGCTTCGTCTGCTTCCTTATGGGGCTTCTGGGGGGATAAAATGAAAAGGATAATTTCCCTTATCGCTGTCCTCAGCCTTTGTTTTTCGCTGACATCCTGTTCGGGATTAACACTCGGAGTACGTTCAAACCCTTACGTATTCTTCGACGGCGACATTCTCTTTGACAGAGATACCATCCCGGATCATTCGGATAATTTCGATGAGGATTTCTTTGATTCATTTGAAGAAGATTACGTATACGCATCAAATCTCGCTTACTACTCCGCTTCCGAATGGGAAGCGGAGGAAGAATGCGACCATGAATCCGCAAGATTACGCTACCGTTTTTCAATGATCGATGGCGCCGAGGATAAGCAGTTTGTTGCAAGATCACTCGTAAACAGAAGCAAGTTTCCGGCTTTGGCAGACGTAATGTGCCATCTTGAGATCTTCCGTCACAAGGATGCGCCCGATCCCATGATCGATTGGACCATCAAAAGCGTTTCTATCATCGCGCTTGACAATGTGGAAATCGTCGGTACAACAACTTACGAAACCGATACCGATCTCCGACACACAAATAGAATCTCCGGCAAGATGTATATCACGATGGAAGACCTTTACGTAAACTATATGTCTCTTTACGATACCGAGGAAAGACGTCTGTGCACCTTCGACAGAGAAAGCGACCCCGCGCTCATGGAAATGATCAAGGAAGGCTATGCTTCCCCCGTGCATCCCGAGTATTTCGGACGGCTCGAGATCTATCCCCAAAATTCCAGCCAAAGTTATGATTGCTACGCGGTGATAAGATTCGAAGAAAGCGAAAACATCGTGTACTACTGCCCGCTTTACAGAAATTTTGAGTCCACCGAAGTATATTTTGGGACTCCCGAAAGAGCCGTGAACAATGAAAAATTCGCCGTTATTGACGGTGATTATGCAGAAAAGATATGCAACATCCGCATATCGTATAAGACAGGAGAAAAGCAATGAACTCAAACGTTATCAGAACTTTCGGCGTGATAATGCTTGTGTTGATCATAATCGGTTCGGGAATTGCACTTTTGGCAAATTGGAATTCCATGCTCCTGCGCGGATTTGTCTCGGATCTCAGATCCGAGCTCCGCGCGGCGGAGGGTATCGAGATCATAGAAACCGTGTCCGATTACGGTAAACTCAACGGCAACGGAAACGGCATAAATTTTTTCGGTGCCGTGCTTGTCAAAGCCGAGGATCCCGCTGTGCTCGAGGCTCTTGTGTCGCTGAACAAGGATTTTGAGCTCTTGGATTATTACAAGCAGGAAAAACGCGAAATAGACTTAAAATATGCACAGTACGCGCATCTGTCTTTCGAGAACCTCTCGCCCGATTATTACGTGGTATGGTTCTATGAAAGCTCCCACCCGCACGCAAATCTGCTTGATATCAAGGGACATTGAGGTGATAAAATGACAAAAACAAATAAATACCTTGCCGCGATTGCGGTCGTTATGATTTTCGCACTGATTTTCGTCTTTGCTCTTATGCTTTATCCTCTTTACCACAGCACATTCACACACGAATATGATGTTGAAATTCCCTTTTACCTGACAATCGACGGTAAGGAAGTCGAATACACAAAAACCGAAACACTCTCCCGAGATTCCTTCATTATTCCCTTTATCAAGGGAATAAAGCTCGAGATTGAAGATAGATACGGTATTTGGAATGTTTACAGTTGGAAGATCTCACCCGGAAGCAATTCCGAGTATCTGATTTTTGAGTTAAACGATGAACGAATAGCATTTCTCGAAGAACATCGTATTAACGGTCAATTAGATTGGAAAGCCACATCAACATTTATCGGAAAGCTGGTGAGCGAGGAATGAAAAGAATATTTTCACTGTTTCTGATATTCTCCCTGCTTCTCTCACTGACTTCCTGCGGCGGTGTGACACTCTTTTCAAACGTTGTGTATTCGGAATCCGATCTCTATACCGATGAAGAAATAGCTGCAGCAATGGACGAGGTGAAAAAGAATTTCAAAAGGATCTGGAAGGGATGCATTCTTCTTGATATATCATACAAAGGCGACGCCGTTCTTGAAACTTACAATTACAAGAAATATGCGGAACAATATCAAGCCGATGACGTGATCGTTATCTACATAGATTATTATGTCCCCGCCCTTGCCAGCCTCCCCGGCTTTGGCGACGTTCACGGAATGGAAACGAATCATGTATACAAGGACTGGAGCTGTATATTACTCCGTTACGACGGCGGAGATTGGGAATATATAGGCGGAGGATATTCGTAATTCAGGTGATGATGCTATGAAAAAACTTATTTCAATTATACTTTTATGCACTTTGATTCTATCCCTTTCCTCCTGCGGCAGCACGGGCTTTGCCAAGATCGCAGGCTACAGCTCACAAGTTTATTCATCCGCCGAAATCGAGGCTGCAATAGACGTGGTTACCTCAAACTTCAAAAAGAATTGGGAATTCTGCACTCTCCTTGAGCTTTCCTACATCGGCGACGACAAACTCGCGGATTATCAGGATTGGGCTGACCGGAATAACGCAGACGATGTCATAGTCTTTCTCTCTGATTTTTACATCAGCTTTTTTGCGAACAATCCGACAATGAACAACGGATCGGAATATGAAGGTTGGAATTGGATACTTGTCCGCACAAACGGCGGCGAGTGGCAGCTCGTTGATTGGGGATATTAAGGCTGTAAACTTAAATCAATCGAATTGCGAGTCGCTTGTTCTGTTTTTACACCAAAACCACAGCACGTGTCATCCTGAGCGCAGTCGAAGGATCTCGCGAAGCGTCCGGCAGCTTGGTTTTGATGTGAGCGACATCTATGTAATATTTTCAACGATTCATATTGATAAAATTCACAGCAGACTTCCTTATTGACCCGCTGCGCGAGGTCCTTCGACACCGCTTTGCTGCGCTCAGGATGACACGTGCTGTTGTGCTGATTATTAATTTTATTTCTGCTTCGCAATCTCATCTACATTAAACCATTAAGGAGCTTTCCTATGAAAAAACTGATAGCATTAATTCTTGCACCGCTTTGCCTTTTGGGGCTTGTGGCTTGCTTTCCCGTCGATCCGGGGTACGGAAACACCGTGGCTTATGCGGGGTGGTCGGACGATCCGATGATCGCAGACGGTGCGCTTAACAAGGGACAGTTAACAAATGAAAACAGCAACCATCTGCCGATCTTCAAATTCGACACTTTGGACGATCTGAACCAATTCAAAGCAAAGTACGATGGCGTTTTAGCTTTGGATCAGGGTTACAACAGCGTGCTTTCATTCAATGAGGCTTTGAGTAAAGCGCAGTGGGACAGAGAAGGCTTTTTCAAAGATCATTCCTTGTTGGCAGTTTACGTCCCCGCAAACAGCGGTTCGCTGAGATTTGCACTGCATAATATTGAAGTGACCTATGAATCGGTCTGCGTTTACGTTGAGCAGACCAACAGTCCGGAAGTCCTTACCGATGATATGGCGGGTTGGTTCGTCCTTGTGGACATCGAGGACGAAGAAATACGCAGCTGTTATGCTTTTGATGCAATTTTTGTCAACTCGGATAATTAAAAATGAAAAAACTCACATTCATCAATTCAAACACACTCAAAATACTTGCGATGGTCTTTATGCTTCTTGACCATCTTTGGGCAACGATCATCCCGGGCAATCAATGGATGACGGCGGTCGGCAGGCTTGCTTTTCCGATCTTCGCATTTATGATCTCCGAGGGCTACGCTCACACCTCGGATTTCAAAAAGTACGCCAAAAGGCTCTTCATCTTCGGATTGATCTCCGAGATCCCCTTCAACCTTATGTCGGCGGGGTCCTTCATCTATCCGTTCCACCAGAACGTGATGTTCACCCTGCTTCTCGGTCTGCTCTCGATACGCGAGGTAGACCGCTTCAAGCAGAATATCAAGGTCAAAACGGGCATATTCTGCCTCTTAAAAGTCGCGCTCTTTCTCATCATCGGCACCGTCGGCTTTGTTGACTACGGCGCTATGGGCATACTTGTGATAATCGCCTTCTACGTTTTCCGCGACATCAAATTCGGTCGGCTCTTTCAGCTTGCATCACTCGTGCTGCTCTTTATCGTTTTCTTCAAGGGCTTGCAGATCGTCATTCCGATCGCGGGGCACGAGTTTCTCTTCCCGATGCAGGGCTTCGGCGTTCTCTCAATGATCCCCATCTGCTTCTATAACGGCAAAAAGGGAGCGAACAGCAAGCTCCTCAAGCACGCATTCTATTGGTTCTACCCCCTCCACATGGCGGCGATCTATCTGGTATGGAGGTTTGTATTTTAACCTTACAAGGAGGTATTCCGTTATGAAAAAACTTGTTTCATTGGCTTTAGCTTTCATATGCATCTTCGCGCTTGTCGGCTGTTTCCCGGAAAATACGGTCAATATAGCATTCCCTTTTGAAGCGGAAGATGTTGCATTTATTGAAATTCATTACACTTCCACTTCCCTGTATGCCGAAGATGTAGAATTCAGATCGCAAGAAAGTATAACAGCTTTGTACAGACAACTCGAGAGCATTTCTTACAAAGACAAAGATTCGGATGTAAGCCGTCTTCACGAAACCACATCCTTCAATTTCAAGCTTTATGACGGTTCCGAATATGATTTGGTCTATATCAGCTACGGTGTCAAGGACGGAAGACTGATCTCCTCAGCAGGAAAATTCGACTATTTCACAAGTTCCGATATCGACGGACTTTGGAAAAATATCAGCAGAGGGCTCGAGACCGATGCTGTTGACGAAAGCAAATAAATATCATTTCTGAGCAGAATTCGTGAGGATTCTGCTCTGTTTTTAATGAAAATTTCCGAACGAAGTGAGGAAATTCTCCACAACTTTTCACTTTACACTTTTCACTCTTTTCTTGACAAACCCACAATTTAATGATATAATATACTATGTATAACTTTGTACCGAAAGGATGTGAGGCGTTGAAGGAGATTTTCCCCAAGATCATAGGAAACGAAGAGCTTTGTGCGCGGCTTGCGCGGTCGCTTCTTTCCGAAAATCCCGATCTGCCGCACGCCTACATCATCGAGGGTGCTTACGGCACGGGCAAGCGCACGCTCGCAGTCGAGCTTGCAAAGGCTCTTGTTTGTGAAAATCGCACGAACACGGGTGCTCCCGCACTTCCCTGCAACTCGTGCCGAAACTGCCGAAACATCTCGCGCGGGGCTTGTCCCGATGTCGTAGAGATCGGCACGGACGGCAAGGCAAGCGTCGGCGTTGACGCCATCCGAGAGCTCCGCCGCGACGTTCACATCTATCCGAACGATCTTGAACGCAAGATATACATCATAAACGACGCGCACACGATGACCGTGCAGGCACAAAACGCGCTTCTTCTCACGCTTGAAGAGCCGCCCGCATACGCCTTCATCCTGCTTCTCTGCGAAAACTCGGCGCTGATGCTTGAAACGATCAAGAGCCGCGCACCGATCATACGAATGAAGCCCCTCTCGCCCGAGGACACCGAGCGCGCAATGCTGCTCGCCGATCCCTCGCTCGAAACGAAAAAGCGCACCGATCCCGCGCTTTTTGACGATGTTATAATGAGCGCGGACGGCTCCGCGGGGCTCGCCATCGACCTTCTTTCGGGCAAGGAAGCCGCAAAGATCGCCGAGGCGCGCCGCGCATCCGAAAAATTCTGCATCCTTGCCGCCAACGCGGCAAAAAAAGCCGAATTGCTCATCCACGTCACAGAAGTTTGCACGTCCACTCGTGAAACCGCAAAAGATCAGCTTGAATCCTTCGCACTTGCGATCCGCGACCTGGCGCTGCTCAAGCGTGACGGCGACACCGCGCTGAGATTCTTCTCCGACCGCGAAAAAGCGACCAACCTTTCGGACAGCTTTTCGCTTCGAAAGCTGCTTTTGATCTCGGACGCGCTCCTTGAAGCAATATCCGCACTTGAACGCAATTCAAACACAAGACTTACATTGATTTCGATGCTCTCGAAATTTTAAGAAATATAGGAGTATACATTTTGGAAAACAACGAAAACAAAAAGCCTTCCGCCGAAAATGCCGGCGCGAAGAAGCCTAATCATAAAAGACATCATCACAACAGAAACAGACATCCCAAACCAAATCGACCCGAGGAAGCGGCTATTCAGGTAAAGACGCCCGCTGAGGCTCCCGCTGCAGAAGCTGCGCCCAAGGCACCCGCGGGCAACAATCAGTCCCACAGGAATAATAACAACAAAAACAAAAATAAAAAGAACCATCATCAGCCAAAGGCTCGCCCCGAGGTTGAGGCAAAGCCAACCCCCGAAGAGCCTGCGGTAACCGAGCAGAGCGACAAGAACAAGAGCAGAAGAAACGGCAAGGACAGACCGAAGCGAAACGAAAACGCTCAGCTTCTCACCTCCGTGCCCGAAAATGATCTTGATTTTCTCCCCTCACGTTCGAAATCCGAGTCTGATTTCCTTTCTCTTGGAAAGACCGACGATGCATATCTCGACAAGATGCCTCTCGATCCCACGCTCGATGCCGTTTTTGCCGACATACCCGTCGAGGAGCCCAAGGAGATCGAGGGTCCCGAGATAGTCGGTATCCGCTTTGAACACGGAAGCAAGGTATATTATTTTGATCCCAACGGCCAGGAGTACCGCGTCGGCACTCACGCAATCGTTGAAACCGCGCAGGGACTTGAGTTCGGCGACGTAGTCATCTCGAACCGAAAGGTACCCGAGGATCAGGTCGTTGCTCCCCTTCGCCCCGTTATCCGCGCGGCTACAAAGGAGGACGAGGCTCACCACGAGGACAACCGCCGCCGTCAGCGCGAGGCATTCAAGATCTGCCTTGGAAAGATCGCCGACCACGGGCTTGATATGAAGCTTGTTGACTCGCAGTACACGTTTGACAACACCAAGCTCATATTCTTCTTTACCTCGGCGGGTCGAGTTGACTTCCGCGCGCTCGTCAAGGATCTCGCATCCGTCTTCCGCACACGAATTGAGCTTCGTCAGATCGGTATCCGTGACGAGGCAAGAATGATCGGCGGTTTTGGAGTTTGCGGACGCAAGCTTTGTTGCGCGGGCTTCCTCCCCAATTTTGTTCAGGTTTCAATCAAAATGGCGAAGGAACAGGGACTTTCGATCAACGCGGCAAAGATTTCGGGCACCTGCGGCAGACTTATGTGCTGTCTGCGCTATGAGCAGGAGGCTTATGAGCGTGAGATCGCGCTGATGCCGCCAGTTGACTCGATCGTTGACACTCCCGACGGCAAGGGCGTCGTTATCGACATCTTCCCCATCGCGGGCAATGTGAAGGTCAAGCTCAACGACAAGCAGGATATTGTTCCCAAAAACTACCATATGAGTGATATTCGAGTAATCACAAAGGCAGAAAGAAGAAAATCCGGCGACTCCGACGGAGGCGAAAACGAGGAATAATCGCCTTCCAAAAATTTTTTTGAAAAAATTCAAACTTTTTTTGCAAAACCTATTTCTTTTTTGAGAAATTTGTGATACAATATAGCCACCACAACATACGGAGGTGTCACAATGGCATACAAGATCACTGATGATTGCATCGCTTGCGGCGCTTGCGCTGAGGAATGCCCCGTTGAGGCTATCAGCGAGCAGGACGGCAAGTACGTAATTGACCCCGACAAGTGCATTGACTGCGGTTCTTGCGCAGATACTTGCCCTGGTGAGGCTCCCAAGGCTGAGTAATCTATTCAGTCACACATAAAAAGCGGAGTACACGCTCCGCTTTTTTTGACCCTTGGCTTTTCCCGTACTAAAAACAGCTTACATAGTTTCTCGCAGTGTCCCCTCATCACCCGCTGCGGCGGGAGCTGTCTCGCTGCGGCTCGGTCACGCCGCGGGTCTGACAGTCCCCCGGACTGTCATTCAATACCGCGTCGCCGCTTCGCTACCCAGGAGAAGCCTTGGGAGGCTAACGCCTGAAGCTAAATATTTCTCTCTTAGAGAAATGCTAAATTTTTGCTATGCAAAAGCTAAATTCGCGCTTCGCGCGAGCTAAATATTCCGCTGAAGCAGAATGCAAAGGTAGAAATTTGCCAAGGCAAATTTCAATTAAATCAAAATACGAAGATTAGAAAATACCAAACGAAGCTCACAGTAACCCCAGGCTTCTCCTGGGA
>JAZSOQ010000083.1:0-39168 GCA_045537015.1 Eubacteriales bacterium
ACTTAAGAAAATTCAACGTCGATATATGCGCTTGCCGTTGGTGCAGTACAGACTCCGATCTCCTCATTCACCGCTCCTCGCGGTCCCCTTTCCCCGCTGGGGAAGTCGGATCGTAGCCATGTCGTTCTGTGAGCCAAGGAGTTGAGTAGATTTCTTGTCTTCCTAAGACCGCTTGGCCTCCGACTTACTTAAGAAAATTCAACGTCGATATATGCGCTTGCCGTTGGTGAAGTACAGACTCCGATCTCCTCATTCACCGCTCCTCGCGGTCCCCTTTCCCCGCTGGGGAACGCTGGGGGTTAGTGCTAACCGCTAACTATTCAGCGAAGATGATTTAGCGTTATAATTTTACATATCAAAGTGGAATATTTTATTGAAAAAGTTTGCAAAAACTCCATTACGAGCGCGTAATTGTTTTAATAAAAATATTCCGATCTGCCTAAACAAAATTATCGCAATATCCGATGTTCGCTGAATATCGAAGGAGTTAGCAGGACCCATTAGCCTTCTCCAGCGGAGAAGGGGGACCGCGAGGAGCGGTGAATGAGGAGATCGGAGTCTGCATAGCATAAACGACAAGCGAACTAACTCTTTGAATAAACACATCAAGAACGCTTTGTCTGCACTTGCTAATAATTATTAGTACACCGCAGGTGTGGTTCATCAGCGAAGCGGCTTCATTATTCATTATTCATATACATTTGGCACAATTAATTTTAAGTGAAATAAGTACGCCTTTTGTTTGTGCAGTACAGACGGGGCCACCCCTCATTCGTCACGCTCCCGCGTGCCACCTGTCTCGCTGCGGCTCGGTCACGCCGCGGGTCTGACAGTCCCCCGGACTGTCATTCAATACCGCGTCGCCGCTTCGCTACCCAAGATCCGGGAGAAGGCTAATTGGTTGGTTCGCAATCCTTAGCATTTCAGCGAATACAGTTCAGAGCGATAATAATGTTTTGGCAAAGAGGAATATTTTATTTGAATTATCTTGCACTCGTAATGGATTTTCAGCAATTTTTTCAATAAAATATTCCTATTTGACCAACTGAATTATAGCATTAAGTCTTATTCGCTGCACAAATAAGCGTATCGCACAAACTTTTAGCCTTCTCCCGGACCTTGGGAGAAG
Source organism: Eubacteriales bacterium (assembly GCA_045537015.1). GTDB lineage: Bacteria > Bacillota > Clostridia > Oscillospirales > CAG-272 > CAG-390. The sequence goes on from JAZSOQ010000083.1 coordinate 1,130, forward strand.
GTGGCGCGAAGCGACGTAATGAGCTCCTTGCTTCGCAAGGGGTGGCGGAGTCTGCATAGCATAAACGACAAGCGAACTAACCTTTGCATAAACACATCAAGAACGCTTTGTTCGCACTTGCTAATTCATTATTCATTATTCATCAGCGAAGCGGCTTCATTATTCATTATTCATCAAAACCGCCCCAAAAACCAAAAGCACTTGCTTATCGGATGTGATAGGCAAGTGCTTTGGTTTAATTGTTGCAAAGTATCTGTCTCAAAACTTCCTTTGAGTCAGCCTAATTTTTCGTCGAATTTTCAAGCGGGTAGCGGTCGAGGTGGTACCAGATGACGTGATCGTTGTCAAAACGCTTGGTGTACTCGAAGAATTCCTCTCGGGTGACCTTTTTGCCTGCAATATCATATTCAGCGTCCACTCCGGATATATGATATTTGCAATGCGTCACGATCGTGTAGCTCTCGCCGGAGAAACTGATGGTTGCGTAGCAATCATAAAACATCGGGGTGTCTATACACCATATAAACGAGCCGTCCGCTTTGATATCTTCCATATAATCACCGTCATGGAGAGTGCTGCCGCCGAAATGGTAGCCGTAAACTACGCCGTTTTCCTCGCGGAGGATGATCTTGTCGCCTGAATTGGATTCATAGTAGGTATTGGTGAAATAGGTTGACACCACGACCTCAAGCTTTCCGTCGCCGTCCATGTCAAGGACTGCGTAAGCAACGTTATCCTTCTCCTTGAGTATGCCCTTTTCCCAAGAGGTTTCGATATCTTCAAGCAGAATATCGATTCCCTTGCCCGCGTAGCGGAATGTTGCTTTGCCGAGAAGCACGTCTCTGAGTGCCTCGGGGATCTTTGCCATATCGGAATAGTCCTCGGGCGGGGCGTCCGCGGTGATGTTGCCGTCCGAGCAACGGATCACGGAAAGCGCAGTGTCGGTATCCCAGTTCGCGCCCTTCGAGATCTTTTCCCACTCTGCCTTGCTTCCCTCAAAGACGATCTCGCGAAGCGAGGTGCAGCCTCTGAAAGCCTCCGACTTGATCGATGTCACGGATGCGGGGAGCGTGATGGTTTCAAGCGAGATGCAATTACGGAAAGCCTCGGCGCCGATCTCGGTGATGTCGCCCTCGATGGTGATCTTTTTGAGCGAGGTGCAATCGTAGAACGCTTCGGAATAGATCACAGTCAAGCCCGCGGGCAGAACGATCTCTTCAAGTCCTGTGCAGCCAAAGAACATATCGTACATACTCGTCATGCTCTGCGGCAAGATTACCGTGCGCAGAGCCGTGCATTCCGCAAAATCCGCAAACGTGACGGTCTCGGGGAGCACGACCTCGGTAAGGCTCGTGCATCTGCGGATGTCAAAGGTCTTAACTCCGTAAGGTACAACGATGCGCTTGAGGCTTGTGCAGGAGTCGAAAATACCCCACGCCCAATACTCGACCTCCTTCGGCAGGTTGACCTCTTCGAGTGCGGTGCATCCCACAAAGACTTCGGTTCCGAAGTGCTTGACGTTATCGCCGATATCAATTCTCTTCAGCGAGGTACATCCGCCAAACGCACGTGAGCCGATGCTTTCAAGACTTTCGGGGAAGCTTACACTCTCAAGAGAGGAACAACCGCTGAAAGCACCCTCTTCTATGCTGACAACTCCCTCGGGAATAACGATCGACTTGAGATCCTTGAATGCCGCGAAAGCGCCTTCGCCTATGCTCTTGATGCTTCCGTCAGTCGGTATCTTGCCGTACTTGTTGACCATCATCAGCAAGCCGGTGTCCTTCTCAATAAGGCAGTTATCCTTGGCATAATAACGCTCGTTACCGGCTGCAACGGTTATCTTTTCAAGATTTCTGAGATCGAAATAGGATTCGATCGGAGAATAGATCTCGACAAGCGTGCTCGGGATATGGAGCTTTTTGAGATTTGGGTTGTTGCCTATTGCGTTATTCCAAAGATGGGTAACGCCCTCGGGGATGATCAGCTCGGTGATCTCCTCGTTGCCCCAAAGCACGCCCTCACCAAAGGTCTCGATGCTTCCGTCAGTCGGGAAGGTGGGTTTGCCGAAGACCTGCAGGAGCGTTTTTGTTTCCATGTCGATAAAGCAATTACCGACACAGCGGTATCTCGGGTTGTCGGGGTGGATCTCGAGGGTCACGAGAGTTTCGCAGGAGATCCAGCCGAGATCGGTCACGTTCTTGGGAATATAGAGCTTCTTGATCGGCGTTCCGTAGAATGCATTGCCGCGAAGGGTGGTCAGATTTTCGGGCAGGTCGATGCTCTTGAGAGCGGGGCAATACCCAAATGCATAATCTCCTATGCTGAGCAAAGACTTTGGCAGCTTGACGCTCTTAAGCGACGAACAACCGTAGAAGGCGTAGTCTCCGATAGAGGTTATTCCTTCGGGGATTATAACGCTCTTGATCTGTGTATTGTACTGAAGCGCGCGTTCATATATGCGGGTCACCTTGTATCCCCTGTATTCCGTTGCGATTCTGATTTCTGTTTCGGTGCAATTCTGATCCATAGCCCTCAGGTATGCATAGCCGTCATTGGATATGCTGTAATACAGACCGGGTGTGCCGTCGTTTGCTTCTGCGGGCAAGTCTACGGTCAAGGTGCCGTCGGAGCAGGTGACTGTGGTAAAATTACAGCCGATATTCCAGTTTTCGCCCAGCTTGATCTGCTTCCACTGATCGCGTGTGCCCTTGAAAGTCACCGTTTCAAGCTCTAAACAGCCGCGGAAAGCATCCGCGCCGATCTCTTTAACGGTTGCGGGAATGGTCACGCTTGAGAGTCGATTGCAGTATATGAACTGTCCCTCGCAGATCTCGACAAGACTCTGCGGCAATGTTATCTTTTGCACCACGTTGACTTTGCCCTTGAAAACGTCGGGCGCAATGTGTGTGACTGGTACGCCGTTATAGGTATCCGCAAGTTTTGCACCGTTTGAGAACCACCATTTGCCAAGGTCGGTGAGAGTTGCGGAATTGCCGTCAGCGTTCATAACGTGGACGAGACCGGGCGCGCCGTTGTGATTCAGAGGATCATTGACGCCGATAGTTTTGTCGGAGCATTTGACGTCGGTGAAAAGAGCCCCATCGCGCCAATTTGCAGATTTCGTGATGCCCTGCCAATCCCCCGAGACGCCGAGGTAGACAAATTCTCCAAGTGAACGGCAGCCGTAAAAGGCGTTATCCTGAATCTTTTGAAGTGACTCGCCAACGGTCACGCTCCCCAGAGACGTGCAGCCGTAAAAGGCATTTTCGCGTATCTCGGAAAGATTGTCTGCGAATTCAACCTCTTCAAGGCTCGTGCAGCCGTAAAACATTTCAGACGGAACGTAATAGTAGGTTTCAATATGCTTGAAGCTTTTAAGGCTTGTGCAGTTTTTGAAGATCGCGTTGCTATATGAGATCAGTCCGTCCCCCGCGATTTCTGCGCTTTCAAGTGCGGTGCATCCCTCAAATACGGATTTGCCAAAGCTCTTTTCGCTACCGGGAACTATGTTGATGACCAGGGTTTTGATCGAAGTGCAATCCTTAAAGGCAGCTTCGTGGATGGTTCTGGTATATCTTCCGATCTCAAGAGATGTGAGCGCACTGCATCCACTGAAGGCGTTGCTTTCAATGGTTCTGAGCTGCTGCGGAAATTCGAGCTTTTCAAGCGCGGTGCATCCGCTGAAGGCATATTTGCCGATCGTGGAAAGTTTCGTCGAGAAGCGAACGTTCTTGAGGGCGGTGCAGTTACGGAAGGCAGATTCCTCGATGGTCGTGACAGAATCGGGGATGCTGATCGACGTTATTCCCAAGCCCTCAAATGCGGATCTGCCGATATACACGATCCCAAGATCGTCGGGGATGACGCTTGTGGAGAATCCGAGGACCAGCCGCTTGAGCGGAATGCTGACAAGGCAGTTGCCCTTGACGACGTAGTTGCCGTCATCTGCGGCAGAGAGGGAGGAAAGCTTGGGGCATCCGAGCAGCGCGCCTTCCTCGAATGTCTCAAGGCTTGCGGGCAGGGCGACGGTCTCAAGCTCGGGGCAATATGCGATCGCGCCCGCTTTGATGGTCTTGACCCCCTCGGGGATGACGAGCGAGGTGAGGTTTTGGAGGTTTGCAATAGCCCCCGCAGCTATGGTTTCAACGCTGCCGTCGCTCGGTATCTGCGCCGAGGCGGTCGTGCTGACCAGAGTCTTGGTGTTTTTGTTGATGATACAGCCGTTCACGGCAGAATAGTTCGCGTTTTCGGGTGAGATCTCAATGCTCTCAAGTGAAGGGCAATCTTTGAGAACAGAGGGATTGAAATTGCTCACGCCCGCGCCGATGACAAGCTTTTTGAGGTTGGTACAGCCCTCGAAAGCTCCTGCGGAGATCGTGGTGATGCTGTCGGGCAGAGTGATCGATTCGATCTTCTCACCGCCTGCGAATGCACCGGCGCTGATCTCGGTAACCGGCGCACCGTTATAGGTCGATGCCACAACGACATCTGTGTCGGTGCACGTGCCGAGAGCGACAAGACGCGCCTCGTATCCGGTTCCGATGACCCAATATTCAAGCCCTCGGCTGCCGTCGTAAACATCCTCGACCGGAGCGGTCGTTTCTTCCGCAGTTGTTTCCTCTGCTGTTGTTTCCTCTGCCGTTGTTTCGGGAGCGGAAGTGGTTTCTTCGGCAGTAGTTTCGGGAGAAGTCGTGACCGTCGGGGATTCGGTGACGGTCGGGGGAGCTGTAGTGTCCTCGCCGCCCTCACCGCGACAGCCCGTAAATACAAGCACAAGCGCGAGCAGCATAACTAAAGTAATGTTTATTTTTTTCATTAATAACTCCTTTTTCGAATGGTAGGTGTGAACTTCGATATTCTTCGGGGAAGCATCAGCCTTCTCCTCGCTTCAAGTATATCATATTATTTTTCCGTTGTCAATGATTTTTTTCTGTGAACATAATAACACGAAAAAAACTTCCCGAACCGTAAAAAACAGTTCGGGAAGTTTGCTTTATCCGCCGGGGTACCAAGCCCCGAGGGGATAGATCGCAAGGTGCCCATAAGTTGCTTTTTCTTGCGAAAGAAGTGCCTCGCGGGCATCAAATTCCTCTTTTGTGACTTTTTTGTCGTCAACAAAGTAGGATATGCTTCCGTCGTCGGCTTTTTCGGTTCGGGTCAATTCGTTGTAAACGTATTTTGTGCCGTCAAAGCTCAACCTTGCCGTGCCGGAAGTCATGCCCGCGTTCGAAACGAAATTGAAGCTTCCGTCGGTTTTGAGATCAAGCAGCGATCTGAAGTCGAACAAATAGCCGTAAACCTTACCCTCAAATTCGCGCAGGACGATCTCATATTGCATCGAGGAGAGGATAAGCTCTTCCGTTCCGTCTCCGTCAAGATCGCAAACGGCGTAACCGAAAGAGCCCGTCTCCGCGGTCGGGTAATCAAGGATGGTATCCTTGAAATATCCTTCCGACCCGTAATCGAATTGGCGGATATAGGTCGTTTCGTTGAGAAGAACCTTGAGAAGGGGATCGGGTATGTCTGGATATGTCAGCTTGGGCATCGAGATCTCGCCCGTGTAGCGGTCGATGTAGATCCTGTCCGCGATCACTTCATCTGGGCGAACGAGGAGATACATTTCGTAGCTTGCATAGCGGACGAAATATCCGCTTTCTATCGGCGCCCAATACTGACGCGCAAGCTCGGTAGCCTCATCATAGGACATCGGCTCCGCGAAAACTTCGCCGTCGGAGCAATGAACGACGGTGAATGGGCAGTCTTCGTTCCAGTTGTTGCCCGCACCTTTCTGAACGGCGTTCCATTCAGCGACTGTACCCGCAAAGGTAAACTCCGTGAGATTTTTGCAATCCCGAAACGCCCAAGTCTCAATAAGCTTTACTTCCCTTGGGATGACTATGCTTACAAGACTCTCGCACTCGGCAAAAGCGGAATCGTAGATATATTCCAGCGTGCTCGGCAAGGTTATTTTTTTCAGATTTACGCAACGGTAGAAGGCTTGGTTGCGGATAACCGTTACGCCCTCGGGAATTACGATCTCCTCGATAAAGTCGCAGTTCGACAGAGCAACCGAATATATCTCGGTCACCGGCAGACCGTGGAATTTTGACGCAACTATTATTTTGGCATCGGTACAAATACCTTCGCCAATCAATCGTGCACTCTTGCCGTCCGTGTTGATCTCATATTCAAGTCCGAGGCTGCCTTCATCCTTGGAATCTGAGTAGAGCTTCATCTCGCCGTCCGAGCAACGAATCTCTTTGAATGTGCCGACCGTGTGCCAGCGGAGGTCCTTTTCTACGGCGATCCATTGGGCAACTGTTCCCGCATAGCTTACATTCATAAGATCGTCGCAATATCCAAATGCGTCATTTCTGATTTCTTCTATGCTCGCGGGCAGGTTTAGTTCCTTCAGCGCAGTGTTTGAAAAGGCATCGGTGCTAATGGTTTTCACACCCTCGGGGATGATAACACTTTCAAGATTCGTGCAGGATGCGAAAATCATCAGTGCGAGTGTTTCGAGATTGCTCGACAGAACTGCGTGCTTCAGAGTGGTGCAACCCTGAAAAGCATAATCCCCGAGAAAGCTCAGGCTGTTGGGGAGTTTTATCTCGCCCAATTTGTTACATTCGGAAAAAACGTATTCGCCCATATACTCGACTTTACCGCCGAGCTTTACATTTTGGAGCGACGAGCAGTTTGCGAAAGCGCTCGAATCTATTGTAATCAGACTTTCGGGAAGCTCAATGCTTTTGAGCGCCGAGCAATCATAAAAGGCATTCTCTCCGATTTTCGTTACACCCTCGGGGATCGTGATACTTTCAATGCCGTCACACACCATAAAAGCGTTTGGGGCTATGGCGCTGATGCTTCCGTCGGTTGGGATAATGCTTGTATCACAGCCGAGAACGAGTGTTTTCGTTTCTCTGTTTATAAGGCAATTATTCACGCTGTAATAGTTCGGATTGTTCGGGTCAACGGTAATGTTTCGAATATTGCCGAATGCAATGATCGCGCTCTCTTCCATAGTCGTCAAATTGGCGGGAATATGGATCGATTCGAGATCGTAACACCACGAGATAGCCATAAAATCGAGATGGGTTACGGTATCGGATATGACGACGCGCGTTATGCCGTCAAGCGAATAAATAGCTTTGCGTCCGATTGCCGTAACGGGCAGACCGTTATAGGTAGAAGCGACGATGATCTCTTTGTCGGTGCAAGTACCAATGCCCACAAGCACGGCGTGGTCGCCCTCAATTCGGTATTCAAGCCCGCGCGAACCGTCGTATTCGATGATCAGATTGACGTCACCGTCGGAGCAATGGATGACGGTGAAGGGGCAGCCATCGTTCCATCCGTCCTGTTTCTCTATAGCATTCCATTCTGCCTTTGTGCCTTTGAAGGTGAACTCGGTAAGGTTTGAGCAATCTGCAAAAACTTCGCCTTGTATCTTAGTTACACTGCGGGGGAGCGTTATTTTTTCGAGAGACGAACAATAAGCGAAAGCAAAGCCGACTATTGTTTCAATTCCATCGGGAAGTGTTACGCTTTTGAGCTTTCGGCAATTAGCAAACATTCCGCCGTGAAGGGTCTTTACCCCGTCGGGGATGACAATGCTTTCGATAGGACATCCGGCGAATATCTCCTCGCCGAAGGAATCCACGCGCCCCGGAAGGGTAATGTCAACAAGACTCGAACAGCCACTGAATACACGGCTTCCGATCTCTGTCACGTTATCGCCAAGTTTGACCGATTCAAGCGAGGTGCAATTTGCAAACGCATCCCACCTGACGGTAGTTAAGCTGTCGGGAAATGTCACGCTTTTAAGCGAAGCGCATCCGGCAAAAGCATAAGGATTAATTACTGTGACTCCTTCCGGAATAACAATTTTCTCAAGCGAATCACTGCCTCCGAAAGCAAATTGACCTATACTCTTTATGCTTCCGTCGGACGGCAGAACACTCTTTGAGCACGCCAAAACAAGATTGCCTGTTCCTCTTTCGATCAGACAGTTCCCGACAGAATAGTATTTCGGATTACTGTCAGCTACCTTTATTGTATCGATATTATCACAGTTTTCAAATGCAATTCCTTCGCCCGCGGACAAAAATTGAAGCGTACTCGGCAGATAGACGGCGCGAAGATCGGGGCAACCTGAAAATGCACACACTTCAATATGAGTAACACCCTCGGAGACAGTGACTGAGGTTATCCCCTTGTTGCCGGATATTTCAAAGCTGTCGATTCCGGTAACGGGCAGACCGTTATAGGTCGTTGCAGTTACAATATCCTTATCGGTGCAAGTACCAATGCCGACAAGCACGGCGTGATCTCCGTCAATTCGGTATTCAAGCCCACGCGAGCCGTCGTATTCGGGTTCATCGGCATTATAAGGTGTAATTTCAACGTCACCGTCGGAGCAATGGACTACGGTGATCGCGCTCTTTGCATTCCAATCCAAGTCCTTTTGGATCTTGTTCCATTCTGCCTTTGTGCCGAGGTAATGAAGCTCGCGCAGAGCGGAGCAATCATAAAATGCACCAAAAACGATTCTTTCGACTTCGTTTCCGATAATAACCTTTTGGAGATTGATGCAATTCATAAAGAGCCCGGTTTGGATCCATTCGAGCGACTTCGGGAGGGTGATCTCTGTAAGCGCAACACAGTTTTCAAAGGCGTCTGCGCCGATGTAAGAGATGCCGTCGTGAAGCACGACACTTTCAAGCCCCGTGCAGTTCTTGAAGGCGCGCATATCTATCACGGTTACGCTCTCGGGGATCGTTACGGTCTTGTATTTGACATATTCGGCTAAAGCCGCCTCGCTTATGCGAGTGACGGGTACGCCATTCCAGACAGAGGCGACGATGACGTTTTCATCCGTGCATATTCCGCGATGGAAGAGCATCGCGCTCTTTCCGTCCTCGTTCATCTTGTATTCAAGACCATAGCTTCCGTTGTGCTCGGGTTCGGGCTCAGCCGTCGTGCCGTCGTAGAGGGGAGCGGTGGTTTCGGGGTCGGTGTTGACTGTGGTTTCGGGCGAGCTAGACGTTTCGGTCGGCGGGGTCTCGGGGTGGGTCAGTTCGGGGTCGGTGCCGGTGGTTTCGTCGCCGATGAAGAATGCGACGATGTCGGGAAGATGGTTCGCAAGATAGGTTATTGCGGGGATGGCGGCGCTCAGAAGCAGCACGCAGGCTGCAAGCGCGAGGATCTGTCGCAGAGCCTTACTGCGGCTCGGCTTGCCGTAAAACGCCTGACCCGTCGGGCGAGTCTTGATCTTCTCGGCGGCTTCCTCGATGAAGCGGACGTCGATGTATTCAAGTGCCTCGATCAGCCTTGCGGTTTTGTAATTCTTCTCCCGTTTCATACGATGATCCCCTCCTTTCCGAGCCTCTGCGCAAGACGCTGGCGCGTGCGCATCAAAAGCGACTTTACTTTGCTGACCGAGAAGTCCATATCCTCGGCAACGTTGTTGACGCTTTCTCCGAAATAATAGCGAAGAACAAAGACCTGGCGCTCATGCGCGGGAAGAGAAGCGAGAAAATCGTTGATGATCTCGCCCGCACGCGAAGCCTCGAATTGCTCGGCGAGGTCCGCGGTGTCGGGAATGGTCTCAAGGAACTCGTCCCCCACCGTCAAAAAGCTCGCGCACCGCTTCCAGGTGCCCATTGCCCTTGTTTTGTTGTATGCAATATTGCGAACTATTCTTGAAATGTACGCTTTCAGACTTTCGGGACGCTCGGGCGGAATGGCGTTCCAGAGCGCAAGCAGCACGTCGTTGACGCACTCCTCGCGGTCCTCGCGGATGGCAAGAATATTCGCCGCCACCGTGTGGCAAAAAGCCGAATATTTCTTCTCGATCTCGCCAAGCGCCGCCTCATCGCGGCTGAAAAGCATCTCAATGATTCTTTCGTCTGTCATAAGTTCGCCTCCTTTCGTAAAGTTCCCTTCACTTTACAAGTAACCAAAAAACGGGGATCGGTTGCAGGGTTTTGAAAAAAAGTTGAAAAAATTTTTGATCCATAAACATATTATCACGAAATAGATGGTTTGTCAAGAGAAAAACGGCTGAATCATTATGAACTGTGCGGTAGCTACGAGCTTTTTATTACGAGTTGCGAATATTATTATTAATCAATATAATATTACGCTGTCATCCTGAGCGGAGCGAAGCGAAGTCGAAGGACCTCGGCGCAGCCGGGTTGGTTATGAGGTTTGCTGTGAATTATATCAATTTGAATTATTTGTGATCATATTGATACCGTTCAAAGCAGACTCCAAACTCAGCCCGCTGCGCGAGGTCCTTCGACTCCGCTTCGCTCCGCTCAGGATGACAGCGTTCTTTGTTTTGGGGTAATACTATATTGGTCACTCGTAATCAATTCATAGTTTCATTGCAATGTAAAGTTTTAGCTGAAACAAGGTACTGCGAATCGTCAAGGCGTGTTATCTTTTTTCAGATACCATCTTCCGAGCGGTGACCCATAGGGCGATCCTTTTGCGTTTTGAATATCCCACAGCGCATTGACATCGTCCTTTGTGATCGATTTTTCTCCGTTATAATAGTGATAGACGTCGGAAGAGTCCACATAAGTGCCAAAGAGCTTTTCCGTTTTGCACTCCGAACCGGAAAATTCAAGCTTTGCGGCGCAGTATTCGTATTTGTTGCCCGACTCGGGGTATTCCTCATAGATAAAGGTTCCGTCGGTTTTCAGCCTGTCAAACGTCCTTTCGGTAAAAGTAAAACCGTACATCACGCAGTTTTCCTCGTGCAAAACGAGTGTGGCTTCCCTGAGTGCGCTATCGTATATGACGAGCTCGGTTACACCGTCGCCGTCAAGATCGAGCTCGGTATAAAAGATCCGCCTTTTGCCCCACACGGCATCGCAGTATTCGTCAAGTGTAACCTCCTTGCCCGCAAGATAACCGCCGTTTGCGTTGAAAAACTTGGCTTCAGATCCGCAAAGAATATCATAAAAGCGCTCCGAGGCATCTGCGTGCAGAATCACGTTGCCTGTTTTGGCATCTATGTTCAGTTCGTCAAGCAACTTCGTGGATATTCCGACAGCTTGCAACTGTGCCTTGTAGCAGGGCGAGTTTTCGCTCGGTAATTCGGTTACAACCATCTTGTATTTGTATTTGGTGCCTGACGGACTGTCGGGTGTGGGATCCCCGTCCTTTATTCCGTAAACAATGCGCCAATACTCGGCGGCTTTTTCAAGGGCTTGGGCTTCGGTTATCTCAAGGATATCAGCATCGCCGTCTGAGCAGATCACGCGCTCGATCGAGGAGTCCTTCATCCAATCGGGATAGGTACCGATCTTTTCCCAATCGGCGATTTTGCCCGTGTATTTGATCGCGGTAAGCTTCGGGCAATCCTTGAACATCGACGAGCCAATCATTTCGACGCCCTTCTTCAAAGTCACGTTTTCAAGCGAGGAACAGCCGACGAACGCTGAGTTACCGAAATAGATGACTTTATCGGGGATCGTCACCGATTTCAGCGACGTGCAATTCATAAAAGCATTTTCCTGTATCTGCTCGACATTCTTGCCAAGTGTGAGCGAGGAAAGCTTTACGCAATCGCTGAAAGCGCGGGAGCATATCCACTTGACGCTGTCGGGGATGACGATGCTCTCAAGGCTCTCGCAGTTGGCAAATGCCCAGTCTTGGATATATTCGAGAGTGGAGGGCAGCGTGACCTTTTTCAGGTTTTTGCAGAGATAGAAAGCCTCATTGCTAATGATCGTCACGCGCTCGGGAATGACAACTGATTCGATAAAGTTACATTCGGAAAATGCGGAGGAATCTATCCTCGTGACTGCCATGCCGCCGAATGTGGGCGCGATTACGATGTTTTTGTCAGTGCAGTTTCCGATACTGACAAGCACCGCGCCGTAGCCGTCGATCTTGTATTCAAGACCTGCGCTTCCGCTGTCCGCGGCGTCGGAGTAGAGTTTGACTTCACCGTCCGAGCAATTGACTGAAACAAACGCCGCGTCATCGTTCCAACTTTCCTGTTTATAAACGGCATTCCATTCGGAAACCGTGCCGCCGAAATTAAGTTCTTTTAGCGCGGCGCAGTTTTTGAAGGTGAAAAAGCCTAAATGGTTAAGGCTCGCGGGCAAGTTGATGCTTTCAAGTGCGGCGCAACCCGCGAAGGTATGACCGACGAAGCGCTCAAATCCTTCGGGGAGAGTCACGCTTGTGAGCTTTTCGCACTCCGAGAAAGCCGCGCCGAGCTCCTTGACTCCCGCGGGGATCTCGATTTTTTCAATAGCGCATCCCTTGAAGGCTTCGCTGTCGATCATAGTGAGATTTTTTGAAAGAGTTACATTTTTCAGATTTTTGCAATCCGAGAATGCACCGTTGTAGATCTCGGTGACCGAATCGGGGATGGCTATCGATGTGAGCGCGGTGCATCCCTTGAACGCCGATTGACGGACGGTTTTCAGAGTCGTCGGCAGAGTTACGCTCGCAAGAGTGGTGCAACCTTCGAAAGCCGAGGTGTGAATATCTGTCACGCCCTCGGGGATATTGAGCGATTTAAGCAGAAGATTTCCCGCAAATGCGTGCGCGCCGATGGATTTGACGCTTCCGTCGGTCGGAATCGTGCTCTTTCCGCCGCCGAGGACGAGCTTGCCCGTCGCCTTTTCGATAAGGCAATTATTTTTTGAGAAATATTTTGCGTTGCCCTCTGCAACCTCGACGGTCTCGAGCGCGGGGCAGTTCATAAAGCCTATGCTCAGGCTGCCCGTGACGTTTTCAAGCGACGCGGGCAGATGGATCTCGCGCAGATCGGGGCAGTTGAGAAACGCTTCGCTTTCAATATAGGTCACGCCCTCGGGGATAGTGACGGAGGTCATACCCTTGACGTCCCTGAACGCTCTGTCCCAGATCTCCGTGACGGGCAGACCGTTATAAGTTGCGGGAATTATAACTTCGCTGTCTTCGCAAGTGCCGATGCCGACGACAACCGCGTAGTCGGCAAATGTGCGGAATTCGAGACCGCCCGACCACAGAGTGTCGCCGCAACCCTTGCATACACCATCGACATAGTTATGCGCGGGAGGAGGCACGGGCACACTCCAACTGTAGCCGCAGGCAATGCAATGAGAGTTGGCGAATGCTTGTTTGTCTGCGCAGGATGCCGTAATTTCCTCCGTTACGTAGCTGTAATGCTTACATTCTGTGGTTTCGGGGATTGAAGTTGTTTCTTCGGCGGTAGTTTCGGGCGAAGTCGTTACCGTCGGGGATTCGGAAACGGTCGGGGGCGCGGTCGTATCCTCGCCGCCCTCGCCGCGGCAGCCCGTAAATACAAGGGCAAGCGCGAGCAGCATAACTAAGGTAATGTTTATTTTTTTCATAAATTTCTCCTTGAGTGAGTATGGTCGAAGAAGCTTCAGCCTTCTCCTCATTACAATTATATAATATATGCGCGCCCTTGTCAATAGTTTTTTGCTTGAGGGAAATAAAGGCAGTTTTCATTGACAAATCGGGTTCGGAGTGATATAATTATATCGAAAAAATCTTTGGAGGACATTATAATAATAATGAAGAGAATTGCCGAAAGATTTGCAGAAAAGTCATACGATTTCATCGTTGTCGGCGGCGGAATGTCGGGCGTTTGCGCCGCTATTGAAGCCGCGCGCTCGGGCGCGAAGACCGCGCTTGTTCACGCTCGCCCCGTCCTCGGCGGTAATGCGTCAAGCGAGATCAGAGTTCACATTTCGGGTGCCGATCACGGTATGGAAAAGCCCGATTACGCCGAAAGCGGCCTGCTTTACGAGCTGATGCTCGAAAACAAGGCGCGCAACGAGCATTTTTCCTACTCGATCTGGGATATGATCCTCTTTGAGGCGGCAAAAAATACCGAAAATCTCACCGTTTATTATAATACCGTCCTTTACGACTGCGAGACCGAGGGTGACCGCATCACCGCCGCGCTTTGCGTGCAGGAAACGACCGAGATGCGCTACCGTCTGACCGCGCCCCTCTTCGCCGACTGCACCGGAAACGGCACGCTCGGATACTATGCGGGCGCCGAATACCGTCAGGGAAGCGAAAGTAAGGCGGAAACCAGTGAGATCGACGCGCCCGAGGTAGGAAACAACGAGCGAATGGGCAACACCATCTATTTCCGCGCGCGGAATATGGGTCATCCCGTCAAGTTTACTCCTCCCTCGTTCGCTAAAAAATACACCGAACATGACCTGCGCTTCCGTATGCACTGCGCTAACCACAAGGTCGACTACTCGGGCTGCAAGGACCCCGAAAAGAACGAGGCTTGCGGCGGAGTTTCGGCGCGCGGAGTCGATTACGGCTATTTCTGGATCGAGCTGATGGGCGACAAGGACGACATCATCACCGATTACGAAAACATCCGCGACGAGCTTGTTGCGTCGCTTTACGGCGTTTGGGATCACATAAAGAACGGCGGAGACCACGGCGCGGAGAATCATGAGCTCGAATGGGTCGGAATGCTCCCCGGCACGCGCGAATCTCGCCGTCTGATGGGCGATTACGTTCTGAGCGAGACCGACATTCTCAAAAACCGCATCTTCGAGGATGCCGTTGCCTACGGCGGCTGGTGCGTTGACCTTCATTGCCCGCACGGTCTGCTCGACACCGACATTATGCCCTCGGGCGACTGCCGCTTCTACGACGGCGTTTACACGATCCCCTACCGTTCTTACTACTCGAAGAACATTTCGAACCTCTTTATGGCGGGCAGAAATATTTCTGCGACAAAGCTTGGAATGTGCTCGACCCGTATCATCGGCTGCTGTGCGATCGGCGGACAGGCTGTCGGAGCGGCTGCCGCGCTCTGCACGAAGTACGCCTGCGATCCCCGCGGACTCACTCCCCATATTTCCGAGCTCCAGCAGCTCCTCCTCCGCCGCGACTGCTTCATTCCTGGTTTCAAGAACGAGGACGCCCTCGATCTCGCGCGCACTGCGACCTTCACCGCATCGTCCGCAAAGGCAGGCTGCGAGCCCGCAAAAGTCATCGACGGCATCTCCCGCCGACTCGGCGAGGACGCTCACGGCTGGGTCTCCGACGGCATCCGCGAGGGCGGAGAAGTGCTTACAATGGCATTTGACGCACCCAAATCTATCTCCGAGCTTGCTCTGACCTTTGAATCCGACTTCAACTACCCCATCCGCGTGACGATGGCGCCCAACCGCCAGGTCCAGCAGCGCAAGGGCGTCCCTGCGGAGCTTGTCAAGGATTATGACATCGTTTTCAAGAAAGACGGCGAGGTCGTTAAGACTATTGAAGTCCGCGACAACCACCAGAGACACAATGTGCATAAATTCGATTCTACCGAGTGCGACAGCGTTGAATTCCGCATCTATTCGACCAACGGCGCGAAGGATATTACGATTTTTGAGGTAAGAGCTTACGAATAACACAGCGAAAAGTTTTGATCAAACTTTTTCAAAAGTTTGCGGAGTATGAGGCAGAGCCTCATTTCAATGCAAAAGCTTCAGCTTTTGCCACCCCGCTTCAAAATGGCGAAGCTTCGCTTCGACATTTTGGACAGAGTCAACACTTCCCGGCTTTAGGGAAGTGTTGCGCTCTGTCACCCCACCGCATCGGTGGAATAATCCAAGCTTATCGAGGAGACTGTATATGGAAATCACCGAATCAAAACTTGCATCTCTTTTTACCGAGCTCTCAGCGCAAGGACTGCAACAATCACAAGAAGTTATAAAAAGCAAAGATGACATTGTCAATAGCTGTATTTCCTTTAAGTTCGGAATCGGAGGATTAAATCTACCCGCACGCGGGTATTGTTGTCCGTCTCTTATTATGGATATTGTTGTCGGCAACTGTTCAAGAGGACGCCTTGTCTGTAAACCCAAAAGTATTACGCGCCCGGATTTCAAATACGGATTCACAAAAAATCGCGAGCTTGTTTATATTGAAAGCTTTTACGAAGGCAAAAAAGTTTCAACCGAGTACATTTTGCGCGAGAATAACGCAATAATAGGCTTTACCTTTACCGACGAAAATGTATTGGTGAACTACTCACGCGAACAATACGAAAACGGAAGACTTATTGCATATTCACTTGTCTTTTATGATGAAATTTTCGGAACAGCGTACAGCCTCCATAACGAAACTTACAATATCAATAACGGACGCATGACGGCAAGCCTTTTTGACTACGAGCCGAAACAGGATAAACTTTCAAGCTCATGCCGTGGAGATTATTATTGCTTTGATCTTGACAACGAAGGTTATTTAACGTCATATTATACGTCAAAAAACGGAATTGATCCTATTGATGATTGCGTGTATGAAGCCGTGCCGAAGCGCAGGTGCAGTGTTGAACAACTGTGTTCAGAACGCTGAACAATAAAATTCGCGCTCTCATGCTTCCCCCTCCACGTTCAGGGGAGGGGGAGTGAGGGGGTAGGTTCCGATTTGCCGATGCAAAATTATACGGATATCGGCGAAATTTCTGTGTAGGCACAAAATCACCTCCGAGAGCCCGCAGGAAGAATAAAATCACTATAGAATATGCGCGCCCGGATGGGCGCGCGGGGTGAAGGAGCGAAAACCTACCACGAGGGTAGGTTTTACTCCTTCCAAACAGCCGACGGGGCGTCGTCTGTTTGGAGCACAGAGAGTGTTCCGCCCTCTGCGGAGGGCGGCTTAAGGCTCCGCCTTAAGAATCTGCCACCTTTTGAAAAAGGTGGACGAAAACTTTCCGCTGATTTCTGTCTGAAGAAGGGATAAAATATGGACATTTCCGCAATTCTTAAAAATCTTGAAAACTGTCCTTGCGGCAGAATACATACCGTAAACATCAAAGCCGTCGAGATCGGCGAGGGGATGCTTGCGCGGACTGCCGAAATCTTACGCGATGCGGATTTCCCGCACAAAATTCTCGTTGTAGCCGACAAAAACACCATCGCGGCGTCGGGGAATATCTTAGAGATCCTCGAAAACGGCGGTTTTTCGGTCAAATTAAAGCTTTACGACGATCTCCGTGAGCCGACCGTGGAGCGAGTAAACGAAATTTGCGAGCTTTCTGCCGACGTCGAAGGCATCCTCTCGATCGGCACGGGAACTCTCAACGACATCTGCCGCCGCGCGGCGTTGCTTGCAGACCGCGAATTTGCGATCTTTGCGACCGCGCCATCGATGGACGGTTTCGCCTCGGGCACGGCACCCATCATAGATAATGGATTCAAATACACGATGCCCGCGCGTCAGCCCTCGGTCATCATAGCCGACACCGCTATCCTTGCCGCCGCACCGGCTCATCTCAAGGCAGCGGGCTTCGGCGACATCATCGGCAAATTCACCGCCCTCGTCGATTGGCGCGTCGCTCATCTTACCGTTGGCGAATACTATTGCGAAAATATCGCAAACCTCGTTCGCGAAGCACTTCGCCGCATCTGCTCGATGGCGGATCGCGTGTCAGCCGAGGATGCCGAAACCGCGGGTGCGATAATGGAGATCCTTGTTTTCACGGGTCTTGCAATGAAGCTCGCCGAGGCATCCCGCCCCGCGTCGGGCGCAGAGCACATGATCTCGCATATGATCGGTATGCGTCAGCTTGCAGACGGAAAGATCTCCGATTTTCACGGCAAAAAGGTCGGCGTTGCCACCGTCACGCTTTGTGAGCTGTATCATAAAGCAATCACACTTGAACCGAATTTCTCGCCCGACCGCCCCGATTGGGAGCGCGTTTATGCCGCATTCGGAGAGAGTATCAAGGAAAACATCATCCGCGAAAACTCCCCGCCGATCACGGATAAGCTCGACCCCGCCGAAATTGCGGCAAAATGGAGCGAGATCGCACAGATCGTCCGCGAGGAGCTTCCCACGCACGCCGAGCTTCTCGATATAATGAAAGCCGCAGGCGCCGGGGCGACGTATGCCGAGATCGGCACTGACGAACACTTAGCCCGCGACTGCGTCATCTATCACCCCTATATGCGCGACAAGATCGTCCTCTCGCGCATCCTCCGCATGACCGACATCGATCCCGCCGATCTCGTCAGTCTTGAATAAAAACAAGTGGCTGCTTTGCTAAAGAGTGAAGCAGCCACTTTCAATTTTATTGTGTCTTTTTTCGATTCTTTACAAGCCCGCGCAGCCAATAGAAAGTCGGTACAAGGCAGGCGGTGAAGGCTACGGTGAAGGCGAGGTCGACGAGGAATTCGAGCGTCGGGATGAGCGCGCGGTAGTTCATAGCGATTATGCGTGCGTAATAGTCCGCGTCACCGTTCGCCACAACTTCGAACCAAAATATCTGCATCAGCCACAGCGCAAGATGCTTGAGCGGGATAGCAAGTGCGGTAACGATGGCGAGAACAATATGCTTTTTCTTTGAAAACTCAATTTTCTCCTTGCGGTGGACGAACACAGTCATGCAAATGAAGAAAACGAGCAGAAGGAAGAATCCAAACGATATTATTGTTTGAATATCGATGCCGAGCTCGGAAAAATGTATGAGCCTCGGCAGCCACGCGTTCCAATGGCAACCCGTGGCGTAGTAAAAGTATGCCGCGATCCAGCAATACCAAGATTCAAAGCACCAAAGTGCAGCGTGGCGGAATTGCTTCAGGCAGAAGAACGCCGATACTCCGAATGGGACAAAGAGAATGAACGCCGCAAGAAAGTCGCCCGCAAGGAGCAAAATGAGGAAGGATAGCAGAATTCCCACACCGAGAAAGCAGAATCCGAATCCCGTTTTCAGGCGGCTTCGCTCGCGTATCTCGGCAATGGGCACGGGAGCGGCGGGTGCGGGCTCTTCTTTAATTTCTTCTTCCTTCGACTCGTCATCTTTCCCGAGAACGAGTGCATCAAGGCTGACCCCGAAGACCTCCGCCATCTTGACGAGTTTTGAAAGCTCGGGGATGGCGGCATCGGTCTCCCATTTCGAGATCGACTGGCGCGAAACATCAAGAAGCTCGGAAAGCTCGAGCTGTGAGAGTCCCCGCGCGGTGCGGTATTTATAAATTCTTTCGCCAAGCGTAGCTGATTTATCCATTTTTCAGTTTACCTTTCGTTTGATTTCGCCACAATTATAGCATAAATCCGCCCCGTTTTCAACCAATAAGTAGTGGAAATCGCGCAACCTGCGGTTGCATTTGGACTTGCAACCGCAATTTGCTTTGAAAACATACGAAAACAAGTGCACAAATACTAATTTGGGACAAAAAACTACCTCCTCATGCAATTCATTAGAGAGCTTGTATGAGGAGGTGTTTTTGTCAATAAGATGAATTTTAACGATTCAACAGATTTGAAGTTTTACTCCACAACAACGGTGGGGAGGTCGAGGAGGGAGGCGAAATACTTCATCTGGTCGACGGTGGCGTCATAGATGATGGCGCTGTGGTGGGTTGCGCCGGCGTTGCTGAGCTTTTCGAGGAACTCGGGCAGGGGAGCGGCGGGCTTGAACCAGCCTCTGACCTTCGCTTCGAACACGTCGGTGGGCACGTCGAGCATCTCGATGGGCGAGATGAAGAGCTTGTAGCCTTCCTCGCTTTTGTAAAGATTAATGAAGACAGCCTTGCCCGCGCGGTAGCAGCCGTAGGCAACAACGGGGTCGAGGGTGTTTTCGCCGTAGATGAAGTTGATCTTCTTCATTCCGGGCTTTGCCTTGGTCAGCGCGAGGTTATATTCGCCCATGTGGCTGATCAGGAGCGAGCCGTTCTTCCAGTCGGGGCAGAAGATCTCGGCGAAGGTTGCGCCATCATAAGACTTGAGCAGCGCGCCGACGAGGGAGGCGGTGAGGATGTCGCCCTCTCCCGCGTAGCCGGTGCCGCGAGCCATAGCCTTGCAAGCCTCGATGAAGGGCATCGCCTTGATTCCGCTGTCGCCGCCGATCTTGCGGAAGTTGATGGTGAAAGCGTCAAGACCGTGCTTTTCGATGAATTTGCGAACCGCAAGGCAGTTGCGGACGGTCTCGGCGTGAGAGTCGGCGTCAACGGGCTCGATCTCGTAGAAGAGCTCGTTGTTCTCCTTGATCTCAGCCTCGACCTCGGCGGGGGGGACGGATTCGCGAAGTGCGTCGAGCTCGCCTGCCTCGGGATAAACAGCAGTTACGCCGAAGCGCGAAAGAAGGGTCTCGTCGTCGATGAGGAAGTCGCCCATGCCGTCGAAGGATCCGCCAACCGAGCCCGCGCGGCTGCCCGCGAGAGCACGTGCCGCGCCTGCGGCTTTAACGTAGCCCGAAACCTTGTCGAGTACATCGGAATGCTCGATGTGACCCGCGCAAACGGCATAAGCCTTTCCGCGCTGGCGGAGCAGACTGCACATATCCATAACGCCGTGGATGCCGTGGCAGAAGCTGATCTCGGCGGGGTTCTGTGCGGGGCTGAAATCGTAGGTCTCGGTGGTGTCAAGGACGATTATGGGCAGTTCGGTGCCCGCAAGGGCGTCGATCGACTCAAGCGAGGGGGAGTATGCCGCGTGCCAGGTGACGATGCAATCCGCGCCCGCTTTCTCAAATTTTTCAACAGCAGCCGCAAATTCGGGCTTGATGCGGCAGAATTCGTTGCGGATGACCTCAAATCCGCGCGCTTCGAGCTCGCAGGCGAGTTTTTCATAGAAGGGCTCAAGCCTCGGTCTGCCGACAGCACCGCTGCCGCAGTCGTCATAAAGCTTTATATAAAGAGGAAGAAAACCGATTTTTACCTTTTTCATAATTATTTTTCCTTTCTTAATTGAGTCCGAGATAGCGTGCGGCGTTGCCGTACATGATGTCGCTGACGTCTTGCTTGGTCAGTCCGAGCTTCTCTGCGGCGCGGCGGAAGGCGAGAAGTTCTTCGTAGATGAAGAGGGTGATGTCGCTCTCGTCGGTCTCGCGCATCTGCTTGTCGTTTGAAACGTCGCCGTAAAGTCCGCGCGGAACGACGTTGACGTACCGTCCGCCGTCGTTAATGCGGTACATACGCATCTTGGTGTAGGGCATATCCGAGCCGTAAAGCACTCTCTGCGGTCCGACCGCGTCGATCAGCCTTTCCATTGCGTAGTCATAGACGTTCGCGGAGAAATCGTAGTAGAGATTCTTGGTCTTTTTGATGACGTCAAAGGCGTCGCCGATGTCCTCGTAGACGTAGGCTCTGCCGACGTGGGCGATGATGACCTTCGCATTCGGGTATCTTTCGTCGATCTCCTGCATCTGCGCGAGGTTGACGGGATCTTTCAGTCGCATCGAGCGCGGGATGTGGAGAATGACGATGCCGCCGAGGTCGTTCATCACCTCAAGATGTTCGTGGGGAAGGAAATCGAAGATCCTGATCTCGGAGGCGGGGATGTAGGGCGCGCAGTTTGCCTGATAGGGCTTGATTCCGAGGTAGCCCTGCGCCATAGCATTGATGATGTCGCGCTTGGTGGTCTTGTAGGATGTGCAATAAAGTCCGTGCGCGCCTTGATTTTTGATGAGATCGGTGACATATCCGTTGACTTTATCGAGATAGCAGGTGGGCGAGCCCATGATGAGCGAGGTAACAGTCTTGCCGGGGAAGACGTTGCGCGCGGTTTCGGCGATGTCTTCATAAGTCATGTTGGGCGCGACGAGCTCGGTCCAGGAAACGCAACCCTTGCGCTCCTCGGGCTTTTTGCGCTTCATGCCGTCGGTCCAGACGTGCGCGTGCGCGTCGATTATCTTGTCGGGCAGAAAATCCGCGAGCTTTTCTTCGTAAACTTTCTTGTCGTAATCTGTAAGTTGTACTCCAAACATTTTTGTTCTCCTTATTAATTTGCCTCGTAAAGTTCAAATTCGACGATTCGGAAATAGTGGGGATTTGCATTTACTTCGGCGGTGACGCCGTATTTCTGATTAAAGGCGGACACACCCGAGGCGTCGCGGCTTCTCGGCGCGGTGAGGGCGAACATCACGAATTTCGCCTCGGTCTTCTCGAAGGACGCGGTGATCTTGTTGGTGGTCGCATCGACCTTTTCGTATTTCAGACCCGATGCAAGCGCCTCACCCGACCAAGCGGTTGTCCAATTCACGCCGTCAGTGCTGACAAGAATATCAAATCCGTCAATATCATAAGTCACGCCGCTGTTGTAGATCGAGAACGAGTCGATGAAGGTGGTCTCGTCAAGCTCAAACCAGAAGCCGCAGAGGTACTTTCCGTCTGCCGCAAGCTGACCTTTTTCGTTATAAAGCTGTGAGATCGAGGTGTAATCGGCGCACTCGGACTTCGAGAAGGTCATTTTGAAGTCGGTGTAGGTCGATTTTGCGTCCTTATCGTAAACGTACTTGCCGTCGGTCTGATTTGCGGGGTTCGAGATCGTGGAAAGACCGAAGGACTCGGTCTTCGCGAGCGACTTGCCGTAAAGAAGGTTGAAGGTGAAAGATTTCGTTTCCTTCGCACCGCAAAGGGTGCAATCGCGCTCCTTTGTGCCCTTGGCAGAGGCGGTGGCGGGGGTTGCTACCTTCCAGTCACCGTAGGTGTGGGGAAGTGTGAGGGTCACGCTCTCCTTTTTGCCGCAAAGTGTACACTCGCGCGCTTTTTCGCCTGCCGCAGAGCAAGTGGGAGCCTTGACCTCTTTCCATTCGGTATAGGAATGCGCCGCCGCGGGCTTGTTGCCGGCTTTGACTATGTAATCGTCGATCAGCTCCTGAATGCGGAGCATCTCGGTGGAGGATGCAAGAACGTCCTCAAACTGCGTTTCCGCCGCGCTTGTGTAATATGAGGTCGAGCGGTTGACAAAGGAGTAATCCACGCCCTCCGCCGAGCGACCCGTCAGCGCGCAATAGGTCATAAGCGCCTTGATGTAGCCCGTCAGATAGTTGGGGTGAACGTTGTCCTTTGTGATGACGAAATCGTTCTTCGTGTATTTGAATTCCATCCCCTTGAGTCTGCCGTTCCAGAGGTCGGTGACAAGGTCGCCCGCGGGGATGACCGTCCAGCCGTCGGCGAGGGTCTTCTTGAGAGCCGAGGACGTGGCGGTATTTTTGGTGTCATAGTGGGTGATAATGACGGCAAACTGCGTGTCCTCGGGGAAGAGGGCGGCGATCTTCATAACCTGATCGTAGGAATCAGCGATCGAGGCGCCTCTTTGCTGGAAGATGACGACGTCCTGATCGTAGAAGGAGTCCGGCTCCTTGCCGTCCTTGTTGCCGTAGTGGTTGGGATGAAGCTCAAGCATGAGCTGGTAAAGTCCGTAATCCTTATAGCTTGCGGGGATCTTGTCGGTCGAAGCCTTGTCGCGGCCGTCAACGAATCCCGCCGAGCCATAGGTGAAGTTGGTGACCTTCACCTTGTCGCCGAAGGTCTCGGCGATCTTTTCAAATACGCCTTTGGACTGCGTGGGACTGCCGTCCGAGTTGATGACGACCTCGCCGTAATAGGTCAGCGAGTTGCCCGCGAACATAATTTTTTTGCCGTCAAGCGAGGATTCGCCCGCGGGGATGACTTCCTCTACCTTCTCGCCGCAAACGCTGCAGCTTGCCGCGCGCTTGCCGTCGGCGGCACAGGTGGGAGCACTCAGAGTCTCCCAAACTCCGTAGGTGTGACCCTTCGGCGAGGTATCCGTCCTCTGCACGTCACCGCAGGAGCATTTGCGCTCAAAATAACCCGGCTCGGTGCAAGTGGGAGCCTTTAATTCCTCGGTGTATTCGTGTACGTGCTCGGTCGTTTCGATAACTTCCGCAGAGGTATCTGCAACTGTGCCCTCAACCTCCGCCGGCAGCGTTTCGCATGCCGCGAAAGCCACAAGCACGAATATTAGTAACAATATCAATAACCCCTTCTTCATTTCGCTACTCCTTATTTAATTAAATTTTGAAATTTGCCAAAGGCAAATTTCTACCTTAACATTTCGCCAACGGCGAAATATATCACTCGCGCGAAGCGCGAATATCACTTTGCGCAGCAAAATATCACATTTCGCCATTGGCGAAATATATCACTGCATATCTGTCAACTCAAAAGTTGACAGATATGCACTACGGCTGAGATTTGCGCCATTCTTTGTATGCCTTGAACTTGGTTTGATAGTATTCGTATAATGCCGAGGGCGAAACCTTTCGGCTGCCTGTCGCGGTACGACGCGCAACGGTGGCGATATCCTCGCCACTCTCGGATGCCGCGGCAAGTATGGCGGCGCCGAGCGCGGGGGAGTCGGTCTGCGTGCTCGCAAAAACGTCAAGCCCCGTGACGTCGGCGATCAGACTTTGCCAGAATCTGCTTGCCGTCGCGCCGCCCGCCATTGTGATCGACGAGGGCGCGCTCATACCGCTCTTTTTGTATTCCTCGATGTTGAGGGCGGTCTCGAAAGCTGCGCCTTCCATCAGCGCAAGCGCGAGATCGTATTTGTCGTGGCCGATCGTAAGACCCGTGATGTGCGCGCCGACGCTCTGACCGATCAAAAGTCCCGTGCCCGTTGCCGACGGGCGGAAGAAGAGGGTGTCGTTTTTGCCTTTTCGCTCCTCTGCACCCGCGGAAAGCTCGGGAATGGGGGTGTTTGTCAGTTTCGAAAGCCACTCAAAAGCCGCGCCGATGCCCGAAACGGTCGAAAGCGCGCCGTATCCGCCCGCGGGGTGGATGCAGGGCGAAATTCTGCTTTTGCCGAAAAGGGGAGTTTCGGTGACTCCGAAGAGCACCCAAGCCGTGCCCGTGGCAAGCAGGAGTTGCCCCACTTCGACGGTTCCGCTGCCGATGGAGGCGCAATACTGATCGTGCGCTCCGTTGTAAATGCGGACGGATTCCGAAAGTCCCGTCAGAGCAGCGGCTTCGGGGGTAAGATTGCCGACAAAAGCACCCGTGGGGAGCGTTTTCGGCATTTTTTCTTCGTCAAGCGCGAGGTATTCGAGAATATCCGCGCTCATTTTTTCTTCCTTTATATTATATAGACGGCGAATGGCGGCGCAAGTGGGGTCCTCGACGATATTTCCGGTCAATCTTTGGTTGATAAACCCGAGCGTCGAGGGGAAGGATGCCGCGCTTTCATAAATTTCGGAGATATTCTTCTTCATCCAGAGCAGTTTCGCCGCATCCGCGTTCGGCTGCATTCGCCATCCGTATCTCTCGTAAAACAGGTCGTTTCCGAATTTTTCTTTCAGCTCCTCGCACTCGCGGACGGCGCGGTTGTCCATCCAGGAGTAGGCGGGGGTGATCGTTTTGCCCGATCCGTCAAGCAAAACCGTCGCGCCGCCCTGCGCCGATACCGAAATAGCGCAGATCTCGCCGATGTTTTTAACCTTTTCCGCGATCTCGCGAATAGCGCTGACTGCGGCTTCGTACCAATCGTTCGCGTTCTGTGTCGCCTCGGCACCATTCGCGAAGAGCTCGTAGGCGCTCTTGGCGGTGGCAACGCACTCGCCCCTTTCGGTGAGGGCAAGTGCCTTGAGCGAGGTCGTGCCGACGTCGATTCCTATGTAGATCTTCATTTTGCTATCTCGTCGATGGCGTCGCAGATGAAGTCGATGGCGTCGCGGTCTGCGATGAGGGGCGGCTTGAAGAGGACCGCGGGCAGGCAGTTCTGCTTGTAGATCTGCGCGCTGGCGTCGATGCAACGCTCATGCAGCTCGCCCATGAACTTCTTTGCTTCGTCAACATTTTCGCAATGCAGAGCCGCAAGGAGTCCCGCGCCCTCTGCCTTTGTGAATTTTGAGGGGTATTTTTCAACGAGAGAATTGAGTCTTTCCTCGAAATAAGCGCAATTTTGTGCGATGACCTCTCTGTTTTCAAGCGCAAACTTCATTGTTACGAGGTAGGAAAGCGACGCAAGCTCCTCCTGACCGTTGGTGACGAGCGCGCCGAACTGGTTGAGGTTGTCGTATTCGGCTGTGGTGATGACCTTGCTTGCGGGGTACTCGCCGCCGGGGAAGCCCTTGCCGATGATGACGAAGTCGGGCTTCAGATCGTAAAGGCGGAACTGGAACATTCCGTCGTACCACATGCAGGACTGAATTTCGTCCACCATTGTGGGCGTGTCGTACTCGGCGCAAAGCTCGTGCGCGCGCTTGAGGTATGCCTTTTCAAGACGGATTCCGCCGTAGTTCATAAGGATTATCTCGTGCATAAAGCCCGCGGTCTTGTAGTTACCGGAATTATACAGCTTGATCTTCGCCTCAAAATCGTCGATGTCGTTGATCGAAACGGGAACGACCTTGTAGATCTCGGCGTTCTCGGATTTTTCGCGGATCTCGTTCCAAAGTCCGCGGAAGGTCTGAATGAGGGTGGTGGTGCCGTGGTAATTCGCGGTAACGCCGCCAACCTTGTCGCCCATCACGAAGAAAACGGGGGTCTTGCCCGCGTATTTCGGCTCGGGGAACTCGGGCGAGAGCTTATAGAAGCGCGCAAGCATCATCTTGAATCCCGCCTCGACTGCGAGAGAACCGGTTTCAAGGTTGATGACGCGGTTGAGAACTTTAGGCTCTTTTGATGAGATTACCTTTTCGATCTCGTCGGCGTTGTCCCAATCAATGCCATTGACGGACGCGATCATCTTTTCCTCGCAAAGGCGGGTGATGTGACCGCGGGTGTTGTTGTGGGTGGCGTTGGGGATGCCGAGGGCGCGCGCCTTGTCGATCAGCTTGTAGCCGGGGAAGGAGTGACCGAGGGACGCGTGGTAGTGCTCGCTCTTGCCGATGAAGTAAAGCTTGCCGTCCTCGCCGACACGGAAATATCCGCGCGCCGCAACGGGAGCAGCCTCGCGGCTTGCAGCCTTGCGGAAGGAATCTGTGGGCGCGCCATCGGTCAAGTGGGGAACGGGATCAATGACCTGCTTACCGACAAGGGAAAGCATTTCGGAATTCTTCTTCTGAACCGACTCGGGAAAGAATTCGACCTTTTCGTTTGCGATCGCCAGCGCTTCTTCAAGGCTATGAGCGCCAAGAGCAGCTTCCGCCGCCGCAACGGCGTTTGTATATTTGCTTCCGAGAAGATCGGTAAGCGACATTTTTATATTTTTGAACATTTATTTTCCTCCATTAATTGTCATCCGATTTTTATCTTATCATAAATTAACAGACACAGTCTGTTAATTTTGAAATTGATTCGAATCAATCTTACTGTATCTCAACCACTCTGCCCTCGTTGTGCGAACGAATGGCGGCGGTCTGGAGCTTGTGCGAAAGCTCTGTTTCCTCGGGAGTGACGCAGCCGAAGGGGATCTCGATGCCGCAGAGCTCGCAGATGAAGGCACCCCACATCTGGAGGATCGAGTCTGCAAAGCCAAACTCGAAGATGCCGCCCGTGATCGAGGGGATCATGGGCTTGTTGCCCATATTGATGCGGCACCAAGCCTGCTCCTTGTCCCAGCTTTGGGTGTAAAGGAACGCGCCGGGGTCGTCCGTCGAGAATTTTGCCGAAGCCTCGATGCCGTAGACCTCGAGTCGCCATTCGTTGGTCGAGCCGGGCGAGAGGCGGCGGGTCTCGTACATCATCGGGAAGACCGAGCCGTCTTTATCCTTAACGTCGCAGAGAAGAAGGGCATTATCCCAAGTTTCACAGGGAACGCGTCCGCCCTTGCCGTCGGGGCGCTCGGTGACGATGTTCGAAAGCTTTGCAAAGACGTTGAGCGGCTTCCAGCCCATTCGGAAGGGGACGTGCTCGGTGTGAAGTCCAAGGTCGCCCATACAGCCGTACTCGCCGTTGATCGAAAGCGTGCGCTTCCAGTTGATCGGTTTGTTCAGGTCCATATCGCTCGAGTGGCAAAATGCCGAGCGGACCTCGATGATCTTGCCGAATCTGCCCTCGCGGATCCATTCGATCAGCTTCTGGCAAGCGGGATAGAAGGGGAATTCGCTCGAGCAGCGAACCATGACCTCGGGGTGCGCCTTGATGGCTTCCATAATCGCGCGGTTTGCTTCAAGATCGATTCCAAAAGGCTTCTCGCCAAGCAGATGCTTGCCCGCGTTTATAATATCAACATAGATCTGCTTGTGCAGATTGTGCGGAACGGCGCAATATACGGCGTCGATGTCGTCTTTGTCGAGAAGCTCGCGGTAGTCGGCGGTCGAGTATTTTATACTGTCGAAATTATCGGTGAACCAATTTCTCGCCGCCTCGTTTACGTCGGAAACGCCAACGATCACGGGCGCGGGGATGTCTTTCGTCAAATGGCACCATCTTGCCGCCGCGGAGGCAAATTCCCTGCCCATAAGTCCGCAGCCGATAACGGCAAATCTGATCTTTTTCTTATTCATTTCATTACCTCATATAGTTAATATAATTATATATTGTATTATACACGCATTTGCGCCGCTTGTCAATAGACTTTGAAACAAAAATTCAAAACAGTCAAAAAGTGACGGAAACATTCAAAAAATGAAGGAAATTGATCGATAATGAAAGAAATTAATAAAAGTTTCAAAATCCACTTGACAAATTCAGTCAAATGTGATAGCATAAATATAATAAAAAAAGAGAGGGAAGGGCATGAACAAGGCGGAAATACGCGAAAAGGAAATAATGGCACTTTTGCGCGTTTCGGGAAAGGTCAGCGTCGCGGAGGCTATGGCACTGCTTGACGTTTCGGAATCGACGGTGCGAAGGCTGTTTAGCAAGCTCGAAGCCGACGGAATGGCTGTGCGGACCTACCGCGGCATCAGCATCAACGCCGTTTCGGGAATGCGCGAGTCCTATTCCTTTGAAAAGAACGAGCTTTACCGCTCGAATGAAAAAATAATGATAGGCGAGGCGGCGGAAAAGCTGATCGGCGAGGGCGACACGCTGTATCTTGATTCGGGAACGACGGTTATGCGGCTTTGCTCCGCTATGGCGCGCGCGGCGGTGGCAAACGGGGAGAAGTATTCCACCGTCACCGTGTTCACCAATTCGCTGGCGAATCTCAATCTGCTCAAGGATTATATGAACGTCTGCCTCATCGGCGGCGAATACCGCCCGCACAGGCAGGATTTTTGCGGCTACCTCACCGACGAGGTCATAAAAAGGCTTCATTTCAGCAAATGCTTCGTCGGTGCGGACGGATTTTCGGTCGCGAACGGGCTGACGGCGTCGGATTTCGACACCGCAAGGATCAATCAGCTCGTCGTTGCGGGCTCGGACAAGCGCATCCTGCTCGCCGACACCTCAAAGGCGGGCAAGGCATCGGTCATCCACTACGCGCCGATCGAGTCGGTCGATACTCTTGTGACAAACAAATGGCTCGCCAATGAGGTAAAGGCGGAGCTGCTCAAAGCGAATATTAATATTATCGAGGCATAGAAAGGGAAAAAATATGTTAGTTACACTCAACGAAGTTTTAAGGGACGCAAAAAAGAACAAATACGCGGTGGGACTTTTCAACACCGTAAATCTCGAGATGGCTGTCGGCGTGCTGGCGGCGGCTGAGGAGCTTCGCTCGCCCGTCATCATCGGCAGCGCGGAGTGCCTGCTCTGCTATTCGGGGCTCGACGACCTCGCAAATATGCTTCTGCCAATGGCAAAGCGCGCGAGCGTGCCCGTAGTGCTCCATTTTGACCATGGGCTTACCGAGGAAAACGTCAAAAAGGCGATCGCGCTCGGATTTTCGTCGGTAATGTACGATTGCTCCACCCTCGGATTCGAGGAAAACCTCGGCGCGGTCAAGGCGATCTGCGATTATTCGCACTCGAAGGGTATCACGGTTGAAGCCGAGATCGGCCACGTCGGAACCGAGGAGGTCAGCATACCCTCGGATGCCTACACCGACCCCGACGAGGCAAAGAGATTTGCCGAGTTCACCGGTTGCGACGCGCTTGCGATAGCCGTCGGCACCTCGCACGGTGCGTATAAATTCAAGCCCCAACTCGATTTCGATCGCATCGAGAAGATCGCGTCTATGATCGAAGCACCTCTCGTACTCCACGGCGGCTCGGGTCTCAGCGACGACGACTTCCGCCGCGCGATCACCGCGGGAATCTCGAAGATCAACATCTTCACCGACATCAACGTCGCCTGCGTCAAGGCGGCGCACGATGCATACACCGAGGGCAAGGGCATGACCGACGTCATGGGCGCAATGAGCGCGGCGGTCAAGGAAGCAACGATGAAGAAGATGCTGCTCTTCGGATCGAACGGAAAAGCGTAAAATCGGGACTGCTTCATTGACAAAGCAGTGAAGCAACCCAAAAAAATATATAAAGCAGATCAAATAGAGTAAAAATCTTTTGGAAGATTTTCTCGCTTACGCTCGAAAAACAGTATCTTAATAAAACGCCTCATTCGTCACGCTCTCGCGTGCCACCTTCCCCCACTGGGGAAGGCTGATGGATTGGTCGATAACTTTTTGCTTTTCAGCGAACATCGGATATTGCTATAATTTTGTTTTGGCAGATCGGAATATTTTTATCAAATTATTTTGCACCAGTAATGGAGTTTTTGCAAACTTTTTCAATATAATATTCAAATTTGATACGCAAAATTATATAGCTTAATTATCTTCGCTGAATAGTTAGCGGTTATTGCTACACTTTCAGCCTTCCCCACTGGGGGAAGGTGGCACGAGTAGTGCCGAATGAGGCGTTTTAATAAGATACCGTTTTTCGCGAAGCGAAAATCTTCCAAAACGTGTATAATACAATATCAATGCTGTACTATATTTTGCAAAAAGTTTTTATGCATAGTATCAAGACTGCCTCATTGACAATGAAGCAGCCTCTTTTATATTCCCGATGCAATCTTGACAAACACCGTATATAATGATATAATTATATGATAGAAAGTTGGTGTTTTCAATGAAAAAATATATTTCACTTTTGCTTTGCGTGCTGACGGTTTTGGCGCTTTCGGGGTGCCGGCAGACTGTGACCGAGTGCGGGGCGGAGGTTTATTACAGCTTCACCGATGACAGCAACAGAAGCGTAAGTCTTAAGTTCAGACCCAAAAAGGTCGCGGTGCTTTTCTCGTCATACGCCGAAATGTGGACTCTGGCGGGCGGGGAAGTGAAGATCACCGTCGGCGAGAGCATCGAGCGCGGATCAACTCCTGAGGGCACACCGCTTGTGGACTCGGGCGCGGGCAAGACTATCGACCGCGAGGCGCTTCTTGCCGCCGAGCCCGATTTTGTCATCGCGTCCGCCGATATTGCCGCGCAGGCAGAGCTTGCGGCGTATCTCGACACCGTCGGCATCCCCTGCGCGCTCTTTCGCGTTGACTGTTTTGCCGATTATGCCAACGCCATGCGGCATCTTTGCGAGATCACGGTGCGATATGATCTTTATGAGAAAAATGTTACCGAGGTCGGCGCGGAGATAGAAAAGATCCTTGCCGAGGTCGATAAAAGTGCCGCTCCGCGCATACTTTTCGTCCGTTGCGGCTCCAGCTACGGCGCAACAAAGGCGAAAGTTGCGGCGGAAAACTTCGTCTGCAAGATGCTCGAGGAGCTCGGCGCGGTCAATATTGCCGATGCTGCGCCCGAGCTTTCGGACGGGCTCGCGCTTGAGGCGATACTCGCCGCCGATCCCGAGGTGATCTTCTTCTCGACGATGGGCAACGAGCAAAAATCGCGCGCGTATATGGATTCTGTGCTCGCCGGCGAGGCTTGGCAGACACTTTCGGCGGTACGCGAGGGCAGATACGTCTATCTCGACAAAGATCTTTTCCAATTCAAGCCGAATTCCCGATGGGGCGAGGCTTACAAATTTTTAGCGGAGTATCTTTACGGTGAAAACTAAAAGACCTTTGATATTTCTCTCGCTCGGCGCGGCGTTGATCGCTCTGATCCTGCTTTCAATGCGCTTCGGAAGCGTTTTTATCGACGGGGAAAGCTTTCTCTCGGCACTTTTGAGGCGCGAGGGATTCGCCGCGCAAAGTGCGATCATATACACTCTGCGCTTGCCGCGAACTCTTGCGGGCATACTTGCGGGCGCGGGGCTCGGGCTTTCCGGAGTGCTGCTCCAGAGCGTGACCGACAACAAAATGGCAAGCCCGGGGCTTATCGGAGTCAATTCGGGCGCGGGATTTGCCGTGATCCTTGCCCTCTCGCTGCCCGCGTTCCCGATCGGACTCATCCCGATAGCGGCTTTCGGCGGCGCATTTTTGGCGACACTTGCGATAATTGCCATCGCAGGACGGATGGGAATGACGAAAAACACCGTCGTTCTCAGCGGAATCGCCTTTTCCGCGATACTTTCGGCGGGAATTTCGCTGCTTTCGCTCCTTGACGCCGACGTGCTCGTGAACTACAACGCCTTTTCGGTCGGCTCGCTTGCGGGAGTTGAGGCCAAAGGGCTCGTTTTGCCCGCAATTCTGATAATTTTGTCACTCATAGCCGCCATTTTTGCGGCAAGAAAAATAAATCTCCTCGCCCTCGGCGCACCGATAGCATCCTCGCTCGGCGTCAAAGTCAAGGCGTTACGCGTGATTTGTATGCTTCTCGCCTCTGCGGCGGCGGGTGCGGCGGTTTCGGCGGTCGGGCTGCTCGGATTCGTCGGACTGATGTCGCCCCACATCGCGCGCGCATTTGTCGGCGCGGATGCAAGAAAGCTGATCCCCTGCACCGCGCTCGTCGGCGCAGACCTCGTCCTCGCCGCGGACCTTTGCGGACGAGTCATCTTCGCACCCGGTGAGATGCCCGTCGGCGTACTGATGGCACTTCTCGGCGCGCCCTTCTTCCTCGGAATTCTCTTAAAGGGAGGACGCCGCGATGCTTAAAATTGAAAATCTTTCAGCCTTTTACGGCAAAAAGCAGGTGCTTTTCGACCTCACCTTCGAGCTCGAGCGCGGAAAATTCACCGCAATCCTCGGGAAAAACGGCTCGGGAAAGTCGAGTCTGCTCTCCTGCCTCGCCTCGCAAAAGCGATATTCGGGCAAAATTCTGCTCGGCGGGCGCGAAATTTCGGAGATTCCGCCGCGCGAGCGAGCAAAGATCATCTCCTGCCTGCCCCAAAACCTACCGCTGACGCAGTTTTCGGTAAGAGAAACCGTCGCATTCGGCAGAGAGCCATACATTTCATTCAAGCTCACCGACTCGGACAACGAGATCGTCGAAAAGTCGATCGAAAAATGCGGAATTTCGCACCTGAAGAACAAACTTCTGACCGAAATTTCAGGCGGCGAGCGACAAATGTCATACCTCGCGATGACCCTCGCGCAGGATGCCGACATCCTCCTGCTCGACGAACCGACAACGTATATGGACGCCCCAAACGCAAGGGAGTTCCTTTCAACCCTCAAGCAGGCGCAAAGCGAAGGCAAAACCGTCGCCGCCGTTATGCACGATTTGACGCAAGCGGTGAAATGTGCCGATAACATCATCCTCATAGACTCCGGAAAGGTAGTTTTTTCTGGCAGCCGAGACGATTGCCTTGAATCGGGCGAGATCGAGAGTGTGATGAAAGTAGAAATGCATCGGCTTGAGGCTGGAACTGTGGTTTTTATTTGATTTTTTGAGGTGAAGGAGCAAAAATCTCCCGCACACGGGAGATTTTACTCCTTCCGAACCGCCTGCGGGACGCAGTCGGTTCGAAGCACAAGGAGAAGTTTCGCCGTCTGCGGACGGCGACTTAAGAAACTTTTTTGAAAAAAAGTTTCTTAAGAATTTTCCAAAAACTTTCCGCTGCTGTTGTCGTTAGTTTTAATTAAATTTGAAAATTTCCGCCTTGGCGGAAATTTACCTTTCATTTTGCCGCAGGCAAATCATCATTCTCGCGAAGCGAGATCATCATTCCGCCCATCGGGCGGATCATCATTCGCGCGAAGCGCGACAGAAAAGGAGCAAATATGTCAAAACTCGAATGGAAAGGCGGCGCTCTCCTCGCGCCTCTGCCCGCTGTTATAGTCACCTCTGCCCGTGAGGGCGAAAAGCCGAACGCCATCACTATCGCTTGGTGCGGCATCATCTCGACGCATCCGCCCACGCTTTATATCTCGGTGCGCCCTTCGCGCCATTCTTATGAGATCATCAAGGGAACGGGCGAATTTTGCGTCAATCTTGTGCCCGTGAACCTCGTCCGTGCCGCCGATACCTGCGGTGTGCTGACGGGAAGAAAGGTCGATAAGTTCGAAAAATGCAAGCTGACGCCCGAAAAATGCTTCAAGATCTCCGCGCCCGCAATCGCCGAGTCGCCGCTGACGCTCGAATGCAAGCTCCGCGAGATCATTCCGCAGGGCTCGCACGATATGTTCATCGCCGACATCGTCGCCACGGGAGTGGACGAGTCGCTGATCGACGAGAAGGGAAGTCTGCACCTCGGCAAAGCCAACCTCTCCGCCTTCGCCCACGGCGAATATTTCGAGCTCGGAAAAACTATCGGATCCTTTGGTTATTCGGTAAGGAAAAAGAAGAAGAACGCCAAAAAGAAATAAAATGAGGTCAACAATGAAAATCAAAAGCCTTTTCGCGCTGATTTTTGCGCTTATTATGACAGTTTCGCTTATATCCTGCAACGGTGAGGGCGAAATCGAAACAACAGCACCCGAAGCAACGGCGTCCGATCCCGAAACTACCGCCGAATCCGTCGATCTCGACCTTCATATTGTCAAGGACACCGCAAGCGAATACGTCATCGTGCGACCCGAGATGAGCCAGAATTTCGAGATCTCGGCTCTGCAGCAGCTGCGCGACCGCATAAAAGAGAAATACGGCATCACGCTCGCGCTTGACACAGACGGAAAGCGCAAGCCCGGCACCGATCCCGAATTCCAGATACTTATTGGCGAAACCGACGAGCCCGAAAGCGCGAACGCGGCGGCGTTTATCGCATCGCTTGCGCGCGAGGAAGCATCGTTTGTGATCGAAGCGCACGAAAAAAGGCTCGTAATCGTTGCAACCAACGAGGCGATGTACGAAGCCGCACTTAAATATCTGGAGGATAATTTTATGACTGACAACGGTATGACTGTCCCGAGCGGCTTCAAACACAAAGCCGAGATCGAAAAGCTGACCCTTCCGATCTTCGAGCCCGGCAACGAGCTTGAGGTCAATATGACCGAGCTTTATACCATCAAAACTCACACCGATTCAAACGGCGTCAAGTGCCGCATCATTCAGGGGGCGTGCACCGACGGCGAATATCTCTACACCTGCCTCAACGACGGCGCGTCGAGCGGGGCGGTCACAACTATCGTCAAAACCGAGCTCGTCACGGGCAAGGTCGTTGCCAGATACGAGGGACTTTTGATCGACCACGCCAACGACCTGACCTATAACCCGAAGACAAAGGAAATCCTTGCCTGCCATAACTCGCCGAACAACCAGAGAATTTCGATCTTTGATGCCGAAACGATGGAGTACAAGAGGACCGTGACCATCCGCCACAGCATTTACGCGATAGAGTATGATGAGGAACTCGACTGCTATTGGGTCGGTGTTTCGGGAAGCTACGATTTTGTAAGCTATGACAGCGAGCTCAAAAAATACGGCGAATATTACCGTGGATTTTCGAACGGCTTTACCAAGCAAGGAATGGATGCCGATGACAAATATCTCTATTTCGTGCTTTACAATACGAACTGCATCGCGGTTTACAACAAGGAGGGCGACTATATCCGCCAGATCGACCTGCCCGTGACGAAGGGCGAGCCCGAAAACATCAGCCACGTCGGCGACACGTTTTACATCGTTTATAATAACCCCTCGTGGACGGGCGGAATCGTTTATGAGGTGATGATCACGGAGAAGAAATAAATAGTGGTATAGAAATAGGCTGAGTCCAATGCTTAAACAGCAAAAGGCTCAGCCTCTAATTTTTCATTTACGCTCTTTTTTACTGGTATCTCGTATCCCAGACTCTTACCTTATAAAAGTGTCCGGTTTCCGACTTGATAACGTCGGCTTCCGCTTTATTGCTTCTCAGCAGAAATACAGATTGTCCCGTCCAGGTTTTGAATGCTCCATCGGGATAAATGAAAACAAAGCTTCCGTCATCAAAATTGCCGACACCCTTAATATCCTTGCGGTCGAGAATCTCGTGGCCTGCGTAGTCGGTGCGGAAGGTCTTGGTGTTCTTATCAAACTGATAGACGTGCGAGCCCGTGGTGACCACAAGAGCGTCCTTGTTGCCGTAAACGGGCGCAAGATCGTGCGACCAATCGCTCGGTATTGTCGCGCGAAGTGTCGTGTCCTCTGTGACTGTCACCTTACTGCCGTCAAGAGTTACACGATATGCTGTCAAAGTGGTTCTGCCTATCGCCCAAAGAACCTGAAGTTCTTCATCCCAAAGAACGCCGTGTGCATCCTCAAGCACAACACTTGCGGAGGCGGTTCTTGAAAGATTTTTGTCGGTTGTAAAGAAGCGAACCTCGCCGCCCGAGCTCGACGCGATCGCGATCACGCCATTCGGCATAAGCTCAATACTGTGCGGATTGCTTGCCGCTCCCTCGGTGCGCCACAAAAGCTTACCCTCGGGGTAGGAGATCATGCAGCCGTAGCTGTTGCCGCAAACCGCAAGCGCAACATCGCCGTATTTCTCGGAGTGACG
Source organism: Eubacteriales bacterium (assembly GCA_045537015.1). Classification (GTDB taxonomy): domain Bacteria; phylum Bacillota; class Clostridia; order Oscillospirales; family CAG-272; genus CAG-390. The sequence goes on from JAZSOQ010000083.1 coordinate 37,470, forward strand.
GAATTTTGTGCCCGCAATGTTATAATAGGGCATCTTATATGACCAAACAAGCGAGCTTTCATCAAGCTTGCCTTCGGAAATATCATACACCTCAAGATGCGAGTTGCCCTGATTTGTCAGCGCAACAAGATATGCGCCGCGCTCGATCTTTTGCTTGATATCTGTGTTTTTATCCAAAACAAATCCGGTTTCTGCACTCAGCATCGCTAAAAACGCCTCAACAGCGCGTGCCGTCATCAGGTCGCTCCCCCCCGCGATTACGATCTTCGATCCGATAACGCGGATGACGTATTCGTCGGCAGTAAGCCCTTCGTAAGCCCCCGTACTCTCGTGGCGGTTGGTCGCGCCGATCAGGATCTCGCAGACCTCACTCGCATCCTCGTTCGGCATCAGAAAGTCGGATGTGATCGAAAAATCGACGCCGGTCAATTCCTTGAGAGCTTTTTTAAAATCTATGCCGAGTTGCTTAACGCTGTCACTTCCATCATCGGGCCGAACAATGCGATAGAGCGCCTCGCCGCTTCCATTCAAAAGACCGACCGTAGTGGATACGGGTTCGGTTTCAGGCAGAGTTTCGATCGCCCCTGCGGTAGTTTCAACAGGAATATCCTCCCCGTCGGTACACGAAACTGCGCCAAAAGCGAGCAAAATCACTAAAATTAAGGAGATGAATTTTTTCATTAGAATATTTCTCTTTTGTTTGTTCAATTTCCGCAATACTTCTTCGCAATCTCCCGCAAAGCCTTTGCGGTTGCGGCGGTGTTGCCGTTGGTTTCTTTAGTTTCGGGAAGTTCCTTACTGAAAACGGCGTTATAGATCATCGCCGCCTGGAGGTAGCCGAGGCCGATCTTTTCGGGATTCGGGTACTCGTGGTAAGCTTCGCCGTAGTTGATGACGCCGATTCCGAATTCAGCTGCCCATTTGTCGGCAAGTTCCTTGAAATACGCGCTGCCCTCGGTGGCGGAGTAGGTCTCCGTCTTGCCCGAATCGGTATATCCGGGGTCGCCGCCGGCTGTGGTGAAGATGCCGGGCTTCGACTTGCTGTTGAGCGTGAAGAGGAAGATCTTATCGGTCTCAGCCTTGAAGAGGGGCATCACGGTGCGGAGGGCGGCGAGCTCGCTATCCTGAACATCGGTAGCGGATTTGGTGATGCGGCGGGTGATCTGGATGACGATGGCGTCCCAATCGTTCTCGGCGAGAGCAGTACGCAAACCAAGATCGTTGTTTTCTTTGACAAGATCATTCATAACGAAGGTCGAACTGCGAACGTACTGCGAAACGACGTTTCTGCCCTCGACTTCCTTGACGAGCTTGCCGAAAACGCTCGCGCAGGAGTAGTCGTCCATCAGATTCGAGCCGACGATCAGAAGATTGAAGGGCTTATCGACCTCGTCTTCGGTCAGATCGGGGACAAGTCCGCCGAGAACGGTGTCGTTTGCAATGCCCTCGATAGCTCCGCTTGCGGGCGCGTTGCCGATCGCCCACGGGATCTTTTCCACGTTCTCGCCAAATACAGTTGCATAAATGACCGCCGCGGCGAGATAAGAACCGATCTCCGAGGGATGGCGCTCGTCGGTATGGTAGAGATTATAATCGGGATATTTTGCAATGCAGTTCTCAAACGCATAGCCCGCAAGTGCGACCTTGACGCCTCCGAGTGCGGCGGCGATCTCGGCGTTGACCTCGTGCATAAATTTCG
>JAZSOQ010000074.1:0-2238 GCA_045537015.1 Eubacteriales bacterium
GGTATGGATGAGCTTTCTGACGAGGATAAAGTCACCGTCCGCCGTGCCCGCCGCGTTCAGCGCTTTATGAGCCAGCCCTTCCATGTTGCCGAAAAGTTTACCGGTTATAAGGGCGCGTTCGTGCCCGTCGAAAAGACGATCGAGGGATTTGAAGCTATTCTCGGCGGTGAGTGCGACAGCTATCCCGAGTCCGCCTTTATGATGAAGGGCGACATCGACGATGTCAGAAAAGCAGTACAGAACTGAATTTTATGAGGACAAATATGCTCCGATTGATTGTTGTAACGCCCATGGGCGAAATTTTTAATGGTGAATGCGATTCGCTCCATCTCAATACGCCAGACGGAGAAAACGGGAGAGGCGGCGGATCGGTCGGAATAAGGCAAAATCACGCCGATGCGATAATCGCGCTGCAAAAGGGAATTGTCAGAGCATACCGCTCGGGAGAGTTGTCTGCCGGCATCGATTGTGAAAACGGCTTTGCCACCGTACGCGATAACACCGTTACCGTTGTCTGCGACGTGGCATCGATATTGGAATAAATAAAGATCCACCCGCATAGCGGGTGGTTTTTCATTTTCGGGCAAAGCCCTAATAATACTGGCGGCGCACAAGTGCGCTTTAGATTAGCCTGCCAGCCATGCAATTGTTACTTACCACCCATAAATGGGTCCCGTGGGTCAAACATGCTTAATTGATCACTTTCCTGATCCCTTTTCAATTGCTCTGATATATATGCCTTTATTGCCTTTGTGTTTTTCCCCACGGTGTCAACGTAATATCCCTTACACCAAAATTCGCGGTTTCGGTATGCAAACTTCATATTTCCATACTTCTGAAATATAAGCAGTGCGCTTTTCCCTTTGAGGTATCCCATAAACCCCGAAACGCTCATTTTGGGCGGGATGCTCACTAACATATGTATATGGTCTGGGCATACCTCTCCCTCGATTATTTCTACTCCCTTCCATTGACATAGTTGTCTTAATATTTCTCTTATCTCTATTCGTTTTTCTTCAAAAAATACTTTCCTTCTGTATTTTGGCGCAAACACTATATGGTACTTGCAATTCCAACTTGTATGTGCTAAACTATTACTGTCTATGTTTACTTTCTTCATAGATAAATCCTCCAAATATGTTTTTCAGTTTTGACTGGCAGGTCGAACTAATTATATCATATTTGGAGGATTTCTCCTCACCGGTTAACCTCTTTTCAACCACGCGACTATCGCGTGGTTTTCCTTTTACAATAAAAGGTCTGCCCTGCGGCAGACCTTTTGATTTTATATCTCTTTTCCGAGTATTTTGGCTTTTTTTACAAGCCGCTTGCAGGGGATCCACTCGTCCTTGCCGGGACAAAGGCGGTAAAATCCGAGGCAGGCAAATATGTACCACGCCGATGTCGTGCCGTTGTCTTCATCTCCCGGATATCCATCGACATCGGGCGAAAAGGCTTCGTTTGCCATTCGTTCTACCCAGTAATCGGTTTTCTCCTGCTGACCGAGAACAGAATATAGGAAAGGAATATGGAAGGACGGCTGATTGGAAATTGCGCATTGACCGAAATCTGCTATTGCCATCTCGCTCATCTCGTGTATCTCATAGCCGTTGTAGCCGAACGTGCGGAAGATGGGCTGAGTGGAAAACAGCTCGTCCAGCTTTTTGATAAATGCTTCTTTTGAGCCGTATAGCTCGGTGAGTCCCTCAACGTCATGGGGAACAAAGAAGGAATTCTGCCATGCGCTGCCCTCGGTATATTCGCCGCCCCAACTGCAGGGATCGAAATTATCGGCCATCTGTCCGTTCGTATCCCGGCCGCGCATAAATCCGGTCTCTTTATCAAATAGGTTTTTGTAGTTTTTCGATCTTTTGATGTATTCGTCGCATATTTCATTTCGTCCGAGGATTTTTGCAACCGTTGCAATGCACCAGTCGCCGTATGCGGCATCAAGGGTGAGATTGACCGATTCGCGCTGCATATCGCGGGGAACATATCCGTATTTGAGATATGCTTCGGCACCGTTTCTTCCGTAACGTCGATCGGACGCTTCGTTGTTCGCGTGGTGAATCATACCGTCAAGGGCACTTTCAAGCACCTCGCGCTTTCCGATTCCGTTGACCGCCGCTTCTGCGATAACTCCGTCGATGAGCGTGCTGGGCATACATCCGACCTCGCCGAGAGAAAGCCATCTCGGTAGGTACCCGCATTCCTTGTAATCGTTGACAAAGCCCTCAA
>JAZSOQ010000108.1:0-24450 GCA_045537015.1 Eubacteriales bacterium
CAGCTTTTGCATTACCGTATCCTTGACGAAGCCGTCAAGGTAATAAAAAGTCAGTTCGTCCTCGCCTACCTTGACGATCTTTTTCAGCATATCAAAGTTTTCGTCAACGCGCAGTAGGCGGTCCATCTGCATCACGTTTTCGGAATATGAATTTGATAATTTCCGCATGGTTAACTCCGTTATTGTTATTTGAATATTATTATCTCCAAAAAAACGGAATTATAACCATAATCTATTGACTTTTTCCATAAGTTATTATATAATTAATGTAGCATAACCCCCAAAAATTGAAAGAAGGATATCAAAATGAAGAATTCCGCTGTCAGAATCATCGCATTCTTACTATCCCTCGTTACCCTTATGCTTGGCTTCTCCTCCTGCGCGAATACCGGTGGCGAAGAAACCACTCCCACAGAAACGACTGCTACCCCTGCGGGTACCGATGCACAAACCGTCCCCGTCGATACCACTCCCACTACCGACGAATGGGGCAGACCTTACGTTGCATCCCCTACCGCCGAGGGCACAAAGCTTGAGGATGGAAGCGTCATCACGGTCCTTATCCGTTATTCCGACACCTGGAACAGAGAGTTCCGCTCCGAGACCGAAACCGGCGATATGCTCAACGATGAGATATACAAGAGAAACCTTAAGCTTGAAGAAGACCTGAACTTTACCTTTGAGTTTATCACGACCGCCAGCAAAGAAGAAGGAACGAGTCTGACTATTGCTGAGTTTGAGTCGGGCGGATCGTCGGGAATCGACATAGTAACTCACTATGCATATTATTCTACCGGCGCGGCTCTTCGTAATTGCTACGCAAACCTTCATACCATTGATACCGTAAATCTTGAAAATCCTTGGTGGAAGCAGACCTATATTGACGCCGCAACAATTAAGGATCAACTTTATTTCGTTGTCGGCGATCTTAACCTTGCGGTCGTTGACAGATCGATCTCGATCTATTATAATGCAACTCTTGCAAATGATTATCAGATAAACGATCTTTACGGCACTGTGCTTGACGGTCAGTGGACGATCGACAAGCTTATTGAATATACCAAGGATACTTGGGTAGACACCAACCAATCGGGTGCCATTGATATGGCAGACAAGATCGGTATTATCGGAATCAACGGCTCCGAGTCATACGACGGTATGCTTCCCGCGTTCGATATTGATATCATCGGCAAAAAGGATGACGGCGGTCTCGAGCTTGTCTGGGATACCGAGAAGGTATCAAGCGCGATCGATCTCGAGATACAGCTTTACAACCAAAATAACGGCGCTTGCTTGCACAGCAGCAGCGCCGAGCTTCGCGACAAGTTTACAAACGGAGGTTCTCTTTTCTGGATCCACTTGATTTATGCGGATGCTGCAACCAACCAGGCTCTCAGAAGTATGGATGATTCCTACGGCCTTATTCCTCTTCCCAAGTATGATGCAGAACAGAAGGATTATCACACCGCAGTTCAGGATGCATACTCGATTATGTCTGTTATGTCAACAAGCAAGCAGCTTGAAGCTGTCGGAACCGTGCTTGAGGAATGGAACTATCGTTCATATATGGATATTCTTCCCGTTTACTGCGAAGTCATTATGAAGACCAGATACCTTGCTAATGTTGAATCAGGTATGATCTTTGATATTATCCGTAACAGCGCAAAATTCAACACCGGTATGATATACAGCAGCGAGCTTGACGGCATTGCAAATATGAACCGTGACGTTGCCAAGAGCGGTGTCAACAGCTTCGCATCTACTTATAAACAGAAGCAAAAGATATACGCAAGAAAGATCAGCGATCTTCTCAAGTATTTTGACGACAGAGCACAGTAAAAATAACAAACCGGCTACCGCGATGTAGTCGGTTTGTTTATTTATTGAAACTTAAAATCCCGCTTTCTTTGAAAGCTGATTTACGTCGATGTCTGCAATCGAGCCATCCTTGTCGGGGTTGCGGACGCCAAGGCGGTAAAGACCTTGGTAGATACCGTTCTCGATCTGCATAAGCTCCTCGTGGCTTCCTTCCTCGGCGATGTGACCGTCCGAGATGACCGCGATCTTGTCTGCACCGCGGACTGTTGAAAGTCTGTGCGCGACGACGATGGTGGTTCTGCCCTTGCAGAGCTCGTCGAGTGCCTGCTGGATGAGAATTTCGGTGGTATTGTCGAGCGCGCTCGTTGCCTCGTCAAGAATGAGGATCGAGGGGTCCTTGAGGAATACGCGCGCGATGGAAAGACGCTGCTTCTGACCGCCCGAAAGCTTGACTCCGCGCTCACCGATCTCGGTGTCGTAGCCGTGCTCGAGGGTGGATACCCAATCGTGGATGTTTGCAAGCTTTGCAGCTTCGATAACTTCCTCCTCGGTTGCGTCGAGGCGTCCGTAGAGGATGTTGTCGCGGATAGAGCCGTTGAAGAGGAATACGTCCTGCTGAACGATACCGATGTTCTTTCGGAGTGAGTTCATTGTGAGCGAATTGATGCTCTTGCCGTCGATCTTGATGTCGCCGCCCGTGATCTTATAGAATCTCGGAATGAGGTGGCAGATGGTGGTCTTACCGCCGCCCGAGGGGCCGACAAGCGCGAGCTTCTGTCCCTTTTCGACGTTAAGAGAAATGCCGTGGAGGACTTCTGCGGAATCCTTGTAGGAGAACTCGACGTTCTCGAACTCGATCTTGCCCTCGACGCCCTGAAGCTCGATCGCATCGGGCTCGTCGCGCTCGGGTTCTGTGTCGATGATCTCAAGGAAGCGCTCGAAGCCGGTGACACCGTTCTGATACTGCTCCATAAAGCCGATGAGGGTGTTGATGGGCGAGATGAAGAGGTTGATCGACACCATAAATGCCGAATATTCGGGGATCGAGATGCGGCCCGCGTTGATGAAGAGACCGCCCGCGATGAGGATGATTACGTTGAAAACGTCGGTGATGAAGGAGGTTCCCGAGTGGAACTTGCCCATCGCGTCGTAAGCCTTCTTACAAGCGTTGATGAAGGCATTGTTGCCAACTTCGAATTTCTCGGTCTCCTTGTCCTGGTTTGTGTATGCCTTTGTGACACGGATACCCGAGATCGAGCTTTCAAGCGAGGCGTTGATGACTGCATTGCTCGCGCGGCGCTCGGTGAATGCGGAGCGCATCTTTTTGCGGAAGTAAGCGGCAACGATGATGAGAATCGGCACGCAGACGAAGATGATGAGGGTCAGCGCCCAGTCGATCGTGCAAAGATAAACGAAAGCGGCGATGAAAGTGACCGAGCTGATGAGCAGGTTTTCTGGGCCGTGGTGAGCAAGCTCGCTGATCTCGAAAAGGTCGGAGGTCATACGGGTCATGATCTTACCCGTTTCGTTCTCGTCGTAGAAGGAGAAGGGAAGCTTCTGAATGTGCGCGAAGAGGTCGCGGCGCATCTGAGCCTGCATTCCGACACCGATGAGGTGACCGTAATACTGAACGAAGTAACGCAGGAAAAGGCGGATGATGTAAAGCGCAAGAACTATCGCGCTTGCCGTGATTATCATTTTTGCAGTCTGCGTTCCGTCAAGGAAAGCTTCGAGCATCGTTTCGGTGATGATCGGGTAGACCATGCCGACGAGCGCGATAACGAGCGAGGCAAGCATATCGAGCGTCAGCATCCCGCGGTGAGGTTTGTAGTAAGCAATGAATCGTTTTAACATTTTTCGCTTTCTCTTTCGATTGGATTAAATATATTATGTATATTATAATACATTTTTCGGGGAATGTCAACTCTTTTCTCATTTCTGCAGGAAAAAAGTGGACAGTGGTTAGTGGACAGTGGACAGAAAGACGCGGAGTTTGATCTGTAATTTTGTTTGGTGCTCCTATGCTTCGTCAACAATATAATAATGCTTGAATAAGTGAATAGAAAATCTCGGATATCAAGAAGTGTAACGCTTCCAAATATCCGAGATCGCTTTTTAATTAAATTAGTTGCTGAACAATGGAACGATGATAAAAATTAAATTATCATCCGCATCTTTCTGTCCACTGTCCACTAACCACTGTCCACTTATTCCTCCTCATCCTGCGGGATAAGACCGTAGATCCTCTTATCGTCGCGGGCGATGAGCTCGGCGAGCTGGGATGATGTGAGAAGTACCTGGCGGGGCTTGGTGCCGTCGGGCTGTGTGACGAATCCGAGCTTTGCCATGCGGTCGATGATTCTTGCGCCTCTGCCGAATCCGACATTGATGTTTCTCTGCAGGAAGGAAGTTGCTACCGTGCCGCTTTCGACTGCGAGCTTGAGAGCGTCCAAGAAGAGCTCGTCGAAGCACTCGGAGGATCCGCTTGCCGCGCCGCCTCCGCCTGTGCTACCCGTGGGCTTCTTTGCACCGGGAGTGACGGTGACGATCTGCTCGGATTCCTTTTCGATGCGCGAGAGGAATTCGTCGTCGTAGTGTGCGCCCGTGGAATTTTCCTTTACGAAATTCGTAACTGCAACGACCTCGTCATCGGTGACAAAGGTACCCTGCGCACGGATGGGATTCTGCGCGCCGATGGGGCAGAAGAGCATATCACCGCGTCCAAGGAGCTTTTCGGCGCCGACGGTGTCGATGATGGTTCTCGAGTCGATACCCGAGGCAACCGCAAATGCGATTCTCGAGGGGATGTTTGCCTTGATCAGACCCGTGATGACGTCAACCGAGGGGCGCTGAGTACCAACGATGAGGTGGATGCCCGCCGCACGCGCCTTTTGAGCAAGACGGACGATCGAGGTCTCAATCTCGGAGGGGGCGCTCATCATAAGGTCGGCAAGCTCGTCGATGATGATGACGAGTCTGGGAAGCGGGATGAAATCGGGATCCTCCGCCTTCATCATACGGTTGTAGCCGTCAATGTCACGCGCGAGGTTGTTCTCAAAGAGCTCATAGCGGTGCTCCATCTCGCCGACAGCGGCGTTGAGAGTACCCGCCGCCTTTTTGACGTTGGTGACAACGGGAACGCGCAGGTGGGGCAGATTGTTATACATCGACATTTCAACCTTCTTCGGGTCGATCATGATGAACTGAACCTCATCGGGGCGCGCCTTGTAAAGCAGCGACATGATGATGCTGTTGATGCAGACCGATTTACCCGATCCGGTAGTACCCGCGATCAGAAGGTGGGGCATTTTGCCGATGTCAATGAAGATCGGCTCGCCCGTAATGTCCTTGCCGAGGCAGGCAAAGAGCTTGCTTTTTGCATCCTTGAACTGTTCCGAGTCAAGAAGCTCACGGATGGCAACGGTCGAGGAAGACTTGTTCGGCACCTCGACGCCGACTGCGCTCTTGCCGGGGATGGGAGCTTCGATCCTGATCTTCGCCTGGAGCGCCATTGCAATGTCGGTCTGAAGATTCTTGATCGAGTTTGCCTTGACTCCGGGGGCGGGGTAGAGCTCGTAACGGGTCAGTGTGGGACCTCGCGAGTATTCGATCTTTGCAAGCTTGACGTGGAAGGATTCAAGCTTTTCGATAAGCGTTTCGGCATTCGCGCGGAGCTCAGCGTTGATGGCATCGCGTCCGGGCGAGGTCGATTCGCGAAGGAGTGTCAGAGGGGGGAAGATATATGCGGCAAGCTGTTCGTAAGCCTGCTTTTTCTTTGCCTGATCGGGGAGAAGAATGCCGTCTTCAATGGGAGCGGATTCTTCGGGTTCTTCTGCGGGGATGTTGACGACGGGCGCTTCGGTGATCTCAAGCACAGCGGGTGCGGGTTCCGCGACGCTTTTCGGTGCCTCGCCGAAGATGGTGTCAACAAGCTCCCCGAAGGTTTCGGGGGATTCGCTCTCGCTGACGGGGCGGAGGGGATCAAGGGTCTTTTTCTTTTCTTTTTCCTTTTCCGCGTGCTTGGTTTCGATAGAGCCGAGGACCTCCATTGCATCGGGGTCGAATTCTCCGCCGGCGGGCTTGATATCAATGCCGCTGACTGCGGGGGCGTCGTCCTCTTCGGGAGCGGGGATCGCCGCGGCGATGTCGTCCTCGGGGTCGGGTGCGGGAACAGCTTTGCGGCGAGTGCGAGGCTTGGGAAGAACATCTTCGATCTCGTCCTCTTCTTCTTCCTCGGGCTCGATGACCTCGATCTTGCGCTCGTGGGTTTTGCTCTTGAGCTTTGAGACGAGCGAGGAGATCATATCAATGAAGTGTCTGGGCGAAAGTCCGACATAGAAGATGATTGCAAGCGCAAGGATCGCGATTATTACAATGACCGAGCCTACGTAACCGATAAGGCAACGGAAGAATCCGCCAAACAGACCTCCGAAGAATCCGCCGCCGTGAAGAGTCACGCCGTGTGTCCAGTTTGAGGTTGCTTCCTTGAATCCGAAAATGCTCTTGCCCCATTCAGCCCATTTGTAGCCGTCATAAAGGCGGGCGATCGCAAGCGAGTGGATGAGAGAGGAGAGAAGCAGGGGGATCGCGGTGCCGAAGACGATCTTTCTTCTGATAACGCCGAGATCGACGTATCTGCGCCAATAGATTATCAGATTGACGAGCACAAGCGGAATAAAATATGCCGGCCAACCGAAAAATCCGAAGAAGAGTTTACGCAGCAGATTGCCGAGGTCGCCCATCGCGCCGTCGATTCCCGCCAATAGGAAGCAAGCAACGATGAATAAAGTGATAACTCCGAGGATGTATGGCATCAGTCGGTGCAGGGTCTGCGTTGAAGCGGGCGGGATGTCCTTTTCTTCCTCTATCGCTTCGGGCTGCTTTTTCTTTTTTGTTTTCTTTTTATAAAGATCGTCGTTGTAGGAATAAATGTCTTCCTCTTCCTCGATGGGCTCTTGCGCCTTTTTCTTACGGGGATTTTTTTCGTAAAGATCGTCGTAGTAAGCGTATTCGTCACGTTCGAGTGCCTTTTTGGATGTATTTTTCTTTGCCGAAGCAGGCTTTTTCTCTGCCGTCGGCTTTCCCTTGGTGTTTGCCACGGTGGTCTCCTTTCGTGTATGGGATCGAAATATTCGGAAATACTAAAATCAAGAATCGCATTTTCGTAAATTATACCAAATATAATTATATCACGAAATCGGGCAAATTACAAGGGTGATGAGGAATTTTTATGAAAAATAAAGGTGTGGGCGCGCTGATGCTCGGATTTTTTGCAGGACTGCTGAACGGACTTCTCGGCGCGGGAGGCGGGATAATATTGGTTCGCGGGGCGGAGAAGGTCTTGCCGCGCGAATATCACGAAAGCCGCGATGTTTTTGCAAATGCACTCGCGGTGATGCTCCCGCTTTCTGCTGTGTCGGCAATAGCTTACGTATTGCGAGGAAGTGTGCACGGGCTTGAATTTGCGCCATTTATCCTTCCTGCGATCATCGGCGGCGTGGGCGGCGGACTGTTGCTTGCCGTGATAGATACGCGGCTTCTGCGTTTGATCTTTTCGGCTCTCGTCGTCTGGTCGGGATTTACGATGATTTTTTAGGGTGGAAGATGATAGATTTTATTGTAAGCTGCGGTGTGGCGCTGCTTTCGGGGCTTGGTGTTGGAAGCGGCGGGCTGCTCGTTGTGTTTTTAACCAAATATCGCGAGATAGGACAGCTTTTCGCGCAGGGAGTTAACTTGATATTCTTTATTTTTTCCTCGGGCGCATCGACAGCCGTCAATCTTCGCGCGAGAAATATTTGCTATGGTGCGGTGACCTTTATGTCACTCGGCGGAATTATCGGAGCGATCGTCGGTGCGCTGATCGCTTCTGTACTTGCGCCCGATCTGCTTCGCATCGGTTTTGGGCTTATGCTCCTTATCGGCGGTGTGCCTGCACTGTTGCGGTCGATCAAGTCCTTTTCAAAGAAAAAGACTTATAATTTCGCGCGCCGCTGACTCCCCACCCAACCCTCCCGCAAGCGGGAGGGATTTTTAATCAGCAAAGCTGATGCCTTGCGAGTGCTTGAATTTTGTTCAGCTTCTGTGCGCGGGACAAACAAAAGCTTGAGGCGGATTAATTAAGTTAGTTTTTATATTATTTATCTATATCCTTATAAATTGCATTACGAGATAAGAATTACATTTTAGCACAAATTATATTACGCTGTCATCCTGAGCGGAGCGCAGCGGAGTCGAAGGTCCTCGCGCAGCGGGTCAATTATAAAGTTTGCTTTGAATGGTATCAATATAATCAATAATTCACATTGATCATATTCACAGCAGGCTCCAATCTCAGCCCGGCTTCGCCGAGGTCCTTCGACTCCGCTTCGCTCCGCTCAGGATGACAGCGTAATATGATATTGATTAATAATGATATTTGCGGCTCGTAATAATATACATCATTTTCGCTACATTGAAAAACGCGGCTGCCTCATTATTAATGAAGCAGCCAAAAAATTTATTCATTTGGAATCAGTCTGTCGATTATTTTTGTCTCGCCCGATGAGTTTTTATAGATTATTCTCACGATAATACCGCCGTTTGTTGTCGCGGCAATGGCACGCGATCTTTCGATATAGCTTTGCCATTCGCTTTCGGGTATTTGCGTGTACGCCGCACTCAGCACTTGGGCTTCTTTATCCTGCTCGGAATTGATGCTGACCGAAGTGTGCACTATGTTGTCGGCAGATTGTATGAAGATCAGAGCTCCGCCGCCGGTATCATTTACACCGTATGAGTATGCGTTGTATGGCTGTGTTTCTACCGAAATGACCGTCATACTTGCGTTGAAATATTCGGTCAGAGAATGTCTTTGCAGAAAATCAAGCGTCCTTGTGTATTTTTCGGTGATATACCACGTGTCGCGTCCACGATCCTCGGGCGCATTGCCGCCAAATCCATAAACCACCTGCCCGTCGGCGTAGTAGTTGGTCACTAAGGCAAGCCTGAGAATGCCAAGGACTTTGCCGTCATAAAAATATCTGTCCTCATAGGAAAGATCGGCAAAATCGCGTGTCAGCGCCTCAAACAGCTCGTAATTCTCCTCGCTTGTAAGCATATTGAGGGCGGTCAGATTGGAGAAAAATTCGTCGCCGATCTCGAATGAGGTCTTTCCGTATTCAAAAACATTTGCGCCCTTGGGGCCGAGACGGTTTTCGATGTAATGCTCCCGGAATGCGTCACCGTCTTCTATCGACGCGATCATTTCCGCGGCGGAAAGTGTTACGTATTTATAATAGCGCTCAACGCGGCTTCCGTCCTTTAGATAATATACAATATACCACTGTGCTTGGAAAGGGGACTCCCCGTTGCTTGGTTCCCTGCAGTTGATGTTACTCTTGAGCTTCATACCTTCGGAAATTACGTATTCGTGTATCTCAATGGCTTTTGCAATATCGCTTTCACTTGTCAGCACGGGCATATCTTCGAAATAAGTCCACCAATAAATAAAATTGAGGCCTTGAACATATCCGTCTATGGTAAAGCTTGCATCATTTGAAAACTGCGAAGAGCCCGAAACGAGAGTTTCCCATCCGCCTTTGGCACCACGTAGTATAACGGGATTGCCGATATAATTCATAACCACCTTTTCGATCTTGTCTTCATCGGGAATATAGTCGGAGTAACCGAACGCACCGAAGAAGCAAATTAGAACGCAGATCCAAACTGTGCCGACTGTTGCGAGCACCTGCGGATAATGAGCGAATGCTGATTTTATGCCTGCGGTGCATACTGCATTCAAAATGAAGAATATAAGCGCAAACAGAAGCGAGAAGATGAGCATCAGCAAAAATCTGTTCAGATTAAGCTCACAGATAAACGAAGATACAAACAAAGAGATCGAAATTGATGCCGTTACTGTAAGCGGAGGGCAGATTCCTGCCATACCTGTCTTTTCGATCGGTCTGCGGATAAAGGCGATACAAGCGAATACTGCGAGTGCGACTGTCAGAATGAGCGTTATTATGAAAGTGCCCCACGGCATTGCAACGGCATTGCGGAAGACTTCAAGCTCTTCCGGGTGGACCGAAGCGGGATCAAGAGGAACCGCAAACACGTCGAATACCGAATCAAATGCAGTGAATGCGCCGAATCGGTCGGTTATATGCTCGATATTTCCCTCATAAAGCACTTCTTTCGTGCCGATGCCGAGTTCTTTGCGCCCGATGCCGAGGAGCGAGCCGTGCAGAAAGCTTGAAAAAACATAGTGAAGAGTACTGCCGATCGCATAGGGTATAATGATAACGCCTGCCGATCCGATCAAATAATCGATGAATCTTCCGGATAATATCGCGCAAAGCACAAAAACAGTATATACGCAAATTGCAAGCAGGGTAAAGCAGAGAACGTAAATGACGGTATATTTGATGCCGAGCCCTGTCTGATCATCGCCGATTTTACTCATTGCCATTGTGTATGACAAAGCAAACGATAAGACATAGCTAAAAGTGATCATACCTGCGCCGAAAAGATAGCGGATAAGGAATTGGTTTTTCAGAGAAACGCCAAGAGAAAGGGTGGACGAATTCTCTTTTTTGTTCCAAAGAAATGAAAATAGAATTAATGCTATAAAGAATCCTAATAATACCGAGGCATAGGTAATGGTATCGCTGAGAGAAGAGCCTGTGTCAACGACCCGGTAATATTTATTGGAAAATGTGCCGTGAAGCGAAGCTGTGTCGATACCGAAGATCAGATTGCCGATCCAAGTGTGAAATCCGATCAGCGCGACGGGAATGAGCGCCAACCACGAATACCTTTTGGCAACGTATTTCAGATAGTGTGCATCAGGAGAAAAGCCCCGAGATCTCAATTTCTTCGCCTCCTTTCGTTGTTTCGTAGCGGAAGATCTCCTCAAGAGTCATAGGGTGATCCTCGAAAAGAATGATGTCGCCGACAAGTGAGAGCCTTTCGCGGACAGTTTCGGGTTCTTTGCCGGAAATGAATCCGATGAGCTTGCCCCCGCATTTCAGATTGCCGAGATCGAAATTCTTGAACTTGTTTTCCGTCACCTCGCTTGAAAAACCGACGCGGTAACGGCGGTATTTCGAGCGTGCGTCGTCAATGTCGCAACTAAAAACGATATTTTGACGGTTGAGAAGCCCGACGCTGTCGCACACGCCCTCAAGCTCGTGCAGATTGTGCGATGCCATAACGACCGTCGCGCCCGTGTCTGCCATATATTCGAGCAGGAGATCCTTTACCGTCATCCTCACGCCCGGGTCGAGTCCGTCGAAGGATTCGTCGAGCAGAAGATAACGCGCCTTTGATGCAAGGGCAAAGCAGAGGTCTGACTTTCGCTTCATTCCCTTTGAAAAGGAATTCAGCCTCTTTTCGGGGTCGATCTCGAGTATCTTGCAGAGCTTGGCGAAAAGCTCGGGCGAAAAGTTGCGGTAGAATCCGCGGTAGTATCTTGCCATCGATTCGGGCGTTGCCTGCGGGAGATAGTATGGGTCGTCAAAAACGCAGAAGCTTTCGCGTTTATACTCTTCATTTGCGGTGGTTTTGATGCGCTTTTCTCCAACATCGGCAAGGATCTCGCCCATGTCGGGGCGGTAAAGCCCGCCAATGAGGTTCAAAAGCGTAGTTTTACCCGCGCCGTTATAGCCGACAAGACCATAGATCGAGCTGTCGGCGATCTCAAGATTGATATCTTTGAGGACTTCGGTGCCTGAGAAGCTCTTATCGACGTTATTAAGAATGATCATTGTTCCTCCTCCTTTTGGTAAATTTCGGAAAGTATCCGCATTGCCGCATCTTGGCTCAAGCCCGCATCGCGAACACGGGCAAGCGTCAGCCGCAGCTCCTCCTCTGCCTTTGCGAGGATATTTTTGTTCTCGACTGCGCATACCGTTACAAAAAATCCCGCACCCTGACGGCTTTCAATTACTCCGTCGGCTTCAAGCAGAGCGAATACCTTCTTGATCGTGTTAAAATTCAAAGACAGCTCGCTTGCGAGCGCGCGCAGAGAGGGGAGCTTATCGCCCGGCGCAAGCACGCCTGAATTGATAAGCGCAATGATCTGCGTTTTGATCTGCTCGTAGATCGGTATTCTCGAATTGTGGTCAATTACGATCAGCATAATATATAACCGCCTTTGAAAAATAACTGTGCTATTTGTGGTAGCACAGTTATTATAGCACAGTGTTTTGATGATGTCAAGAGGAAAATGTAATTTAATGAAAATTTAAGAAATTAGTGCTGTCAGCATTGTCGCGCGAAGCGCGAATGATGATCTCGCTGCGCGAGAATGATGATCGGCTACGCCGAATGATAATTCGCCCAAGGGCGAATTATTAATAATAGGAAAATTTCCGCTTTGCGGAAATTCACCTTCATTTTGCCGCAGGCAAATCATCATTCTCGCGTAGCGAGACTATCATTTTGCCGAAGGCAAATTATCAATCAAGAACGACGAGCCTCGGCTCGTCGTTTTTGATTATTCTAACTCAAATGCTCCCGTATAAAGTCTATAATAGGTTCCTTTTTCTTCGATGAGCTTTTCGTGGCTGCCGCGTTCGATGATGCGGCCGTGGTCGAGGACCATAATGACGTCGGAGTTGCGGACGGTGGAGAGGCGGTGGGCGATTACGAATACCGTTCTGCCTTCCATCAGCTTATCCATACCCGCGGAGACGATCGCCTCGGTGCGGGTGTCGATCGAGGAGGTTGCCTCGTCGAGGATGAGGCAGGGAGGATCGGCAACTGCGGCGCGCGCGATGGCGAGAAGCTGGCGCTGACCCTGTGAGAGGTTTGCACCGTTTCCGGTCAGCATCGTGTCGTATCCCTCGGGCAGACGGGTGATGAAATCGTCCGCACCCGCAAGACGAGCGGCTTCGATGCATTCCTCGTCGGTCGCGTCAAGGCGTCCGTAGCGGATATTATCCATAACCGTGCCCGTGAAGAGGTTGGTCTCCTGGAGAACGATTCCGAGCGAGCGGCGGAGGTCGTTCTTCTTGATCTTGTTGATATTGATACCGTCGTAGCGGATCTTGCCGTCGGCGATGTCATAGAAGCGGTTGATGAGGTTTGTGATCGTGGTCTTTCCCGCGCCGGTTGCGCCGACGAAGGCGACCTTTTGGCCGGGCTCAGCATAGACGGTTACGTCGTGGAGAACGGGTTTGCCTTCCTCGTAGGCGAAATCGACTTCGGTAAGACGGACGTCGCCGCGAAGAGGAGTGTAGGTGAGAGTGCCGTCGCCGTGGGGATGCTTCCAAGCCCACTTGTGTGTGCGCTCGGTGGTCTCCTCGAGCTCGCCGTTCGCGTTTTCCTTGACGTTTACGAGAGTTACGTAGCCGTCATCAGCCTCGGGTTCCTCGTCCATAACGGCAAATACTCGCTCCGCACCCGCAAGACCCATAATGATCGAGTTGAACTGCTGCGAGAGCTGGTTGACGTTACCCGTGAACTGCTTGGTCATATTGAGGAAGGGGACTGCGATACTGATATTTACCACTGCCATTGAAGGATCGCGCGAGAGGCAAAGGTTGGGGATCTCAGTCAGAATGAAGATGCCTCCGACGAGAGCCATAAGAACGTAGAGGATATTACCGATATTGGCGATGATGGGACCCATCATATTCGCGTAAGCATGAGCGCGGCTCGAGTCGTGGAAAAGCTCATCGTTGACTTTGTCAAAATCTTCGATGACGTTGTCCTCGTGGCAGAATACCTTGACGACCTTCTGACCGTTCATCATTTCCTGAATGAAGCCCTCGGTGCGTCCCATTGCCTTTTGCTGACGGATGAAGTATTTAGCCGAGCCGCCGCCGACCGTCTTCGATACCATTATCATAAAGATAACTCCGACCATTACTACCAAGGTCATCCAAACGCTGAAGTAGAGCATTATCGAGACGACAAAGATGACGATCGCGCTTGCCTGAATGATCGAGGGCAGCGCATGGGAGACGAGCTGGCGGAGGGTGTCGATGTCGTTGGTGTAATGCGACATTATGTCGCCGTGTTTATGCGTGTCGAAATACTTGATGGGGAGATTCTGCATCTTGTCGAACATCGCGCGGCGCATCTTGTTGAGGAAGCCCTGCGTGATGTAAGCCATGAGCTGTGTGTGTGCGGTGATAGAAAGGAGCGAAAGAAGATAAAGCGTTGCAAGAAGAGTCATCAAAGGGATAAGCTCTTTGCTTGCTTCTTCCCAGGAAAGTCCGTTTGCCTGCGCGTTGCCGATGATCTCAATGACATTCTGAATGAAAAGACCCGGCAGTGTCGCACACGCAGCGGAGAAGAGGATGCAGCAGATCGTGATCGGCATCAGAACCGGATAGAAGCCGAAGAGCATCTTTAGCGTTCTGCCGAGAGTTTTGAAGTTTATCTTTCTCTTCATCGGCTTACCCTGCATGGGAGGCATTTGTTTTTTACTCATTGTCGTTACCTCCTGTCTGCTGTTCGTAAACCTCGCGGTAGATCTCGCTCGATACGAGGAGCTCTTCGTGCTTTCCGACCGCGGAGATCGAGCCCTTATCGAGGACGATGATCATATCGGCTTCCTGAACCGAAGCGATTCTCTGCGCGATTATGATCTTTGTGGTTTCGGGGATGAATTTCTTGAATCCGTCGCGGATGAGCGCGTCGGTGCGGGTATCGACTGCACTTGTCGAGTCGTCAAGGATGAGGATCTTCGGCTTTTTCAAAAGTGCGCGAGCGATGCAAAGACGCTGCTTCTGACCGCCCGAGACGTTCGTACCGCCTTGCTCAATGAAGGTGTCGTAGCCATCGGGGAAGGAGGAGACGAAATCGTGCGCCTGAGCGAGCTTGCAAGCTTCGACGAGCTCCTCGTCCGTCGCGTTTGCGTTACCCCAACGGAGGTTTTCCTTGATTGTGCCCGAGAAGAGAAGATTCTTCTGCAGAACCATCGAAACCGAATCGCGGAGAGTGCGCAGGTCATATTCGCGGACGTCAACGCCGCCAACCTTGACACTTCCCTCGGTAGCGTCATAAAGACGGGGGATGAGCTGAACGAGTGTGGTCTTCGAAGAGCCCGTGCCGCCGATGATGCCTACGGTCATACCCGATTCGATATGAATATCGATGTCGGAGAGGGCGTTTTTCTTTGCTTTCTTGGAATACTTGAAGTTAACCGAGTCAAAGTCGATCGAGCCGTCCTTGACCTCGGTGATGCCATGTGCGGGGCTTGTGAGCGTGGGCTCCTCGCTGAGGACTTCATAGATACGCTTGAAGGATTCAGCCGACATTGTCAGAATTACGTAGATCATCGAGAGCATCATCAGCGACATTAGGATCTGCATGCCGTAAGTAAGCATTGCCGAAAGCTGTCCGACGTCGATGTTCGAGCCGGTGCCCGAGATGATGAGGTATGAGCCGAAGGTCAGCACGAATACCATGTTGAAGTAGAGGCAGACCTGCATGATGGGCGTGTTGAGGGCAACGATGCGCTCGGCTTTTGTGAAATCGCCTGCGATGTCCTCGCTTGCCGCGCCGAAGCGTTCGCGCTCGTAATTCTCACGCGAAAATCCCTTGACAACTCTCATACCGCGCACGTTTTCCTCGATGGACTCGTTGAGTCGGTCGTATTTCTTGAAAACTCTGCGGAATGCGGGCATAGCCTTGCGCGCAACTAAAAGCAGACCCGTGATAAGTACGGGAACAACGACAACAAAGGTCGTTGCAAGCGAGCCGCCCATAATGTAAGCCATGATGATCGAGAATATGAACATCAAGGGCGAGCGGATCGCGGTACGTATGATCATCATATAAGACATCTGAACGTTTCCGATGTCGGTGGTCAGACGCGTTACGAGAGAAGCTGTCGAGAATTTGTCGATGTTTTCGAAGGAATAGGTCTGGATCTTGCGGAAAAGATCGCCGCGAAGGTTTTTGGCAAATCCCGCGCTTGCCTTCGCACAGGTGAATGCGGCAACGCCTCCGCAGGTCAGCGAGACCACTGCCATCAAAGCAAGTACGAGACCGGTCTTTAAGAGTTCGCTCATCTCGGCTCCCGCTTTGATGCTGTTGACAAGGTCTGCGGTTATGAAGGGGATCAGAACCTCAATTATGACCTCGCCGATAATGAAGATGAGGGTCAGTATCGAGGGTAGCTTATATTCCCTGACACAGCCCAGAAGTCTTTTTATCATTTTGGGTTGTCCTTTCTGCCACGATTGGTTGGGCAAAATATATGATATTATATATTATACTAAAAATAAGTTAATAAATCAATATCAAATCTGCCGAAAAGAATGAAAAAGACAAGGGCAGTTTGTGGTGCCCTTGTCGGTAGTTGATTTTGCTAATAAATTAATTGATTTTATTCCTTGAATTCGGGCGCTTCTGCAAGAAGCTTGCGCAGTAGCTTGTAGAGTGTGTAAGTTTCCTCGCGTGTGAGAGCGATATGCTTTGTCATTTCCACAGGGATGAAAAGCGCCTCGTCCTTGAGTGCCTCACCTGCTTCGGTGATCGCAACGTTTAGCACACGTTCGTCTTCCTTTGAACGGCTGCGGACGAGATAGCCTTTAGCCTCAAGCGTTTTGAGAACGGGGGTCAGAGTGCCCGAATCGAGATAGAGCTTTTCGCCGAGCTGTTTGACATTTTGTTTTTTCTCCTCCCAGAAGACCATCATAACAATATACTGCGTGTATGTTAAACCAATTTTGTCAAGATGGGGACGGTATCTTTTGATCATTTCGCGAGACACCGCATAGAGAGGAAAGCAAAGTTGCCCGCGCAGTCTCAGAGAATTATACTTGTTGTCGTCCATTTGAAACCTCCTACGGTATGAAATAGATTATTTCATAAACTATTATAATATTATAGCACAAATCGGAACAAAATTCAATATAATTCCCGAATTTTCGAAAAAATTTAATGCAATTCTTTTGGTTTTACGATTTTTTGTGGAGAACGAGCTGCATTTGGTATTCATTTTTGTAGATTCCGTCTCTCTGTTTGATGGCGTTGGGGATCATACCTGTAATGCGGAACCCGAATTTTTCATAAAGCGCGCGTGCGCGGGAGTTGTCTTCGATAAAGTCAAGCTCAACGATCTCTGTACCTTCGTGAGCCTCAGCAGCGGCGATCATTTCGCGGAAGAAAGCCGATCCGATTCCGAGGTTCCAGTATTCTTTAAGTATTGCGATAGCGATAACGGCGCGGTGTCCGACTTTTATGCCCGTGCGAAAGCTGATCTCGCAGTTTCCCGCGATCTTGCCGTCGATATAGCAGGCAATGGCAAGAGTGCTCTCGGATTCGCGGAGGTTTTTGACCCACTTTTCTTCCTTTTCAATGCTCACAGCCTCCCATTCCTCGGGTGTACGGAGAAGAAAATCGGTCTCTCCGCAGGCTTGCTTTATGTATGCCAGCATCCCCGCCGCGTCGCTGATCTCGGGTGTTTTGAGTATCGCGACTTTGTCGTTTTTGAGTGTTATTTCTTTGGGGTGGAATATCATTATTAGTCCTTTCTGTACTATTTATAGTACGAGTGATAGTTTTGTTATAATCAAATTTATATTATGAGTACTTTGTTTCAACTAAAACTTAACAGTTCCAAAAGTCTTGGGTTTGTCCTTGAAATATTGAGATAACTATTAGTACGCTTGTCGTTTGTGCAGTACAGACTCCGCTCTCCTCATTCACCGCTCCTCGCGGTCCCCTTTCCCCGCTGGGGAACGCTTAAGGCTTGGGCGATAACCGCTAACTATTCAGCGAAGATGATTTAGCAATATAATTTTGGACACCAAATTGGAATATTTTATTGAAAAAAGTTTGCAGGAACTCCATTACGAGTACAGAATAATTTACATAAAAATATTCCAATCTGCCCAAACAAAATTGTAGCAATATCCGATGTTCGCTGAAATGCGATGAGAACGGGACAAATCTCTCAGCGTTCCCCAGCGGGGAAAGGGGACCGCGAGGAGTGGTGAATGAGGAGAGCGCCGTCTGCTCTGCATATTAGACAAGCATCATTATAAAATTATCATATTGGGAATAGCACACTTGTCTTTGAGTAGGAGCATAGTTTTGAATTATGTCAATTTTTAAGTGAAACAAAGTATTACAGGCTCGTGTCTGATTGGTATTGAATTATTATATAATTCTCGTGCTTAGGTCGGCGATTCTTTACTGTTCCTTTTTACAAATATGCAAAAGATGACTCGAACTTCCGAGATATTCTCGCCTCTCGCAGTTGTGCAAGTGATACTTTGCGAACAGCTCAAAATCCTCATCCGACATTGCAAAATTCTTTGTCATTTCGGCAAGCTCAAGTATGCTGTCGGTTGCTACGGTTGTGATGTGATTAACGTGAAGAGCTTCAAACAACGCCTCAAATTCATCAATATAGAATCCGGTGAAAAGCTGTTCGGTAAAATGCTTGACTTTGAAATCCTCGGTGAAGTTTTCCTTGAATCCCTCAACAAAATTTCCCTGCAGATAGTTATCATGCATTATGGCATGAATCGACAAAAATGCTGTCATAATAATACCTTCGGGCTTGGTCACACGTAAGGCTTCATTTAATGCCTTTAACATATCTTCTTTGGTATAAAGATGGTACATCGGACCCAAAACCAATGTCAGATCGAAGCTGTTGTCATCAAATCTGCCTAAATCAAGTGCGTCACCTTGATAACAATGAAGGTTATTAATCCCTTTGGTGTTCTCATTAAGAATTTCAAGGTTTTTGTCTGCAAGCTCAACAGCGGTTACGTTATATCCTTTTTTAGCAAGTGCAATAGAATACCGTCCCGTACCCGCGCCGATTTCCAGAACCGAAGAGTTCGCGGCTGTCATTTTGTTTATGTAATTCATAGTGGTAAGGTATTCAAGTTGACCATGACGGCTTTTCTCTAATCGCACATCCTCGCGATAACCGTCGTAAAAGGCATTGATCATTTCTATTCGTTTGCTCATTTTTCGATTTCCTTTTTGTAAAATGATAGTGTCAAATTTTCCTCAACTTGAATCGTCAAATTCATATCCCTGTACCCCGCTTTTTCGTAGCAGCGGCGGTTTTTGTCCATATCTGCAGGAAAATCCACGTAGAATCTTTTTGCATCGGGAAACTGTTTTTCAGCAAGTTCTATGGCTTTTGGCGCAATTCCTTTACCTTGATGATCGGGGTGGATGTAGAGTCTGCCGAGGTAGTATTCGCCCGCTTCAAGGAAGGTATTGGGAAACCACTTGCCGTGGACGCGGTAGAATATCGCGCCGACCGTCTTGCCGTCCGCGAGGATCGTGAAATGACGGTAGTTTTCGTTCAGACGAATTAAAATATCCTCGACCCCGCGCAGGCAGGGGTTGCCGGTGTCGTGGTATTTTTCGTAAAGCGGCAAAAATGCGGCTTTTTGTATTTCGATCAGCTCCTCGGCTTCCGAGGGGCGTGTTTCTTGTATCGTAATTACCATATTTATTCCTTTCTGAAAATATCAAGCATGTGGTTCGTCGCGCCGACCATATCGGGGCGTTCGCAGATGCTCAGATGGTATCTCATATAAAATTCAAAATCCTCGTCATCGAGCTCGGAAAACTCCCGTCGCAGGAAGTGGACGAGCATATCCGTGCCGACATAGTGCAGACGGGTGACGTTAAAGCCATCCATAAGCGCGTCAATGTCCTCCTTGCGGTGGAGTTGAAAGACATCAATAGGCTCCGAAAATAGCTTGAAGGTTTCCTCGTCGATCTTATGCGCGGCGCGCGCGGGTTTGAGTATTCCTTTACCGATGCAGGCTTGATACATCGTCAGATCGCTGTTGCAGTAGGCAACAAAGACGATTCCCCCCTTTTTCGTGACTCTGATTGCCTCCGAGAGTGCCTTTTTCTGATCTTCGACCGTGTAAAGATGGTACATCGGGCCGAGAAGCAGGGTGATGTCGTATTGTTCATCCTTGATTTTAAGATCGAGCGCGTCGCCTTGTGTTACCGTGATCTTTTCCGAGGGCAGAGTGTGAGCCTTGAAGACTTCTATGTTGCATTCCATCAGCTCGACGGCGTCAACCTCGTAGCCGTTCTGCGCGAAATAATGCGAATACCTCCCGGTCCCCGCACCGATCTCGAGTATCTTCATACCGGGGCGAAGATATTTTTCTATATAATGCACCGTCGTGATAAATTCCACGCTTCCGTGGCGCGAGAGCAGGCGTCCGTCTTCTTTTCCTTTAGAGTAGTAAGCCGCGAGTGCTTCGAGTCGTTCCATTGTTGTTTCTCCTTTATGTTAAATAATTAATAAACAAAAAGACGGTGCAAGCGAAATCAAAACTTCGACTTGCACCGTCTATCTCCAAAAATATAATCCTATAATGCGATTATTATGAAATTTGGGTACGACAATACAAGCCCGACGAATACCAATAGGAGTATTCTCCGTGCATGGGGACATTATTATTAAGCACAAACTTAATAGTTGTCATTGCCGTAGACCTTTCTTGAAAAATTTCGCTTATTATAACACAAAAAGGAGCGCTTGTCAATAGGAAAATTCAAAAATTTTGAAATTTTCAGCAATCAAGCATGGTTTTTCCTTCGCCGACAAGTCCTTCGAAGTCCTTTTTGAAGGCTTCAACTGCATAGGTGACGGTGGGATTTGCGATAAGACCCTCGATGATGTCGGGCGCGCAGGTAGCGCATCCGCATCCATAAGCCGCGAGAGCCTGAACCTGCTGGCTGTTCTTGAAGCTTGCGGCGAGGATCTCGGTCTTGTAGCCGCCGTTAACAAAAATGTCGTGCATTGTCATCGCGGACTCGATGCCGTTTGCGCCGAGGTTGTCGATGCGGTTGACGTAGGGAGCGGCGTAATCCGCGCCTGCACGTGCGGCGAGATATGCCTGCATGGGGGTGTAGATAGCGGTTGCGGTGATCTTGTAACCTTCAGCCGAGAGAGCCTTCATAGCCTTCAGACCCTCGCGGGTGACGGGGATCTTGATGAAGGTGTCTTTGCCGAGGACTTCGGTGATCTTTGCGGCTTCCTTCATTATGCCTTCGGCGTCTGCGGAGATGACCTGAACGTGGAGTTCCTTGTCGCCAAGGAATTCGCGGATCTCGGAGAGGACTTCAAAGGGCGGGCGGCCGCTCTTCGCGAGGATCGAGGGGTTCGTGGTTACGCCATCAACGGGGAAGAATTCGGATACTTCTTTGATTTTGGCAATATTCGCGTCGTCGATAAGTAATTTCATTTTTATATACCTCAATAATTAATTTTCATTTGATTTTTTCGGCGGTCACTTCTTCCGCGTAGCGTACCGCTTCCATTGCGTCCTTCGCGTACTTATCCGCGCCGATGCGGTCGGCATATTCTCGGTTGAGGACGGCACCGCCGACTACGATCTTACACCAGGGAGCAGATTCCCGGAGCTGCTTGATCGTTTCCTCCATCGCGGGGACGGTGGTGGTCATAAGAGCACTTAACCCTACGATCGGCGCGTGCAGACGGACGGTTTCCTCAACGATCTTTTCGGGCGGCACGTCGCGTCCAAGGTCACACACGGGGTAGCCGTAGTTTTCGAGAATCAGCTTCACGATGTTCTTGCCGATGTCGTGTATGTCGCCCTTTACTGTTGCGATCACAAAGGGAGGCTTGTCGGTCGCCTTGCCGCTCGGCATGTGCGACTTTATGACTTCGAATGCCGCCTTTGCTGCCTCTGCGCTCATAAGGAGCTGGGGGAGATAGACGGTTTTGTTCTCAAATCCGACGCCGACGGTGTCAAGGGCGGGGATGATCTCATTCTGAACGATCGAAAGCGGCTCATTATCAGCGATCAATGACTCGGTAAGGGCACCTGCGCGGTCTTTGAGTCCTTTGACAATAGCCTTTTGAAGCTCGGTGGCGAAATCCTCTTTGACTTCGGTGACGGTCTGCGCGACGGTGCTCACCGCCTGTGCCGAGGATATGAAATCAGAGCAGTTTTCGTCGAGTCCCGAAAGCGCACGGTAGGCGTAATAGGTGTTCATCATTTCGGCGGAGTAGGGATTCATTATCGCCGCCGAAAGCCCGCGACCAAGCGCGAGGGCGAAGAAATTTGAGTTGATAAGATCGCGGTTCGGGAGCCCGAAGGATACGTTCGAAACGCCGAGTGACGTGTGGCATCCAAGCTCGGCGCGGATCATTCCGACAGCACGGAGAGTTTCGCGCGCGGCGTTATTGTCTGCGCTGATGGTCATTGCAAGCGGGTCAAAGATGATGTCCTTCTTCTCAATGCCGTACTTTTCAGCCTCCGCGAGGATGCGTTTTGCGATCTCGAAGCGTTCCTCGGCTGTCGAGGGGATGCCGCTGTCGTCGAGAGTGAGGGCAACGATCAGACCGCCGTACTTTTTCGCAAGCGGGAAGACGGAATCCATACTCTCCTGCTTTCCGCTGACCGAGTTTATCATAGCCTTGCCGTTGTATCTGCGCAGAGCCGATTCCATTGCGGCGGGGCTTGAGGTGTCTATCTGCAGAGGCAGGTCGATGATCGCCTGAAGCTCCCGGACGGCTTCTGTCAACATTTGCACCTCGTTAATATCGGGCAGACCGACGTTGACGTCAAGGATATGCACGCCCTTTTCCTGCTCGGCGATGCCTTCCTTGAGGATATAATCGATGTCGTGCGCTTTGAGGGCTTCCTTGAAGCGCTTTTTGCCCGTCGGGTTGATGCGTTCGCCGATGAGGATCGGCTCTTTATCGAATATCACCGCGTGGGTGTAGGACGAAACGCAGGTGATGTTTTTCTTTTTGATTCCGACAGGTGCGACGCCTTCGCAAGCCTTGACTGTTGCGGAGATATATTCGGGAGTCGTTCCGCAGCAACCTCCCGCGATGCGAACGCCTTTTTTGACGAGAGAGGCGACCTCCCCGGCAAAATCGTCGGCACTGACGTCATAATGCGTTTTGCCGCAAACCGAGCAGGGCAGACCTGCGTTTGGCTTGAGCAGAACGGGGACGGAGGCGTATTTGAGATATTGCTCAACAATCGGCGCAAGAGCTTTCGGGCCGAGTGAGCAGTTGACGCCGATCGCGTCGGCTCCCATACCTTCGAGCATAGCAACCATAGCCGCGGGCGACGCGCCCGTCATCAGCTTGCCGTCCTCACCGTAAGCATTCGAAACGAAAACGGGAAGTGAAGAGTTCTCTTTTGCTGCAAGAAGCGCGGCTTTGGTTTCGTAGCTGTCGTTCATCGTTTCGATCACGATGAGATCGGCACCGTATTTTACGCCGAGCGTTACGGTTTCGGCGAAAACCGCAACAGCATCTTCAAAGTCGAGGTCGCCGTAAGGCTTGAGCATCCTGCCCGTGGGGCCGATGTCGAGAGCGATGAACTTTTCCTGCGAGCCGATGCTCAATTCAGCTGCCGTGCGCGCGTTATTTATCGCGGCTTTGACGATGGAATCGAGCTCATCTGCGGAAAATTTCAGTATATTCGCACCGAAAGTGTTGGTGTTGACTATGTTGCTTCCGGCGTCGAAATAGGCGCGGTGGATGTCAACTATGACCTCGGGGTGCTCAAGATTCCATCTTTCGGGGAGTTCGCCGGGGCAGAGACCGCGCTCTTGCAGAAGCGTGCCCATTCCGCCGTCGAGGAAGACTATATTATTTTTCAGAAATTCCTTGATACTCATTTTTAACTCCAATTATCGCCGTGACGGATTTCGATGGCGACATAAGCATACTTTCATTCAGCGAAAGCCCGATCTTTCGTGGGCAATCGAGCGCGGAGAAGATCTCTTTTTGAAATTCAAGCGGGAGATCGCCGTAGCCGGGGCTGAACCGCGAGCCGCCGTATTCGCTGTTGAAGAGATCGCATAGTGCCTCGATCCTCTCGGCTCCGATGGCCCCAAAGAGAAGCGACTTTGTCGGCGAAACGCTTGCGTAACGCGCGATAAGGCGGTCGATACCAATACCGACAGTTGCCGCGAATATCACAGCTTTGTTGCATCCTTCAAGATGCTTTCTCAGTTCTTCCGATCCGACAGAATCAAAGAAAGACACGGGAAATTCGCCGTAGCAGACCTTGTAGGTCAGCTTGTCCGAGGACTCGGTAAGGCATTCCTCGAGAAGGATTTCAATTTCGGGAGCGTCGCCGCGGACGCCTGCGTAGCGCAGTATCTCGCGGCGGTCGACGGGCGGGGCCGCGTATATTTTTGTGTAGATCATCAGCCGAGAATGTCGGAGAGGTTGCTAAGGATTGCCTCGGCGACTTCGGGCTTGTTCATCGAGTAAACGTGAACGTTCGTGATTCCGTTGGCAAAGAGGTCGATGATCTGGTCGGTCGCGTAGGCAATGCCCGCCTGCTTCATTGCCGCGGGAGCGGTACCGAATTTATCGACGAGGGATTTGAATCTCTGCGGCATAAAGGAGCCCGAAAGCTTGATGGCGCGGTCGACCTGGTTGCCGTTCGTTATTGGCATAATGCCGGGGATGATCGGCACGGTGATGCCCGCCTCGCGAATCTTATAGAGGAAATTATAGAGCAGATTGTTGTCGAAGAACATTTGCGTCGTCAGAAACTCGCAGCCTGCCTCGACTTTTTCCTTGAGATACTTGATGTCTTCCTTTTGATTTGCACTTTCGGGATGGATCTCGGGGTAGCAAGCGCCGCCGATGCAGAAATCGGCGCCCGATTCCTTGAGCTCACGGACGAGCTCTAC
>JAZSOQ010000135.1:0-10573 GCA_045537015.1 Eubacteriales bacterium
TGCTGCTTCGTCAAGGTAGTATTGTAAACTTTTCTCAAGCGAAAACTTTACAATCTCCACCTTGACGAGGGCTTACCTACGATTCCTACTGGCTTACCTATCCTCTGACACAAATGACTTACCGATGCGCTGATTTTTCAAAATTCGCATCTTTCTGTCCACTGTCCACTAACCACTGTTCACTTTCTTCTGCGTACAGTAAGGCACGCGCCGCAGATGATAACGGTAATGATCGCGTAGGTCGAGAATCCTCCGCAACCCTTCTCGGGAGCGGGTTCGGTTGTGGGCTCGGTAGCTACGGGAGCGTCGGTCTCGATAGTCACGTTGGTTTCGGGCTCTTCGTGTGTTTCTGTGAACAGATCTGCCTCAGCAGAGTTTGTGAGCGTTGCACCCTTGAACTTCGCATAAGCCTCTGCGAGCCACTTATCGAACTTGGGAGCTACGAGGTACATACCGTCAGCATTGAGGTGGCTGACATCGCTTGCGGTCTGACAATACTGTGCGCGGAATCTTGCATCTGCCATATCAACGCCGGTGTACTCGGTGTCTGCGGCATACATACAAACGATATGGGGATCGTTGTAGTATTCTGCAAGCTCCTTCATAGCGTCTGCATAGTCGTTGTTGGTGCCGAGATACCCGGTTTCGGTAGCATAACTCCAAGGAGTTACAAGAACGATGAAGGCATCGGGATTCTTTGCCTGAATGCCCTGAATGATAACGTTGAGAGCGCCCTTGAAAGAGGTGACGGTCTTGCCATCGTTCTGACCAAATGGAACGCTGTAATGACGGTCGTTACGTCCGCCCTCGATGATGTAGATGTCGCCATCTGTAGGCATCTGATCGTAGCGTGTGTGCATGGGAGGCTGATTGCCCGACTGACCGCGCGCGGTTGCAACGGTGTTGCCGCCGATACCGTAGTTGTGGAAGGTCATTCCGTACTTGTAGCCGAGAAGGTTGACCCATGTCTGATGCTGACCGAGCTGCGAGCCGCCGAAATAGCTGTCGCCGATAGCGTACATCTTGACGCCCTCGAGAACGTCATAGTAATCCTCGGTCTCGCCCACGAGCCAGAGAGCGGCTTCCTCGGCGTCCTTGAATTCGGACATAGCCTTGAGGGATGCATACTTTGCGGAGGGAACGTTGTTGGAGGTGACTACCATAGCCTGACAGAGTCTGATGACCTCGAACTCAACCGCGTGCTTTGCAAGCTTTTCATCGCCGACAAAGAGGAAGTCGGAAACTTTTACGGGATAGTGCTTGACTACCTCGTCAAAGAGACGGAGGGACTTGTCGAGATCGCCCGCGTAGCTGAGGACGATGCCCTTGTAATTCTTCTTGATGAGCGCGTTTGCGATAGCGGAATCCGCGGAGTTATCGAAAACGAGAGTGTACTGCTTATCTGCGGTGTAATCTGCGGGGAGATAGATGTTGTAGGTTACCTTTTCACCCGACTGATCGGTGTAGGAAGCCTCGCCGGACTTGTCAACAGTCTTAAAATCGGTGGGCTCAACGAGATATACGGGAGGAATGAGCTCTTCCTCGGTCGAATAAACGGGAGCATAACGCATACAGATGCGGAGATTCTCGTTATCTTCGGTGGTGGTGTAGGAGTAGAGGCGGTACTTTTCGGTCATAAGGACGTTATAAACGTCACAACCGTTGAGGTATTCCTTTGACTTGTCGAATACCCAATTCGAGCCTTCCTTCTTCCAATGCGAGA
This sequence comes from Eubacteriales bacterium, assembly GCA_045537015.1. Lineage (GTDB taxonomy): Bacteria > Bacillota > Clostridia > Oscillospirales > CAG-272 > CAG-390. The sequence goes on from JAZSOQ010000135.1 coordinate 1,724, forward strand.
TGGTCATAACGCTTGTGGACGCGTAGGAGCTGCCGTCGAAATCGGTAAAGGTCTGGTCGAAGAAGTAAACGGTGGTGCCTGCCTTGGGAACGGTGAATACGTCGGAATAATCGTAGTCCTGGTTCGAGGGAGAGGTTATATTAAACGCCTGAGAATCGTGGTACTGCGAACCTACGTAGCCGTCGTGCCACTCGAGACCCTTGACCTCGGAGGTAGCGATGAGTGGCGCGCCTGTCACCATGCTGAGAAGCTCGGGATCGGGCCATTCGGTCTTGAGCTCCTTGTTGTCAGCGGCAGTGCCCGCCTCATTTGTCTGCTCCCACTTAACTGTTACGGGAGCGTCAACTGCGATGTCGGTATAACCCTTGTCTGCCTTAACGCAAAGACGGATAACCTCGTTATCGTACTGGGTAACGTAAGTATAGGTAGAACCGTTCTTAACAACGGTGTTACCTGCGTCGAAGCCGACGTCATAAACGTATCTTCCTCCCTCAAGCTTATAGCGTGTGAAGGCGTTGAACGCGGTGTTGTAGGATCCGGAGGTATACGTGATCTTCGTGCCCTTCTGGGGAACGTTGATAAGACCAGAGAAAGCATAAGCCGCGGATGCATGGCGGACTTCCTTTGCCGAGCCGTTGGTATTCGATTCGGAGGATGCATATCCGCAGAACCACTGCAGATTGCCGATGGTACCGTTTGCGTCAAAGGTAGCTGTGAAGTTTCGAGCGTCCAGCTGAGCGAGAGTCGAAGGCTCTGTGGTGGGCTCTGCGTAAATCACGGGAGTGCTTCCGTCGCCGTCAGCGGCATAAGAGAAGCGGATGGACTGGTTATCCTTGTCGGTAATGAACTCGTATCTGATACCGCCGTCGACAACGGTCTGACCGATGCTCTTGCCGTAAGCGAAGGTACCGTCAACATTTGCTGCTGCCTTGTCAACGACCCATTCGCCGTTCTCCTGTACCCATACGGAAACAGCTAAAAGTGTGTGGCCAATACCCGCCTTGGTGGGAGCGGTGTAATAGACCTTGGTGCCCGCTTTTTCGACAGTGATAATATCGGAAGTGCGGTAGTTATCATTGCTGATAAACTTGTACTTGTTGGAATTGGTGGGTCCGCCGACCGCGCCGTTCGACCACTTTGTTTCAACAACGGTCGCCTCGGCAAAAGCCGAGAATGCGCTCGCGGGGATGAGGCAAACGATGAACACGATTGCCATAATGAGACTGATAATGCGTTTAGTCATGATTTGACCTTGCCTTTCTTGATTGTTGATATAATGATACTACATTTTTGGGGGAAAGTCAAGATATATATTGACAAGCACGAAAAAAATGTTATAATTAATTTGTTATCTATGGGAACTTTTTGCGCACTTTTTCGTCTTATACAGTAAAGGGAGGTAATAGAAATGAAAAAATACTTTGTTTTACCGTTAATAGCATTTATTCTATGTATTTTAACCGCCTGCGAACCCGGCGGTACCTGTATTGAAATTGAAGAAACCTTGAACGAAGATACTAATGAACAAACAGAGGAAAGATTCTTCAACCTCACACCCACCTCGCCTGCCGGATGGTGCGTTGACCCCGGAGCATACCGTAATATATACACCGGAGCGCCCGATATTCCGCCCGTGGGTTCACTCAAGTTCACAAATCTTGCCGCATATCTCGCCAACACAGCCGAGGACGGCGAGGAAATGTATTTTCTCGTGGGTGTAACCGATTCAAAAAACTCATCGGGGACTCCAAAGGGATGGACAAATGAAGATTTTATGTCGTTCGTTTACAACGGCAAGACCGTCGGGGAATATCTTTCTTCCTTTGAGTATCCGGCGTACTGCAAGGATAATTCGACTTATCCTTCCTATGCTTCGTGGGAAATACTTTCGGCAAATCTTTATGCCGGTATGACTGCGGAGGAGGCTCTTAAAGAAGAAAACTACGCAAAAGTTTCCAAAATGCATTTTGATTATTGGGAGGCATACTACAGAGCCTATGCGGCTTTTCTGTGCGAGATTGCACCATACGAACAAAAACCCGCAGTTGCGGAATATCTTGAGGGCTTCGGCATCGAGCTTTACTGTGACCCGAGCACCGAGGAATGGCGCTATCATCTGCAGGTGATAAAGACCGCGCATTCTTCGATAGGTGCGATCAACGGCACTATGAATTTCCTTGTTAAATGCACTAAAGAGGAGCTGTGGGCACTCAATGACGGCAACACCGATTACGGCTTCATCTTCTACGCCTCCGACAGCGAGGGCAGATTTATCGTTTCCAATCAGCCTACGATCGAAGGCTACCGCGGAAATCTTTCGTCCGACCTGTGTTATCTCGACCGCAGACTCATCGACGGGCACGTTGCGTTCTCTTATGAAGAGCTTGGGATGTATGCGAGGTTGAAATACGAATAATATCTATCATAATATGAACAAAACGCGCCTCACCGCAAGGGTGAGGCGCGTTTTGTTCCGAACCGTCTGCGGGGCGCAGCCGGTTCGAAGCATATTAGGAGAATTTCGCCCTCTGCGGAGGGCGACTAAAGAAACTTTTTGAAAAAAGTTTCTTTAGAATCTTCAAAAACTTTTCCGCTATTTGTTTTATCAAATATGTTCAGCAGCTTTCTCTCACTGCTCACTCCGGCTTCTTGCGAAGCAGATATTCATCAAGTTTCTGCTTCATATTATCGGGGATCTTGCGGGCAACGGGGCACCAGACGGCGTTTGCCATTCTGTCGGCGAATTTGGTGATAAACTCGCTGTCCTTTTCGATCTGCTCTGCGGTGAGAAGAGCCTTTGTGTCGTAGCTGTTATGAATCGTTCCCGTGTTGCCGGGCGCGTGGCGCGCGAAGGAGACCGAAGGTACACCCTTGTCCGAGAAAGGCGTGGAATCGCTCGAATAAACGCCCTGATAAACGCTGACGGGGAAACCGCATTCGAGTCCCATATAGGTAATGTAGCTGACAAGTTCCTTTTCGGAGGTACAGCAAGAGCCGAACTTGCCCATAATACAGCCGATCATATCAAGATTAATGCAGAGAACGCACTTATCAAGCTCCTCGCCGTGGGTCTCGCAATAAGCCTTCGAGCCGAGAAGACCTCTCTCTTCGCTTCCGCAGAAGACGAAACGCAGTGAATAGGAATGCGGATTCTTCGAGAAATACTCGATCATGTGGAGAAGTCCGAGGCAGCCCGACATATTATCATACGCACCCGTAGAAAGCGAAGTCGAATCGTAATGCGCGGTGAACACGATATACTCCTCGCGCTCGCCCTTCATCTCAAGGACCACATTTTGCGATTTGCCCTCGTATTCGTCCTGTTCAACCTCGATACGGATGTCCTTGACACCTTCCTCAACCATCTTGACCGCATCCTTTGCGTTGATATTGACGCCAAGCAGCTTCTCACCCTTGCTAACGTAGGAACGAAGCTCGCGCTGGTCGATGTCGTGATCGGCATAGTTGATATTTCCGTCAAAGGTGATGAACGCGATAGCGCCATTTTCAATAAGATCGCGGTATCTCCAATAGCCGAGGTATGTATCGATCATAACGATTTTACCGCGGCACTGCGAGAGCGAATACTTGTCCGCCGAGCGAAGATAGTAAAGCTCGCCCTCAGCGATTCCCGAGCCGCAACACATATAAGCCTTGCACTCGATCTCCTTGCCGTCCGCATAAAGCTTCGCGCGCTTGATGTCGCCGAGATCAACTGCGAATTCCTCGAGATAAGCGCCGTTTACAAACTCGTTGCAAATGCCGACGAGATATTCGGCTGCCTGTCTTTCCTCTGCTCTGCCGCCCATACGCACGTATGCGGTGTCGGCGAGGATCTTGTTTATAAGATTAAGTTCCATTTTTTATTCCTCAAATTTCATCGGATTTTCATTAAGATAAGTTGCAAATCTGACGGTATATCCACCCGTTTCGAGCGGATCGGATACCGATTCCATCGACCAACCCTCAAGCTCGTCGAAGTTGGGGATGAACGTGTCGACACCATCCGTTTCGGCGGCGATCAAGGTGATATATGCACGGCGGCAATATTTTGCAAGATCGGTGTATAGCCTACCTCCGCCGATAAGCATAACATCATCCTCGGGGTATTTTGCGATCTCGGCGAAAAGCTCCGCGTAATTATGTACCGAAACGGTGCCCTCGGGCGCATAATCGCGGTTTGACGAAAGCACCACGTTCACCCTTTTTGGGAGCGGCTTGCCTCCGGGAAAGGATTCAAGCGTTTTTCTGCCCATAACAACGGTCTTGCCCGCGGTCATTCTGCGGAAATACTTCATATCCTCGGGGATCGAGTAGATAAGGTCACCGCCCTTGCCGATCGCCCAATTTCTGTCCGCGGCTACGATAAGATCCATATTTTCACCTCTTAAACCGCAACGGGGATCTTGAATCCCGTGGGGTTAGCCTGATAGTTTTCAAAAATCACGTCCTCGACCTTGAAGTCGTAGAAATTAGTGATCTCGGGGTTGAGGCTGAATTTCGGCGCCTCAAACTGCTCGCGCTCAAGCATTTCCTTGACCAGCGGAATGTGGCGGTCATAGATATGCGCATCTGCTATCACGTGAACGAACTCGCCGGGGATGAGCCCCGAAACCTGCGCGAACATACAAAGCAGTGTCGCATACTGAACGACGTTCCAGTTGTTCGCCGTCAGCATATCCTGCGAGCGCTGATTGAGAATGCCGTTGAGGTACTTGCCCGTGACGTTGAAGGTCATCGAATACGCACAAGGGTAAAGATTCATCTCGTGCAGATCGGCGTGATTGTAAATATTGGTCATAATACGGCGCGAAGCGGGGTTGTGCTTGAGATCGTAAAGCACGCGGTCGACCTGGTCAAACTCGCCCTCGCGGTACTTGTGCTTGATGCCGAGCTGATAGCCGTAAGCCTTGCCGATGGTGCCATCCTCGCCGGCCCAGGAATCCCAGATGTGGGAATTAAGCTCGGAGATATTGTTCGATTTCTTCTGCCAGATCCAAAGAATTTCGTCGATGCAATTCTTAACACCCGTTTTGCGGAGGGTCATGATCGGAAATTCCTCGCGCAGATCATAGCGGTTGGTAATGCAGAATTTCTTTACGGTGTGAGCCGGCGTGCCGTCATCCCAACGGGGACGGACGTCGAGATCGGTGTCATAAAAGCCGTTTTCAAGAATATCGCGGCAATTTTCAATATAAACTCTGTCTGCGTAGCTCATTTTCTTCTCCTTAGCCGTAAGAGAGCCGAACATAATTGGTTTTGTCGGGCAGATTTTCCCGATAACTGCGGCTCTTTCCTCGATAATATTAATATATGATCATCGGAAAGAACTTTGTTTTCGAAAAAATCTGCTCCGTCAAAACTGCTCGCACCTCACGGCGAATTAATTTTTGATGGATTTTGGTGGGATTTTGCGAAGCAAGGTATTAACCTTGCGAGTGAAATCACGCCGAAAGACGCGAAAATTAATCGCCGTCAGGCAATTAGGTTCGGCGCTCTTACGGCTCAATCTCGCAGTCAACAACGGCGCGTGCCGAGCGGACTGTCTTTACAAAATTCGAAATGACAACGTGATCGGGGTGTACCTTGTAGTTATGAAGCGCCTCGAGCGAATCAAATTCGGTCAGGAGCACCATATCATAAGACATATCGGTGCCCGAAACATCGCGCCCGATCTCCATACTGCGCAGCCCCTCAATCTTGCCGCTTGCATAAAGCGCCAAAAGACGCGCCTTTACATCCTCGAGATTCTCGTCCCGAGTCTTGCCACCCGCCTCGGGCAGGAATTTCCACATTACTATATGTCTGATCATTTTTGACCTCCGGATTTTTGGTGATATATAGATATATATTAATTGTATCATAATATTCGAGCTCTGTCAACATTTTTGTTTATAAAAATATGTTCGCACTCGCAAAGCGGCGGAATACAAAAAAGAGTGCAAATAAATTTTATTACGAGGTATCAATTAAATTCTCAATTAAAACAAAATTACGCTGTCATCCTGAGCGGAGCGCAGCGGAGTCGAAGGACCTCGCGCAGCGGACCAATTACGAAGTTCGCTTTGAATGGTATCAATATGGTCAAAATAATAATTCACATTGATGTGATTCACAGCAGACCGTATAGTTAGCCCGGCTTCGCCGAGGCCCTTCGACTCCGCTGCGCTCCGCTCAGGATGACAGCGTTCTTTAGTTTTTGGGTAAAATTATGTTGATAACTCGTAATAAATTCAGGCTTAATTGCAATATAAAGTAATAGTTGAAACGAAATACTACAGTATATTGATTTTATTAAATAAAAATCTTGACAACCATCCCCAAATATGATATATTTATCTTATAAGAACTCATCACACCCGCTTTTTACGAAAAGAGGTCAAAATGAAGCTCAAAAGATGGATTTTGCCACCCGCGGCGATCATTTTCTGTATCGCATTATTTCTATTGTTCGGCTTGATACTATCACTCATCGAAAGCATTACCGCTGATGCGATTATCACGGTTATTCTTTCAAACCTTTGCCTTATTCTTCCCGCATTTTTCTCATTTTTCTACGGATTCAAATGTTTGGCTGATACAAACCGTAAACTCCCCTTTATCCTGTATAACGCATTTTTGTTCGCCGCTCCTGTCGCTTTGTCGGTGTTTTTGACTCACAACGCTTTCTCACTGATCTTGTCGCCCATTCTTTTTGTCGTTTGTCTGATTTCGGGAACGATTGGAGTTTTCATAAGTAAAAAATCCGAAAAGCAGCCAGAATATACCTCACAGTTTGATGGTGTAAGTATGGAGGATGAATGATGAAACATAAAAAATGGCTCTTTCCCGTAATCTCTGCAGTCATTACCTCGATTATCATTTTATTATCCTATGTTGCCGCAGAACCTTACTCACACGACAGTGGGTACGGTGGTTTAGCAATTGGTTTGATCGGCTTGATATTTTGCTTTGCTATTGCAATACCGGTTCTCTCGGTTCTGTATTCAAAAATATGTCTGCGCAATAGCGAAAATAAATTTCTTTTTACCCTTTACCATTCGTTTCTCATAGTTCTGCCCTATCTTATCCTATTTTTCCGAGAAGACGAAACCATTATTTATGCCACCATTATCTTCGGTTGGTGCGAAATATGGGGACTTCTCGGGCTGATACGAAAGAAAAAACAAAAATCGAATTAACTATTCTGCAAAAAAGACGAGATCGCTCTCGTCTTTTTATGTTTTTTTACTCAAAGCACTCGGAGTACTTTGGATTTTTTTGAATCTCGTCACGTACATTTTTCGGCCAAAAGCGGAGTTGCTTTTTCCAGAAATCTTCCTCCAATGGCTGAACCTCTTCCTTACGCAAGCTTTTCAAATTTGAAAGCAACGGCGCGGTATACTCGTCTTCGCCTTCGTTATAGACGCGCTTATATTCCTCAAGGTGATAAAAGGCTTTATCGAAATATTCGAGTATATCTTCAATGTTCCCGCCGATAGCTGCTTCGCATTGAGCCAAATCCAGATATGAATGGCAGATATCCCAATGCCATTTTCCGAATCTGCCGTCACTGAAAATTGTTTCATACAAGTTAATAATTGACAAAAGAAGCTGTTTTTCATATTCAGATCCGGAAATATTCGGATTTAATGCAATAGATCCAAGAATTGCTAACCGAAGATTGACAAGCAGGGCAACGATCCGTTCACCCAAATAACGAGATTTTTCTTTGCCCACGGTTGCCAAGGGCAGCAGCACTTCTTTGCAAATGACAAGTGAATTTTGATCCTTAGCCAGTGCCTTTGCTTTTTCGTATTCACCCATTCTGCAATAAAGAGGCGTTATCTGACGAATAGCAATTTCACGATCTTCTGCAGACGGATTCGATTTCAGAAATTTTTCAAAAACATTCAAAGCCTCGCGCCAATAAATGTTTTGGGAATTGTATTCGACATCTTCTTCAATGATACCCGAAGTATCGGCGGAGTGCACTTTCATCCCGTATTTGTTATAGCCCCACATATGAAGTGCCTGTGCGAGCTTCAAGAGAATTTTAGGCTCGTTTGGAAACTCATCCGATGCCGCTCGCAGCATATTTACACACTCTTCGACATCTTCCGATAGACTTCCTTGATACATTACAAATCCCTGATGAGAAAGAATATTTGTGGCTCTGTCGAGTATTTCTCCGATTCTCTCCTCACGATCGTCATCATATCCGAAAAGCTCATCGATCGAAATATGAAAATAATTCGCGATAGCAGGAATCATCTCCATATCTGGATAGCTACCACCCGACTCCCAGCGCGACACTGCCTGCGCTGTTACGCCGAGCGATTCTGCAAGATTATCCTGCGTGCGCCCGTCGCGGCGGCGCAATTCGCGTATTTTTATTCCTAAATTGAGTTGCATTATATTTCTCCTTGAAAGGTATTTCACCGGTGTGAGTATATTATATCACATATTCGGACGGAAGGCAATTATCAAATAGTTGTTTATATATCAATCATTGATTGATTTTTTGACATTCGCACTCATAAACAAAGCCCTCCCGCTTGCGGGAGGGTTGGGTGGGGAGTCAGCGGCGCGCGGAATTTTGCCGTCAGAATGGAATCCCGGGCGAAATATAAAAAATGTGAAAATCCGCCCCGCGGCGGATTTTTTCCTTAACTTTGCCGCAGGCAAAATATCACTCGCGTCAGCGAATATCACTTTGCCGAAGGCGAAATATCACTCTCGCATAGCGAGAATAAAACTGCGACCAACGGGAGCTGCGCCCTTCGGGCGCAGGGTGAAGGAGCGAAAACCTCCGACAAGAGGAGGTTTTACTCCTTCCAAAATATGTCGGCATATTTGACGCAAGCGTCA
>JAZSOQ010000079.1:0-2939 GCA_045537015.1 Eubacteriales bacterium
GAGAGAAATATTTAGCTCAAGGCGTTAGCCTTTTCTTCCCAGGCTTCTCCTGGGTAGCGAAGCGGCGACGCGGTATTGAATGACAGTCCGGGGGACTGTCAGACCCGCGGCGTGACCGAGCCGCAGCGAGACAGCTCCCGCCGCAGCGGGTGATGAGGGGACACCGTCCGTACTGCATAAAATACAGAAGCAAAAAATTATTCAATAAAAATCGGGAAATTTCCGCTTGCGGAAATTCACCATCATTCGCCGAAGGCGACTATCATTCCGCGTAAGCGGACTATCATTCGCCGAAGGCGACCATCATTCGCGCGAAGCGCGACTTACTTTATTTATTCTTTTCCTCAAAGAAAAAACCTATCGCCGGCACGATCCACTTATCCCAGAAATCCCAGGTATGCGCGCCGGGGCCTTCTTCGTATTTGTAGTCAAAGCCCTTGCCGACAAGGTGATTCTTGAAGGCGATGTTCTGCTTGTAGAGAAAATCTTCCGTGCCGCAGGCGATGTAGAGGCGCGGCTTTTCTTTGTCTGCGGGGAAGGTGTCGATGAGGTGGAGAAGATCCTCCTCGGAGCCGGGGAAAGAGGTCGCATAGTTCTCGCCCCAGTTGCAAACGCAGAGGTTATTCCATCCTTCATCGTCCCCCTTGCCGCTGAATCTCAGGTTGAGGCAACCCGAAAGACCTGCCGCAGCCGAAAAGCGATCGGGGTTACGCAGAGCGATCTTGATCGCGCCGTAGCCGCCCATCGAGAGACCCGCGACGAAGGTTTTTTCGCGCTTTTTGGTGATAAAGGGAAGAAGCTTGCCGATGTATTCGGGGAGCTCGTGAGCAACGTAATCAAAATAGCGGCAGCCGTGCTTCTGATTTGCATAAAAGCTGTTGCCGACTGCGGGCATAATTACAGCCATTCCGCGCGCACGCGCGTATCTTCCGATCGACGAGCCGTTTATCCACGAATTATGGTCGCCGTGCATACCGTGAAGCAGGTAGAGCACGGGCATATCGTCGACGATCGCGTCGGGAAGATAGATATTGACGGGAGTTCCCGCCCCGAGGGAATCGGGGCGGAAATTCAGTGTAAGGCTTGGCATCAGATCTCGGGGATAACGATCTCAACCTCGCGGCCGCACTCAGCGGACTTCGCGATACCGTCGATGATCGCCTGGTTGTAGAGGATCTGGGAGGAGGGAACGGGAGCGGGAGTGCCGTTCTTAACAGCGTCAAGGAAGGTACGGATCTTGAGATCGAAGAGGCCTTCCTTCATCTTGATGATCGGGATCTCGGTTTCAACCTGCTGGCCGCAAACCTCGTGATAGATCTTCATGGGGCCGCCGACCGAGCCGTTCCAGCACTCGGTGGAGGGGATGCGGAGACCGCCCTTGGTGCCGAGGATGATGGTGTCACCGGGGGTGTCCATGTTCATTGCCCAAGCAATTCTGAAGTCGAGAACGATGCCGCCCTCGAGACGGACGAACGCTGCTGCGAAATCGCCAACGCCGAAGAGGTCTGCATATTCAGCTCTCTTGTCAGCGCGGTAGCCCGAGTAGTTGGGGGACTTGCCGAAGAAATTGGACTTGTAGCCCGAAACGGTGAGGGGCTTGGGATAGCCGATCGCGTTGAGAACCATGTCGAGGGAGTAGCAGCCGATGTCGCCGAGAGCGCCGGGGCCAGCGGTCTTGTCCTCGATGAAGGTGGTTCCGAAGGGGGTCGGAATGCCGCGACGGCGTCCGCCACCGGTCTGGATGTAGTAGATCTCGCCGAGCTCGCCCGACTGGCAGATCTTCTTGATCATCTGCATATTAGCGTCAAGTCTGGGCTGGAAGCCGATGGAGAGAACCTTGCCGCTCTCCTTTTCAGCCTTCATGACCTCAACAGCCTCGTCGAGAGTTACGGTGAAGGGCTTCTCGAGGAGCACGTTTACGCCCTTCTTAAGTGCATAGATAGCGGGCTCTGCGTGCTGACGGTTGTAGGTGCAGATCGAAACTGCATCGAGAGCGAGGCTCTCATCGTCGAGCATTTCCTTGTGGGATGCGTATTCGGTCTTAACGCCTTCAACGCCGTGCTTTTCGAAGAACTTCGCTGCCTTGCCGGGGACGAGGTCCGCGCCTGCAACGATCTCAACGTCGGGCTGATTGAGGTAAGCCTTCATGTGAGAATCAGCGATCCATCCGCATCCGATGATACCGATGCGAAGCTTCTTCGCGGTGTCGACCTTGGTCTCAACCTGGGCTTCAAAAGTGTTAAGTCCGTCCATAGATTTGTCTGCCATTGTTTTTTCCTCCAAAAATATGTATTTGGTTTTTAATTGTTTGTAATTTTGGTTTTTAGATTTAATTTAATGAAAGAATGAAAAGAAATATTCCGATAATCATCAGAACGGTGAGGAACACTACGCAATTCTTGATCGTTTTCAGCATATCAAGCTTTTTGTACATCAAGTATTCCGTAATTTCCTCTTGGGTCAGCTCCGGACGCACAAGTCTGTAAAACTCGGAGTCGTTTACATTACGCCAATCGTCATTGGTGCGTACATCCTCCGGCAATCTTTTACCCTGCTTCAAAAGGTCTTTGTATTCTTGGTTTTCCTTTTGACTACACAAAGCTTTTTCGTACAAATCATATTTCAAACGATAACGGTCAAGTTCTCGTTTTATTCTTCTGTTTGTATTCATTTTGTGCCTCCTTGGTGAAAACTATTTCGGAAATCCTTGCTTTTTGTGCGGATCACTTGGTGGGGTGATCTTTTGGAAGATTTTCTCGCTGCGCTCGAAAAACTGTATCTTATCAGAACGCCTCATTCCCCACATACGTGGGTCCCCTTCCCCCACCGGGGAAGGCTGACTTTGAGTCACGCTTCGACTTTCTGAACTTCGTTAAGTGATATAATATCGTTTGAATTCGCCCTTGATTTAGTTTTGCAATGAGTTGTTTATACGGTAA
>JAZSOQ010000142.1:0-22979 GCA_045537015.1 Eubacteriales bacterium
CCGAAAACGGTATAAAAAAAGAAAGAGGTAATATACCATGCGCAAAACACTCTCCATCATCCTTTGCGTTATGATGCTTCTCTCGGCTTGCAGCTTTGCTATTCCCACTTCCGCTGCTCCCGAAGGAACCGCGATCAATACCGCAGACGAATTCTTGGCTATGGTTTCCACTCCTGCTGATGCTACTGAGCCCACCGCTAAGTACTATCTTGCAGCAGACATCACTCTTGGAAGCACTTATGCAGAGCCCTTCTGGGGCATTCTCGACGGTAACGGCAAGACTCTGACCGTAACCAACCCCATCTTTGCTGACTTCTCCGGCGAAGTATCGAACCTCACCATCAAGGGCGAGATCTACTACACCGACGCAGACGCAGCAGCTTTCGCAGTAGATTCTTCCAGAGGTTACAAGGCAACCAACTGCACCAACAATGCAAACGTAACCGTTATGGGTAACGCTAAGCACATTGGCGGCTTCTCCGCAAGAATCGACAACAACACCACCCTCGGCATTCCCGCAGAGTGCTGGTTCGTCAACTGTGTAAACAACGGTGACATCTACATCGATTCTACCGCAGACAAAGAGCCTCGCGCAGGCGGTTTTGCAGGTCTTATCGACCTCGTTCACCTCGCAAACTGCACCAACAACGGTGACGTTTATGCAAAGGGTAACATTTGTATCGCTGCAGGTCTCGTAGGACGTGTTGCTAACGTCAAGGGTATGAACGGCGGTGAAGCTTTCTCTTGCGTAAACAACGGTAATGTTAAGGTTGAAGATACCTACATCGGCGCGGACGGTACTGTCGGCGGCGGTAATGGTGCCGCAGACGCAGCCGGAATCTTCGGTAACGTTGGTGTTTCCGGTAATGCAGGCTGGTACAAGATCTGGGGCTGCACCAACAACGGTAACATTGACGGTCCTTACAGAATCGGCGGTATGGTAGGCTACGTTTACGCGTCCGGTTCCACCGCATTCGTTGACATTCAGTTCTGTATCAACGCAGGTAACCTTTCCTTTGGCCGTATCCCCGGCGTTAAGGAAGGCACCAACTGCTATGACTACTGCGGTCCTTTCGTTGGTTACACCAACTCCGCATTCACCACCATCAAGCACTGTATCGATACCGGTACGATCACCAAGCATGAAAATGCTCTCACTCTCAACGACGGTCTTACCTTCGTAGGACTTTCTTCCGCTGACGGTTCTCAGTACGACATTAAGGGCGTTTACGTTCTTAACAAGGAACAGTACACATGGGTAACTTGGGCTTCCGCTGATTCCAACGCAGCTAACAGACATCCCATCGACGAAGCTGAAGGCATCATCGTAACCACTCTCGAGGACGTCAAGTCCGGTAAGGTTGCATACCTCATCAACGAGGGCGCGCTTGTTGACGATTACGGCTTTGCAGGCTTCGATTCCGATGATTACGCTTGGGCAGGCTACAAGTCCGGCGATACCTTCGGATTCACTCAGAAGCTCGGCACCGACAACTATCCCGCAGGTAACACCGGTTCCGCTAACTGGGTAGTTCTCAACGGCGATAAGTACGAGAACGGTGAAAAGGGCGCAGTTGTTGAGACCCAGGCTCCCGAGACCCAGGCTCCCGAAACTCAGGCACCCGAGACCCAGGCACCCGAGACTCAGGCTCCTGAGACTCAGGCTGAGACTCAGGCTCCCACCACTCAGGCTCCCACCACCGAGCCCGCTCCCGCTAAGAAGGGCTGCGGCGGTATGATCGCAGGCGGCGTTGCAATCATCGCTATCCTCGGCACCGCTCTTATCATCAAGAAGAAAGACTGATTCCCAATACATAAAAATTCTCCCCGATCTTCGGGGAGAATTTTTATTCAATTTGCCAAAAATACAAAAAAATACGGTTTTGTGCAATTAAAATATAAATTTCTATTGACAATTCCCCAAAAATATTATATAATTATAACAACTAATACCGAAAACGGTATAAAAAAAGAAAGAGGTAATATACCATGCGCAAAACACTCTCCATCATCCTTTGCGTTATGATGCTTCTCTCGGCTTGCAGCTTTGCAATTCCCACATCCGCTGCTCCCGAAGGAACCGCAATCAATACCGCAGACGAATTCTTGGCTATGGTTTCCACTCCTGCTGATGCTACTGAGCCCACCGCTAAGTACTATCTTGCAGCAGACATCACTCTTCCCGCTTCCTACGCAGAACCCTTCTGGGGCATTCTCGATGGTAACGGCAAGACCCTTACCGTAACCAACCCCGTATTTGCTGACTTCTCCGGCGAAGTATCCAACCTCACCATCAAGGGCGAGATCTACTACACCGACGCAGACGCAGCAGCTTTCTCCACCGCTTCTTCCAGAGGCTACAAGGCAACCAAGGTAACCAACAATGCAAACGTAACCGTTATGGGTAACGGTAAGCACATTGGTGGTTTCTCCGCAAGAATCGTTAACAACAAGGAACTCGGCGTTACCGCAGAGTGCTGGTTCGTTGACTGTGTAAACAACGGTAACCTCTACATCGACTCCACCGCAGACGAGAAGATGAGAGCCGGCGGTTTTTCCGGTATTCTTGACCTTTCTCACTTTGCAAACTGTGTAAACAACGGTAACATTTATATGAAGGGTAACATCTGCATCGGCGCAGGCTTCGTTGGCCGTGTTGCTCTTACCGCAGCTATGAACGGCGCTGAAGCATTCAGCTGTGTAAACAATGGTAACGTTGTTGTTGAAGACACCTACACCTCCAAGGAGGGTGTTGCAGGTGCAGGTACTGCAGGCGCAGACGCAGGCGGAATCTTCGGTTACATCGGCGGTTCCGGCAACGCAGGCTGGTACAAGATCTGGGGTTGCACCAACAACGGTGACGTTACAGGTCCCTACAGAGTAGGTGGTATGGTAGGCTACGTTTACGCATCCGGCTCCACCGCATTCGTTGACATTCAGTTCTGCATCAACGCAGGTAACCTTACATACGGTCGTATCGCAGGCGGTTCCAACACGACAACTACTGACTTCTGTGGTCCTTTCGTTGGTTATACCAACTCTCCTTTCACCACTATCAAGTACTGTATCGATACCGGTACAATCAATCTCGTTGAGAATTCCATCAGCGTTACCGATGGTAAGGTCTTTGTAGGTCTTTCCTCCGCTGACGGTTCTCAGTACGACATTAAGGGCGTATACGTTCTTAACAAGGAACAGTACAAGTGGATGACTTGGGCTGTCGATGATAAGAACGCCGCTAACAGACACGGCATTGAAGAGGCTGAAGGCATCTTCGTAACCACTCTTGAGGATATCAAGTCCGGTAAGGTTGCATACCTCATCAACGAGGCAGCAGTAGCTGACGATTACGGCTATGCAATGTTCGACTCCGATGACTATGCATGGGCAGGCTTCAAGTCCGGTGATGCATACGCTTTCACTCAGAAGCTCGGCACCGACAACTATCCCGCAGGTAACACCGGTTCCGCTAACTGGGTAGTTCTCAACGGCGACAAGTACGAGAACGGCGAGAAGGGCGCAGCTCCCGAGACTCAGGCTCCCGAGACCCAGGCTCCCGAGACTCAGGCTCCCGAGACCCAGGCTCCCGAGACCCAGGCTCCCGAGACCCAGGCTGAGACCCAGGCTCCCACCACTCAGGCTCCCACCACTGAGCCCGCTCCCGCTAAGAAGGGTTGCGGCGGTATGATCGCAGGCGGCGTTGCTATCATCGCTATCCTCGGCACCGCTCTTATCATCAAGAAGGAAGACTAATTCCCGATATATAAAAAACCTCTCGCTTCGGCGAGGGGTTTTTTATTATTTCCGATTCTTCTTGACATTCCGTGAGAAATATGATAATATATACATATAATATAATGAGATACTATGTGCTCATAAAAAAGGGGGCGGGCGAGTGTGGTTTGATCGCGAATTGAATATGGTTCTGATCTCGGTGCGCGAGCTTGCCGAACGCGCGGCGCAGGGCGGTAGTCTTGGAGGGGCTTCGGATTCGCCGACCTCACAGGAGGGAAGGGCACTTCATAAGCTCCTTGCCAAATCGCATGGCGAGAGATTTCGCGCGGAGTATCCGCTTTCTGCGGATGTTGAAAGCGGAAGCCTTGTTTATCGCATCTCGGGGCGCGCTGACGGCGTTATAGAGGGCGAAATACCCACCCTGTTGGAGTTTAAGACCGTGACACATTCCGCCTTTGAGAGATCGTCCTCAAGGCTCGGGCGCGCACAGGTGACGGTTTACGCCGCGCTTTATGCTTTGTCCCACGGTTCGAAAAAAGTGACGGCTCGGCTCGTCATCGCAACTCCCGACGGTGAAAAGATCAAAAATTCGGATAGGACGTATACTGTCGATGAGCTCCGCATCGCGCTTCACGGGCTTCTCACAAGTGTTGCACCGATTGCGTATAATGAGGCGGATTCGCTTTGCAAGGTTCACCCCGAGCTTTCGAAGCTGAAGTTCCCACATCCAAGTCTGCGAGATGGACAGCGCGAGCTGATCTCATCGGTCGCATCTGCCGTCAAAGGCGGAAAAAGGCTCTTTGCCCAAGCTCCGACGGGCGTTGGCAAGACTGTTTCGGTGCTTTACGGCGCCGCAAGGGCGATGGGGCAGGCGGATATTCGAAGGATCTTTTATCTTACAGCCAAAGCAAGCACACGCCGCGAGGCCTATGCCGCCGCGGGAAGGCTTGCGGGTGCGGGCGCGGGGCTTCGGACTGTGGTGCTGACCGCGAAGGAGCAGATCTGCCCGCGCAAAATGGGACCTGATTTCATCTGCGATCCCGATCATTGTCCGCTTGCGAAGGGATATTACGACCGACGCGCGGCGGCTCTCGAGTCGCTGACACTCAATTATAGGGGCTACCCCGCGGGCGCAATATCGCAGGCTGCGGCAAAGCATAGCGTTTGTCCTTACGAGCTCTCGCTCGACCTTTCGGAATACTGCGATATTATCATCTGCGATTACAATTACGCCTTCGATCCCGCCGTCAAGCTCCGCAGATACTTTGCGGAGGGTGCGTATTGCGGTGGTAAAAACGTCTTTCTGATCGACGAGGCACACAATCTGCCCGAGCGAGCGAGGGATATTTTCTCGGCAACGCTGACGCGTCAGGACGTTGCACGCTTGCGCGAGACTGTTCAGTCAGATAATCTGCTAACCTCCGCGCTTGATGCGCTCGACGGGGCAATATGCCGTGCGGGTGAGCTTTGCGAGGAGAATATGACCGATCGGGACGGCGTGCGATGCGGTTACTATTTCAATCTGAGTCCGCTCCCCGAGCTTGACGACGCCGTTGCGCACGCGCTTGAGAGGGCAGAGCTCTTCTATTTCACTCACAGAACCGATCCGTCCCTTGCGGGTGCGGCATCGAGATTCCGCGGCATCTGCAAAAAGTGGCAAAACGCGGCGGATAATTTTGACGAGAGGTATCGAACCTATATCGAGAAGATCGGCGACGAGGTTTCGCTCAAGCTTTATTGCCTCGATCCTTCGGCGCGGCTTGACGAGGCACTTTCCGAGGCTTATGCATCCGTCTTCTTCTCGGCAACTCTGACTCCTGCCGATTATTTTTCGGATATTCTCGGCGGCGGCAAGGACAGCCGATCGGTGTCGCTCCCGTCACCATTCCCACGCGAGAATCTGGGACTTATTGCGCTGACCTCTGTCAGCACTCGATTCGAGGACAGGGATAAATCCTATAAGAAAATAGCAGGTGCGATCGCGGCGACGGTCGCGGCAAGGCGAGGGAATTATATTGTATATTTCCCATCTTATAAGTATATGCAAAGCGTTGCCGACATCTTCACGGTGCGCTACCCGAACGTTCCCGTTGCCATTCAGCGAAGCGGTATGACGCGGCAGGAAAGGGAGGAGTTCCTTTCCTTCTTCGAGGACGACGTCGGGCGGCTCCGCGTTGGCTTTTGCGTTCTCGGCGGTAGCTTTTCGGAGGGCGTTGACCTGCCGGGAAGCAGGCTGATTGGCACGCTGATCGTCGGCGTGGGACTCCCCGGACTTTCGGCGGAGCGGAACATCATCCGCGACTATTTCGAAAACCGCGCTGAGTGCGGATATGATTACTCATACACCTATCCCGGTATGAATTCCGTATTGCAGGCGGCGGGAAGAGTTATTCGCCGACCCGAGGACAGGGGCGTGGTCATCCTTATCGACGACCGCTACGCCGGCGAAAAATATCGCGCGCTTTATCCACCGCATTGGGAAGGAATGCACTTTGCAGCCGATATACCCGCTTTGCAAGCCGAGCTGGCGGAATTTTGGGCAAAAGATGTGTCCGAATGATAAAAATAATAAATAAATTTTGCGATTTTGAAAATAATACTTGCAAAATGCGAGCTTTTGTGGTATAATATTTGCTATACGAAAGTTAAATTCTGCAATTTTTTGTGAAAAAATTGCACTTTTGAAAAGGCAAGCCGCATTTTGCCTATACAAGGAAGGAAACCTACCATGGAAAGAACCACAATCAAAGAAATTTTTGCGGCACCCGAAAAATTTGCGGACTGTGAGATCACGGTTGCAGGTTGGGCAAGAACTATCCGTTCGAGCAACGTATTCGGCTTCATCGAGTTGAACGACGGCTCTTATTTCTCAAATCTTCAGATCGTTGTTGAGAGCGAAAAGCTCTCGAACTACAAGGAAATCGTTAAGCAGAACGTTGGCGCGTCCTTCGTTTGCAAGGGAATCCTCGTTCTCACTCCCGAGGCTCCCCAGCCCTTCGAGCTCAAGGCGACCGAGATCGCACTTGAGGGTGCGTCAGCTCCCGATTTTCCGCTTCAGAAGAAGCGCCACTCGCTTGAATACCTTCGTACAATCGCGCATCTCCGTCCCCGTGCGAACACATTTAACGCCGTGTTCCGCGTTCGTTCGGTAGTAGCTTATGCTATCCACAGCTTCTTCTTCGAGAGAGGCTTCGTTTACGTTCACACTCCTCTGATCACGGGCTCCGACTGTGAGGGCGCGGGCGAGATGTTCCAGGTCACCACGCTCGACCTTGCAAATCCCCCCAAGACTCCCGACGGAGAGATCGACTATTCGCAGGACTTCTTCGGCAAGAAGACGGGTCTGACCGTTTCGGGTCAGCTCAATGTTGAGACCTTCGCGATGGCGTTCGCCAACGTTTACACCTTTGGTCCGACATTCCGAGCAGAGAAGTCTTACACTCAGCGCCACGCGGCTGAATTCTGGATGGTCGAGCCCGAAATGGCATTCGCCGATCTTAACGACTATATGGACACCGCCGAGGCGATGGTCAAGTATATCGTCAAGTTCGTTATGAAGGAGTGCCCCGCAGAGCTCGAATTCTTCAACAAGTTTATCGATAAGGGACTTATCGAAAGACTTCAGAACCTCGTTGACAATGATTTCGGCAGAATCACCTATACCGATGCCGTTAAGCTCCTTGAGGAGAGCGGCGTGAAGTTCGATTATCCCGTTAAGTGGGGCATCGACCTCCAGACCGAGCACGAAAGATACCTCACCGAGCAGGTCTTCAAGAAGCCCGTATTTGTCACCGATTATCCGAAGGACATCAAGGCGTTCTATATGCGTCAGAACGACGACGGCAAGACCGTTGCCGCGGCAGATATGCTCGTTCCCGGCGTTGGAGAGCTCATTGGCGGTTCTCAGCGTGAGGAAAGACTCGACAAACTCGAGGAGGCTATCACCCGCTTCGGACTCGCTCCCGAGGATTATTCCTGGTACTGCGACCTTCGCCGTTACGGCGGAACAAAGCACGCGGGCTATGGACTTGGCTTTGAGCGTATGATCATGTACGTCACCGGAGTTTCCAACATCCGTGATGTTGAGGCGTTCCCCAGAACCACAGGAAACGCTGATTTCTAATCGAAGTAAGCCGCGAACGGCTTACCGACCGCAAATTACTATCAGAAAGGAAGCCGTTATGCTTTATTCACAAATGTCACAGTCGGAGCTTGAAGCCCTTGGCTCGAGCTACCTTGAAAAATATAAAAAGATCTGCGCCGAGGGTAATCACCTTGACCTCTCGCGCGGTAAGCCCGGACGCGCGCAGCTCAATATGATGCAGGGAATGCTTTACTGCATTCACTCATCCGCTGACTGCCGTTCCGCTGACGGATTCGACTACCGTAACTACGGTCTTCTCGACGGTGTTCCCGAGGCGAAGAAGCTTTTTGCCGAGCTCCTTGGAATCCCCGAGTCGCACATCATCGTTGCTGGCAACTCCTCGCTCAATATTATGTACGACACAATGGTCCGTTGTATGCTTTACGGTGTTGCAGGCGTCAAGAAGCCTTGGGCGAAGCTTGATAAGGTCAAGTTCCTCTGCCCCACACCCGGTTATGACCGCCATTTCGCGATCTGTCAGTCGCTCGGCATCGAGATGATATCGGTTCCGCTTCACGAGGACGGACCCGATATGGATATGGTTGAAAAGCTTGTGTCCGAGGATGAGTCGATCAAGGGCATTTGGTGCTGTCCGAAGTATTCGAATCCCGACGGTGTTACCTATTCCGACGAGGTTGTCCGCCGCTTCGCAAATCTGAATCCCGCGGCTCCAGATTTCAGAATTTTCTGGGATAATGCTTACGCAGTTCACGATCTGTATGACAAGGGCGACGAGCTTCTGGATATCTTCGCAGAATGCCGCAAGACCGGTAATGAGGATCTTGTGTTCTATTTTGCATCGACCTCGAAGATCACCTTCCCCGGCTCGGGAGTTGCGATCTTTGCCGCTTCGGAGCACAATCTTGAGTTCATCAAGCCGATCATGAACGTTCAGACCATTGGTTTCGACAAGATCAACCAGATCCGTCACGTGCGCTATTTTGACGGCAACGCCGACAATATCCGCAGCCACATGCGCGACCTTGCGGAGATCATCCGCCCCAAGTTCAAGATAGTTATCTCGGCTCTCGAGCGAGATCTTGCGGGCACGGGCATCGCACATTGGACCAACCCCAAGGGCGGCTATTTCATCAGCCTCTATCTTGAGAACGGAACAGCGAAGAGAACCTACGACCTCTGCCTCGGCGCGGGCGTACATCTTACCACCGCCGGTGCAACCTATCCTTACGGAATCGACCCCAACGACTCGAACATCCGCATAGCTCCCACATATCCCTCGAACGATGATCTCGAGGTTACGATGGACATTCTCACTCTCTGCGCAAGGATCGCGGCGATCGAGAAGATGATCGGAAAGAAACTTTGCGATTAAATATCAAAAAGACCGCCGCGGCGGTCTTTTTGAGTTTAGAACTATGAGTTTAGAGTTATGAGTTAAGGAAAATTTCCATCGCTTCGCTCGGAAATTAATTAATAAAAATATAAAAGCGGTTGACAAAACGTAGCTTTTATGTTATAATAATAATGGAGAGCACCGATGACGGTTGCTTCCGAATCGCGATTAAAGAAATAACCGCCTAAGTTTCGAAGCGCAGGCGGTTATTTCTTTTTATTGTAAAGATCGTTGAGGTAAGACAAGACTATGAAGATAAAGGTTAAAATACCCAATACTTCCATAAGCGTAAATACCATTCAACATCACCTCCCCTCATCGGGAAGGCAAAAGAAATATTTATGCATTCCCGTTGATGGGAAGCAACCGCCACCGTTTTGGTGTTCTCCGAGTATCTGAAGATACTGCAATTATTATAGCATATTACCGTAAAAAAGTCAAGACAAATGGTGTCTGGTGCGGAAATTCTCGCTTTATGTCGTGGATTTTGATGGCAAAAAGCTGTATAATCAGTTCAAAAGGAGGAATTCATAATGAATCAGCAAAAGATCGGAAAGCTACTGCGTGAGCTTCGCAAAGAAAAAGGAATGACACAGGAACAACTCGCGGAGCATTTTCTTGTATCATCAAGAACGGTTTCCCGATGGGAAACGGGCAGCAATATGCCTGATTTAGCTCTTTTGATCGAACTTGCGGATTTTTATGATGTTGATATCCGCGAAATAATTGACGGGGAGAGGAGAACCGTAAAGATGGATAACGAAACCAAAGAAACCCTTAAAAAGGCTGCTGAATATGCCGAAGAGGAGAGCAAACAGAGGAAAGAGAAAATAAAACATTTCTTTGTTCTTTCCACGCTTGTGATGGGGCTCTGCTTCTTACTGTTCAGAGAGGAAAGCCCTGGTGTGCTTAACGGAATTGTGCCGCCAAAGATTTGTGAAATAATTATGGTCTTCTTTTCCGGGATCAACTTTGCTGCATTTGTTTTGTATGTATTGCAGTGCCTTGGAGTGATTGAAAAGATTTATAAATGGAAAATTTCCAAGTTCAAAAAAGAAAAATAAGAATACAGCCCGACGGTGTGATTCGTCGGGCTTTAATATTGACTAAAAGCCGAAATAATGATATAATATTTGTATAATATGTTATTCAGTAAAGATGGTCAAGATGAAAAAAACACAAAGAAATTCAAATCCATATCCTTACAGCGATTCGAATAAGCGGTATCAGACGTACGAATACTATATGCGTAAGAAATTCGGCGGTCGGGTGGCGAAGATTCCGCTTGATGCGGGGCTTTCTTGCCCGAATATTGACGCGGGGGCGGGGTGCATTTACTGCTCGGGACGAGGAAGCGGCGACAGTGTGCCGATGGGGCTTTCACTGCGCGAGCAATATGACGAGGGGAGAGCAAAGCTCTCGTCAAAGTGGTCGACGGAGAAGTGCATAGCTTACCTCCAGGCGCACACGAACACATACGCGCCCGTGAACGTCCTTCGGGGCATTTATGAGGAGATACTGACCTTTCCGGGACTCTGCGGCATCAGCATTGCCACGCGTGCCGATTGCCTTGGCGAGGACGTTTGCGAGCTGCTTCGCGAGGTTTCGGAAAGAATACCGCTGACGGTCGAGCTCGGGCTTCAAAGCTCGTCGGATTCAACCGCCCGGCGTATATGCCGAGGTCACACGATGGCGGATTTTGAGGATGGGTACTACCGCCTGCGCCATCTGGTTCCAAAGGCGGAGGTTTGTATTCATATTATCTTCGGATTGCCCGATGAGAGCGATGAGGATATGATGAATACGGTCACAAAGGTAGCCGAGCTTGCGCCCGAGCAGGTCAAGATACATCTTTTGCACGTCATAAAGGACACTCCGCTTGCCGATGAATATTTGCGCGGCGAATATATTCCGCTCGAAAGAGACAGGTATATTTCGCTTGTAGTTGAGGCTTTGAAGCTTCTGCCGCCCGAGACGGTCATCTGTCGTCTTACCGGTGACGGAATTGCCGAGGATCTTCTTGCTCCCGAATACAGCCGCCGAAAGATAGCGATTTTGAATGACATCGACAAGCTGATGTATTCATCGGGTGCAACTCAAGGTTGCCTGTATCAAAAAAATGGGTAAATTATCCTTGAATTTTTGCATTATGTGTTGACAAAGTGACAAATTTGTTATACAATAATAGTGGAGAAATATTTTCACCATGCATCGGCGTTCACCGATGACGAAACCGTATGTTTCCGTGGGGGTCCCGCGGGGACACACATCAAAAGGAGGAGCATAAAATGCTTAACAAAAACAAAAACAATGACATCCACGGCTTGATCATGGATCAGCTCACCGATGTCGAAAACACTCTTGTAGCTCTCGAGGGCTTCATTGCTGCCGCAACCGCTGAAGGCGCAACCATTGAGCCTCTTCGCGCGCTCTGCAAGACCGTTCGCGAGAAGGAGCACATCGCTGACGTATCTCTCCGCACCATGATCGAAGGACTTGACGGTCCCTTCCTTCCCTCCACCCGTTCCGACCTTATCTCTATCGCAACCAGCTGTGACAAGATCGCCAACAAGTGCGAGGACGTTGCAAAGCTTATGGTTTACCAGAGATTCTTCTTCCCCGCAGACTGCAACGCTCCCATTCTTGAGATCGTTGAGATCACCAAAAAGCAGTTCGAGCTTCTCAAGAGCGCTGTAAGCCAGCTCTTCGGCAAGTTCAATACCCTTGTCAAGAATCACGCTATCCTTGATGACATCCGCGGTCTCGAATCGCAGGTTGACGCAGTTGAGGAGAATGTGTATCAGCTGATCTTCGATATGGATGAGCTTGCTCTTTCCCAGAAGCTTCAGGCTGTCAACTTCCTCGACATCCTCTGCGACATTTCCGATATCATCGAGAACGTTGCTGACCAGATTCAGATCATGCTGATCAACAGAATTGTCTGAGTGAGGGGTTAAAGTAAAGAAAAATGATATATTTGTTGCTTTTTGCCGGCCTTTTTATGGGCTGGTCGCTCGGAACGAATGACGCTGCCAACGCTTTCGGTACGGCAGTGGCAACAAGAGT
Source organism: Eubacteriales bacterium (assembly GCA_045537015.1). Classification (GTDB taxonomy): domain Bacteria; phylum Bacillota; class Clostridia; order Oscillospirales; family CAG-272; genus CAG-390. Next base: position 12,300 of record JAZSOQ010000142.1, read on the forward strand.
TGTAAAATACAGAACCGCAATTATTATTATCGCCGTTATGGTCATCCTCGGCTCCATCCTTCAGGGCGCGGATGATATCGATAAGCTTTCCAGTATTTCGACAAACAACGAGGTTTCCGCAGACGTAAATGATATGGAAAATGTCGGCGTTGAGTTCGAGAAGGACGCAAGCGGCAACTATGTTCTCGACGAGAATGATAACTACATCATAAAGTCGAAGGACAATATCGATGAAGCTGCCCTCAAGACTCTCCGCCTTAAGTCCGCTATCAAGGCTGCCATCATCTTTATCTGCGCGGCTTTGACAGTATTCGTAATGAGCTACCTCAAGTTCCCCGTTTCGGCGAACCAGGCGGTCACGGGCGCTATCATCGGTTGGGGTCTCTTCCACGCCGATTATAAGAATCCCGATGTTCTCAGCACCAACCTCAAGGAGATCGGTAAGTTTATGAGCACATGGCTTATCAACCCCCTTGGCGCGGCTGTTATCGCTTTCGTTATCGTATTTGTCTTCAAGAAGTTCTTCGAGGCAAAGGTCGAGTCGCTCAAGGGTTACGATAAGGTCATCAAGATCGGTTATATCGTTGCGGGTGCGTACTCTGCTTACACCATCGGTATCAACTCCTCAGCATCCGTTACCGCTTTCTACTACGACAGCTTCGGAGTCGGTGCGAATATTCTCACCAACGCGCGCCTTACCGCAATACTGGGCGGTGTTGCTATCGCTGTCGGCGTTCTGACCTACTCGAAGAAGGTTATGATGACCGTTGGCGGTTCGATCGCGAACATCAGCCAGATCGACGGCTTCCTCGTTATCCTCTCGAGTGCGCTTGCCATCACCCTTATGAAGGAGCTTATGGGTATTCCCGTTTCGACTTCTCAGGCAGTCGTCGGCGCAGTTGTCGGCGCAGGTCTTGTCAAGGGACCGAAGAACGTAAACTTCGGCGTCTTCAAGCGTATCGCTATTGCATGGGTATCTTCGCCCACTGCAGCAGGTCTTATGACCTACATAGTCGCTCTCTGCACTCAGAGCGTACTCTCTTAATTACAACTCTTATTGCAAAAATAAACCTCCGCCGCACGGTGGAGGTTTGTTTTTGCAAAGTGTAAAGTGATAAGTGTAAAGTGTAAAGTTAAGGTGAATTTCCTCGCCTGTGGCTCGGAAATTTTCTTTTTAATAAAATACTTTTTGAGCGTCAGCGAAAAAAGTTTCCGAAACTTTCCACTTTTCACTACAAAACGCGGCTATCTCCGGAGAGACAGCCGCGTTTTGGTATTTATTCTTTCTCAATAAGATCAACCCAGTAGTGTCCGATGTCAGCAATAAGCTTGAGCGCGGAGGTATGTGCGGGCTGGGGGTAAGCCGTGAAGATGCGGAAGGTCTCGAATGCGAGAGTGCCCTCGAAGCCGATCTCCTTGATGCCCTCAACGAAGCGGTTCCAGTCGCAAACGTGGGTCTTGCCGTTGGTAAGGTAGGAATAGGGGATCATATGGAGGTCATCCATGGCGTTATTGTCGTGGATGTGGAATATGGTCATACGCTTGCCCATGATCTTGAGGTAGTTCTTGATGTCAAGGTGGCAGAGGTTAGCGTGTCCGACGTCAAGGCAGAAGCCGAAGTAGTCGCCGCCTGCTTCCTCATTGAGAACGTCGATCATCTTTGCAGCATCATAGGGATTGGAAAGTCTGCCCTCGACAAAGCGAGAGCCGTGACGTCCGAAGATGTTTTCAAGGCAGATCTTTACGCCCTTATATTTCTTGATATAGGGGATAAGTCCGCGGTAGAAATTGAGGTTTGCTTCCCACTCCTCGTCTCTTTCGGAAAGAATGGTGGGGTGAACAACGACTGCGGCGCAGTTAATGTATTCTGCTACTGCAAAGCACTTGTCGAATGCCATAATGAGGTGTGCGTTGAGCTCGTCCTTTTCGGGATACCAGCACGGGAAGGGAGCGTGCATCTGAGAAATTTCGACTCCGGTTGCTTCGCTTGCATCCTTGAGGGGCTTGACCCATTCAAGAAGTTCCTCGATCGGCTTGTCAAAGAGAGTGGGGGTGATCACACCGTCCTTCGCCATAGGATCGGGACGAAGATAGATGTCGATATTGTAGTCAACTGCTTCAAAACCGCAGGACTTGATGTATTCAAAAGATTCAAGGGCTTTATCGTGGTTATACCAACCGCCCGTCTGTACGCCAACTTTAAGCATAATATTATTCTCCTGTAAATTATTTATTATTTATAATGAAATTTGCTTCAGCAAATTTCTACCTTAACCTTTCGCTGCAAGCGAAAGATTTCACCCGCACGAAGTGCGGATTTCATCTTGCGAAGCAAGATTTTACATTTCGCCACCGGCGAAATATTTCACCGAAATGCTGTCAATTCTTAAATTGACAGCATTTCGTCGATGGGCGTTCCATCGACCCCGGGCATTTCTACGCCGAGAATTTTTGCATAGGTGGGAGCTTCGTCTACCGTGGGTCTGCGCTCGATGAGAACGCCTTCCTTGATGTCCTTGCCGAAGCCGAAGAAGATGGGCTGAGGACCCTTGTCGGGGTTATGACCGTGGGTTGCCTTGCCGTAACGGTAGTCGGAAAGGTCAAGCTGCTTGACCATCGGGCGCTTCCAGTCCTCTGCGAAAGAGGTGTAGCCGTCCGACTCGATAACGAAGGAGAATTCGCCCGAAAGGTGTTCCTTTTCGTTGATCTCCTCGGTGGTATAGACCTCGCTGATGCCGTAGATGCCCTCGTCGCGCATCCATTTGAGCAGGTCGTAAGTCTTCTGCCAGGTTCCCTTGTCAGTGGGGTCGGCAAGTCTGATCTGTGCGGAAAGACCTGTCGAGTGGCAGTATGCCTTCCAGGACTTGAGGCTTCCGTCCTCGTTCATTTCGATGAGTCCGTTGTCCGCGAAAACGACGTTCGGCTTGACGTTGCGGACGATCTCGAGCTGACCGTGGTCGGAGATGAGGAAGAAGTTGGTCTCCTCAAATGTGCCCGCCTTCTTTGTTGCCTCAATGATCTCGAAGAACCAGCGCTCGGTGTCGATAACTCCGCTGGTGACCTTTTCGGTGAAGAGGCCCGTGCCGTGGCGGTAGCTGTCAACGTCGCCGGTGTGGAGAAGAAGGAGATGGGGCTTGTATTTTTCGATCATATCGCAGGTGACGCGGACGAGAAGCTCGTCGGTGTCGGGGTGCGTTCTGATCTTAACCTTGTCGATGTAGGGCGCGATGCACTCACGGTAGAGCTCGGGAGTGGTGCCCGCGCGGAGATAACACTCTTCCTTTGTGTCCTCGGGCGACTGAGGCCAGTACTCGGGGAAGTTATAGTCTATGTATTCGTGACCTGCTGTTACGGGCCAGAAAACGCAAGCTGTGGTGAGTCCTGCCTTTTTAGCCGCGGTGAAGATGTCGGGGCACTTGATGTTGTCGGCAAACCAGGTCCAGGGGACGTTCTTGGTCACGCCGGGCATAAAGATGTTGTTGTTGGTTACACCGTGCTTGTTAGGGTAGCAGCCCGTGGACATCGAGGTGTGGCAGGGGTAGGTTACCGAGGGGTAGATGGTGCGGGTGCGCTTGACCATCGAGCCCTTCTTGAAAAGCTCTGCGAAGCGAGGGCTGGTTTCGAGAAGATATTTGATATCCTCGTATACCATAGCGTCGCAAGAGAAGACGATAACTCTGCTTTGTGACATGAATTTTACCTCCGTTTTTCGGAAAAATTAATACTTCTGTAATTATAATATATTATTTATGATTTGTCAAGACAAATCGATAGAAAAGGTGTCGGAAAATTCGGGCGTATATTCGGCGGATGCCGAGGATGGCGCTTGCATATATCCCTCGAAGCCGAGCCGCAGAGCCTCCGCGCGGACGCTTTCGTATTCGAAGGTTGTGAGTCTGCGGAGAAGATTTTTGTCGTCACCGCGGTAAAAATCGGGCGTGTATTGGCTCATAAGGCTCAGGCGGATGTCCGATACCGGCAGAATTTCCGCAAGCCGACGCAGGCAAGCGACGGAATCCTTTCTTTGACCGGGAAGCACAAGATGGCGCACGATGATGCCCTTTTTCATCATACCATTTGAGTCAAACTCTGCCGCTCCGAGCATATCATACATAAAGGAGAGTGCTTCCTCGGCGCGTTCGCGGTAGTCGGCGGCGTGCGAGTATTTTGCGGATATTTCGGTAGAATAATATTTGAAGTCGGGAAGATAGACGTCGACAAGGCCGCGCAAAAGAGATAGACTTTCGCGGCTTTCGTAGCCTCCCGAATTCCATACAACGGGGATACCGAGTTTATACTTGACTTTCGCAAGAGCCGCGGCGATGCTCGGTGTGAAATGCGTGGGGGTGACGAGATCGAGCGAGGAAACTCCGCTTGCGGCAACGGTCAAAAAGAGCTCTGCAAGCTCTTTTTCATCAAATTCCTTGCCAACGCTTCGTTGGCTGATGACGGAATTCTGACAGAAAACGCATCCGAGATTGCAGCCCGAGAAAAAGACGGTGCCTGCACCGCCTGCGCCGCAGATCGCGGGCTCTTCGTACATATGCCGGGATACGCGCGATATTTTCACTTGTGCGCCCGAACGGCAGATGCCGACAGTGCTTTCTCTGTCAACTCCGCACCCGCGCGGGCAGATATTGCAGTTTTTATATGAAAGTTCCATTATTTCACCTCGGAGATATTATACATCGAAAGTCTTGAAAAATCAACTCTTTGCGACATCTTTTTTGCCGATTTACTTTACATTTTACTTTTGTTGTGATATAATATATTTATCAATTTATTCTGAAAGGAATTTTATTATGGAAAATTTTCTCAACTGGCTCATCGGCGTTGCTCAAAACGTCGGACTGAAGCTCCTCGCCGCTATCCTTGTATGGATCGTCGGCTCGCTTATCATCAAGGGTATTCTTAAGATCTTCCCCAACGGCAAGAAATTCGCGAAGATGGATACCACCGTTAAGTCCTTCCTTAACTCCTTTGTTAATATTGGACTTTGGGTCATCCTTATCGTCTGCATCGTAGCGATCCTCGGCGTGCCGATGGCGAGCGTTATTGCGGCTATCGCATCCTGCGGTGTTGCTATCGGTCTTGCTATGCAGGGCTCTCTCTCGAACCTCGCAGGCGGCATTATGCTTCTCCTTTTCCGTCCCTTCAGCGTTGGTGAGTTCATCGAGGCTGCAGGAGCTTCGGGCACTGTTCAGGAGATCGGTATTTTCTACACTCTTCTTATTACTCCCGATAATAAGCACGTGACGATCCCCAACGGCACAATGATGAACAACACCGTCATCAACTACTCCCGCGAGGATCTTCGCCGTGTCGATATCGACTTCGGCATTACTTACGAATCCGACTCCGAAAAGGCTTGCGAGATCGCAAAGCGCGTTGCGGCTGCTCACGCTGACGTAAAGACCGACAAGGACGTATTCGCTCGCGTTACCAATCTCGGCGATTCCGCAGTAGTCGTTACCGTCCGCGTTTGGGCAGAGGCAGGCAACTACTGGGGCGTTAAGTTCGACCTTACCACCGAGATCCGCAAGGCACTCGAGGCAGAGGGCGTATCTTGCGCATATCCTCACATGGATGTTACTATTCTCAACAAATAAAATAACTAAATAGCAAAGGAAGACTCGGCAATGAAAGATGTCAGAAGCGCAGAGATTTTATGTGTCGGCACGGAGCTTTTGCTCGGCGACATAATCAACACCAATGCCTCGTATATTTCGCGAAGGCTCGCCGCTCTCGGCATCCCCGTCTATCGGCAAGCTGTTGTGGGTGATAACCCCGAACGGATGCGGCAGGCGATCGCCGAGTCTTTCTCGCGCTCGGATTGCCTGATACTGACGGGCGGCCTCGGCCCCACTTGCGACGATATAACCAAGGAAATGGTTGCAGAATACCTCGGGCTTGAGCTTGAACTCAATGAAGAGGCGCTCGAGAGAATGAAGTCATATTTTTCCTCCACCGGAAGAACTATGACAAAAAACAACGAAAAGCAGGCGATGGCACCGCGCGGTGCGCGTGTGCTTCAGAACGATTGGGGCACGGCGCCGGGATTCGTCATCGAACGCGATGACAAAACCGCTATCCTGCTCCCCGGCCCGCCCATCGAGCTTGAGCCGATGTGGCGCGAGAGGGTGGAGCCCTATCTTTTCGAGCGCTCGGATTCGGTTATAGTTTCCAAGAATATTTATATTCTCGGTATGGGTGAATCTGCGGTTGAGGATCGGCTTCGCTATATGATGCAAGAGCTGACCAATCCCACAGTCGCACCTTACGCGGGCAACGGTGAGTGCAGGGTACGAGTCAGCGCGAGAGCGAAGGATGCAAAAACGGCATCCGAAATGTGCGACTCACTGATCGAGGAGATCAGAAAGACCGAGGTCGGAGAGTTCATTTACGGCATTGACGTTGACAGTATGGAAAACGCGCTCGTGCATCATCTGCGCGAAAGAGGGTTGACGCTTGCTTGCGCCGAGTCCTGCACGGGCGGGCTGATTGCAAAGCGCATCACCGATATTTCTGGCTGCTCGGACGTTTTCCTCGGCGGTTGTGTGACTTATGCGAACGAGGCAAAGGAAAAACTTGTTGGAGTTTCGCACGAAACTCTTGAAAAATACGGCGCGGTCTCGGAGCAGACCGCGCGAGAAATGGCTCGCGGTGTAAGGATTGCACTCGGTGCGGACGTCGGCATAGCAACGACGGGCATCGCGGGCCCCGGAGGCGGAACGCCAGAAAAGCCCGTCGGCACGGTTTATATTGCCGTTTCGACCGCGGAGGGCGAAAAAGTCAAGCTTCTGACCCTCTCGCCGAAGCGCTCGCGCGAGTTTATCCGCATCTGCGCGGCGACAAATGCCATGTCATTGGCATTAAATTCTTGAAAAAACGACTGATTTTTACAAAAATCACAAAATACCTCTTGATTTTCGTGGAATAATATATTACAATATAAGGGTTAATAATTATAAAGTCGATTTTTATCGACAGGAAGCGAGAAAACAATGAAAAGATTCAACACCATCGGAGTTCTCACATCGGGCGGAGATGCGCCCGGCATGAACTGCGCCATTCGCGCAATCACCCGCCGTGCCCTTGCAAACGGACTTAAGGTCAAGGGTATCCTTGGCGGTTACAGCGGACTTATCAAGAACGAAATGATAGATCTTGATGCCCGCGCCGTATCGAATATCGAAAATCTCGGCGGCACTATTCTGCTTACCGACCGTTGCGACGAATTCAAGACCGAAGAGGGTATGCAGGCTGCGATTGCTAACTGCAAGAAGAATAACATCGACGCCATCGTTGCCATCGGCGGCGACGGAACCTTCCGCGGCGCGACAGATCTTTCCCTTCGCGGAATTCCCACCATCGGCGTTACCGGTTCTATTGATAACGATATTACTGCGACCGACTACACAGTCGGATTTGACACCGCTATGAATACAGCTATGGAAGCTATCGACAAGCTCCGCGACACCTGCCAGTCGCACGCACGCTGCAATGTTGTTGAAGTTATGGGCCGTGACTGCGGCGAGATCGCGCTCAAGGCGGGTATCGCATCGGGCGCGGTTGCAATCGCTATTCCCGAGGTTCCCTTCGACGAGGATGCAGCTATCGAGCGTATGATCAAGGCGAAGGCTGCGGGCAAGAGAAGTATGCTCGTTGTTGTTTCCGAGGGCGTATTCAACAAGGAAGGCAAGCCCTACGGCGAGGATCTCAAGAAGATCATTCAGGATAAGACCGGCATCGAGACCAAGTTTGCGAGACTTGCGCACGTCGTTCGCGGCGGTTCGCCTACTCTGCGCGACAGACTCACAGCTACCGAGATGGGCAGCTATGCCGTTGACCTTCTTCTTGACGGCAAGAGCGACTGCATCGTAGCCGAGGTTGACGGACGCATCGTGTCCTTCGACATCAAGTTTGCGCTTACCGTTGACAAGATGTATAAGAAGAAGCTCAAGGAGGGCGCGCTTGAGGGCTTTACCCCCGAGCAGATCGGCACTATGGAAGAGATCTGTGACTTCCGCGCATCGGAGATCAAGCGTCTTTACGATATTCATCTCTCTCTTTGCGAGTGATCATTGCTTCGCAATATAGTGAACAGTGGACAGTGGACAGTGGACAGTGGACAGAAAGATGCGGGTAAATAATTTTGTTCAGTACCCCAAAACATTGTTTAATACAAAACTAAAATAAACTAAAAACTCGGATATTTGAAGTTTTCTTCAATATCCGAGTTTTTTTATTGAATTAATTAACAGCACAATAGATGGCAAAAATCCGAATTAAATCCGCATCTTTCTGTCCACTGTCCACTAACCACTGTCCACTTTATATATTTCTCTTGACCTTGCATAAAAAATATGGTATAATGACAAAAAACGCGGAGGTATATGCATAATGAATAAATATTTTGCCTACGATGAAAATAACAGAAAAATCGAATTTTTGTCCGAAGAAAAGGATGGTATAGTTAAGCTGACCCTGCCTCTTTCCGAGTTCAAGGGTGCAAAGAGTCTGCGTCTTTTGCCCGAAATTTCCGCGGCGACGGCGGGGGAGGAGGGATTTTATCTTCTTCCGAGAAACATATCGATGCGCGGTGAGATCAGGGTGGATTTCAAAGAGCGCGAGGATGCTCTTCTTACTTATACAAAGCCCGTAATGGCTCTTTACGCGATAGTGAAAAAGGATTATCGCGCGCTTGTTCGATTTGAGAGAAACTATAAGTTCGCTATCAATGCGGAGCTGAAAAACGGTTCGTACAGCGCGTATCTTTCAACCGAATTCGGCGGTAAGAAAGATCTGCCCTATGATGATATAAGAATAGAGATCCTTCCTCTGCCCGAAAATGCGACACTCGGCGATATTGCAAGAGCAGAGCGTGGGCTTCGACTTGAGCGCGGTGAGATCAAGCCTCTTGCCGAAAAATGTCGTGAGAGGGCGGTTGTCGATTACGCGAGCCGCTCACCCCTCATCAGGATCCGAATGGCTTGGAAGCAGAGTCCGTCACCCATCAAGCACCAGACACCCGATAATCAGCCGCCCGTTCACGTTGCCTGCGATTTTGCCCGTGTGCGCGATATTGCCGATGCGCTTTATGCTCGCGGCGTCAAGGAATGCGAGCTTCAGCTTGTCGGTTGGAATCTCGGCGGACACGACGGCGCGTTCCCGCAGCTTTTCCCCGTTGAGCCTGCCCTTGGCGGTGAGGAGGAGATGAAGAAGACTTTTGCACACGTCAAGAGTCTCGGATACCGAATCTCGACTCATACCAATCTCATCGACGCTTATGAGCTTGCGAATTGCTTCTCGTGGGACGATATTGCAATGGACGAGGCGGGCGAGTATCTGCAGATCGGCGATTACGGAGGAGGCTACGCTTACCACGTTTGCCCCGAAAGACAGATGTATACCTCGCTGAATACAGTTCCCGAACTTGTAAAATACGGCGAGAACGGTTTGCATTTCAATGACGTTATTTCGATCGTTGAGCCCGATACCTGCCATTCGTCTGCTCACCCCTGCACGACGGCGGATGGAATCAAGTACGTAAATACCATTATGAACACACAGATGGGTATGTTCGGCGGTTTTTCATCCGAGGGCTGCTTCGATTTTGCGCTCGGTAACCTCGATTACGGACTTTATGTTTCCTTCGGCGACGGATTCGGCCGCAAGGAATATCCACTTGCCGATGCTCACCTGCCCTTTTTCGAGCTGACCTACCACGGCATTCTGCTTTATAACCCGACAAGCCCCACCGTCAACTATCCGATCAAGAGCCCCGAGGATAAATTGACCTTCATCCTTCGCGGCGGCAGACCTTCCTTCTATTTCCACTCAAAATTCCGCACCGGTGCGAAAAACTGGATGGGAGAGATAGATTTCCTCACCGATACAGACGAGGATATTGCCTTCGCCTGCGACCGCATCGCCGAGGCACAGCGCGAATATGAAGCTCTCGCAGATCTGCAAAAGGTTTATATGTCGGAATATACCGCCCGTGGCGGCATCGAGATCGCTACCTACGAAAACGGCACAAAGATAGTCGGTGATTTCGCTTCGGGAGAGTATGAGATAATTAAATAAAGATCAAAAGGGACAGGCTCAAATAGTTTTTCGAGACAGATTATTTGTAACAATTAAACAAAAAACACTTGCATATCGCATCTGATAAGCAAGTGTTTTTGTATAGATGGTTGGATAAACGGATACAAGCTGAGCCATTTCCGTTTAGGTTGCTGCACTTAATAATTGATACAGTATAAATTTAATCTTCCTTCTTGTGAGCAAGTGAGCCAGCCCCTCCTTCTAACTTTTTTCTTTAATTATTGATAAATTTTTTCAAAATCCTCTTGTTTTCTTCCTCCAATTAAGGTATAATATATACTGACTATATGTAATTAAATTTTCATAATGAGAGTATAAAATGGCAAACAGCAAAAAGATCAGAAACTTTTCGATAATAGCGCATATCGACCACGGAAAGTCTACTCTTGCGGACCGTCTGCTTGAGGAAACGGGCGCGGTCGCCAAGCGCGATATGGAGGAGCAGGTCCTTGATAATATGGACCTCGAGCGCGAACGCGGAATTACTATCAAGGCGCGCGCGGTAAGGCTTGACTATAAGGCAGATAGCGGTGAGGATTACATTTTTAACCTCATCGACACCCCCGGCCA
>JAZSOQ010000089.1:0-6165 GCA_045537015.1 Eubacteriales bacterium
GGTTTACAGCGGACCTATGTTACCATAGGAACTGGTGAGCTCTTACCTCGCCTTTCCATCCTTACCCGCTTGCGCGGGCGGTTTATTTCTGTTGCACTTTCCCGGCAGTCACCTGCGGCTGACGTTATCAGCTATCCTGCCCTGCGAAGCCCGGACTTTCCTCACGGTAATACCTTTCGGCGCCATACCGCGCGGCCGTCCGGCAGAGTTGCCTACATATTATAACACAGTCTTTATTCTTTGTCAACCAAAAAACATCCCATTTTTCAGTTATAACGAAATAATTTAACAAATAAGTCTTGACAAATACCAAAATGTATGATATTATATAATATGCATTTTTGCGTATCGGATTCTCCCGCACGGAGAGATATCGAAGTGGTCATAACGAGGCGGTCTTGAAAACCGTTTGGGCTTGCGCCCACAAGGGTTCGAATCCCTTTCTCTCCGCCATTTTTTGCTTTTTATCCGATAGGCAAATATAATTCTGTAAGGAGGTTTGCATCAATGACAGGTCTTGAGATCACCTTTGGTATCATTCTCATCGTGTTCGCTGTTTTCCTTGTAGCGGCTGTTCTTCTTCAGTCCTCTAAGGATCAGGGAATAGGCGTTATCGCAGGCGCAGCTGAGTCCTTCCTCGGCAAGGACAGAAACTCTCGCCTTGACAAGCTTCTCAACAAGCTTACACCCATCATTGCAGGAGCTTTCGCTATCATCGTTCTTGTAATGTACCTCATCGTTGAATAATCGAACCAATCGCAGAAAAACCCGCGCTGAAGCGCGGGTTTTTCTTTTTATATTCAGTTTTCTTTTCTCTTGGATACAACTGCAATTCCGAGGACGGAGATAGTTGCAAGGAGAACGAAGATGAATGCAGAGTCACCTGTGGTGGGACCTACGGTAGGCTCGGTGGTCTCGGGAGCAGGCTCGGTTACTTCGGGCTCTGCAGACTCGACCTTACCTGCATTTGCAATAAAGTTGAGGGTGAGAGAGCCGTCAACAACGCCCCAAGCCTCGCCGAGAACGCTTACGAGACCTGCGATCTCATCTGCATTTTTTTCAGTCGCGCCTGCGCGGTTGCCGAGCGGTACGACGTCCGCTACGGAGGAGTTTACTGCGCTTCCTGCGAGATAGTAGTTATTTTCAAGAGTGGAAACGGTATGGCTGTCGATCGCTCCGAAGCGGTCCTTGTTGCTGTCATCCTTGGTAACGGTAAGCTGACCGAGGTTTACGCAGTTCTTGATGGTGGTAAGCTCGTATGCTCTTGCAAGAACACCGCCCGAAACGTGAGTTCCGTTGACAGCGCCTGCGTTGAGACAGTCGGAAATGGTGATAGTGTATGCGGGATCGGATGCGCCGTTTGCGCTTACCTGTCCGATAACACCGCCGACGATAGCGGAGGAACCGGTGATAGTACCGAAGTTAGCGCACTCGGAAACGGTGGACTGACCGCAAAGGCGTCCGATAACGCCGCCGATATAGCCGTTACCGGTCTTGCTGGTTACGGAGCCGTAGTTTACGCACTTGGAAACGCTCGTTACGATCTGAGTGCCCTTACCGGATGTTGCGATGATCTCGCCGATAAGACCGCCGGAGTTGCCGTCCTTCTTATTAACGACGATATCTGCGTAGTTTACGCAGTTTTCAACGGTAAGGTAAGCGGGAGCATCGGGAGTGCCGGGAGTTACGAAGGCGACGATGCCGGCAACCGAGGAGTTACCCTCAAAGTAAGAATCCTTGATGGTAAGGTTCTTGATAACGGCGGTAGCCTCGGTAGTAGCGAAGAGAGCGACCTTTTCGTCGCCTACGCAGTAGATGCCCGAGATCGAGTAGCCGTTGCCGTCGAATGTTCCGCTGAAAGCGGGAACGGGAGTCCAGTTGTTAGCCGAGGGAGCAGTTGCCCAGACAATATCTGCGGTGAGCTTATAGGAAGCGCCCGCTACTGCGTTTGCCGCAAAGTACGCCAGATCCGCGCCGTTTGCAATAAGGTAGGGATCAGCCTCGGTTCCCGCGCCTGCGAGAGAAGCCGATACGCTTGTGCCGTCGTAAACCTCAGCCGCGGAAACGGAGAACGATCCGAGCAGAGAAATCGACATCATAAGAGCAAGAATAATTGCAAGTGTCTTTTTCATTTTTTACCTCACATAAATTTTCGGAATTTTTCCGATTGATAATAATATTATACAATAAAACGCAGATATTTTCAAGTACTTTCGAACAAATATATATATATTTTATTGAGCAAAAATGAACCTTTTTCGGTTGACTTGACAATATAAGTATGATATAATTATACTGAATAAGTGAAAGGAGTGCGACCGTGAAAAAACGTTTGACAATTCTCTGCCTTGTTTTCTTTCTGATCCTCCCCACTTTCCCTTCCTGCTCTTATCGCTCGGCGATAATGAAGCTTGACGAAAAAGACCGAGCTGCGGCAATTTTTGATGCTGTCAATAATGTAAACCGCGCCTCGTACCTTTTGCGCCGCGAAACAAAGCTTTCCGGTACTCTTGACGGCTTGCAGGCACAGGTGAATCTCACTTATGATTCCTACTTTTTCGATATGAACACCGAAATGCCGACGGTGCATCTTGAAACCACCGCCGAAACGACCGCTTACATTAAGTCCGAGCCATACACAACAACAGTCCGCGTCCGCTCGGGCTTTCGCGACGGCAAAATGTACGTTCAAAACTCCCCCACGTCCTCGATGTATTCAAATATCACTGCGGAGGATTATTTTGCGCATCTGACCAAAGATGCCGCTATGGACGAAAAAATAACCGCAGCGCTCAAAAGTGCCGCGACTCAAACTTGCAACGCGAACAGGGATGGCTCGTGGTTTGTCGGATTCTCCGATTTTCCCGAAGAGGAGCTCAACCTTCTCGCCGCTGCTTATTTTGATCCCGCTGTTTTCAGCTTTCAGGACACGTCGGTCAACGGGCTGATAGTTGCAATCGAGGCTACCAAAAAGCTCGAGCTGAAAGAAATGCAGTTTACCCTCCTTTTTAATAAAAATGCGTCGGCACAGACAACCGTCACCCTGCTTGAAGCCGACAAAAACGACCTGCCGAAGATCAATTTTTATAAATTCAAAGAAGTTTCCGACCTCCGCTTTCTCAGCGAGCTTCAGGACAAGATCAACGAAAAGCTCTTATCAGCCTCCTATGCGCTGTCAATGAACGACGTTCTCACAATAACCAGAAGCCAGGCGAGCACCGTTCGCACGGAAACCGATTCTCATATAGAATTTGCGGCTGCGGAAAACGGCATTACCTTTGAATATACCTATCAAAACCCCGCACTCCCCGATGCTACATCCGAGCTTCAATACCGCGACGGCGTGCTTTATGCCACAAGCGGCGGGACCGAGACTGTTTTCGATCCCTCGATGAACGAATATGAGGCTCGCGCCTATCTGCTTTCGTTGATCGACCCCGGAAATCTTGCGGGCGCACCCGTCTCAAGCTTTGAAATCGATGAAAGGAACCCTATCCAATACACGCTTTATATTGAAAGCCCTTCGATTGATAAATATTATTCTTATATCGGCGGATATCCGATCGATGCGATCAACGCATCTGCCAGAATCGTTCTCACGCTTAATGACGGAGAAATATCAGAATATCGCTACTATCTCACAATAAATGCGGAATACTATAATTATAAGGTAAGGATCGTACAAACCAACACAAGAATTTTTGAATAAGAAAGGACAGAAAAAATGAAAAAAAGAATATTTGCCATCATCATTTGTATTGCCCTTCTCTGCCCGTTTGCGTCCTGCTCGGGCAAGCCTGATCTGATGAAGCTCGAAGGCGCTGAGCGTGCCGATGCCTTCTTTGATATAGTAAACGCAGACCCCGCCGATGCTTACAGCGTCGGAATGGATATGAAGATCGAGGGCTCGCTTTACGGACTCGCACTCGATGCGGAGCTCGAAACCGACACGACTTATATCGACTATAAATCAAGCTCACCCGCCTACCATTCGGAATTGAGATCCGTTATCACCGCGGGCGATGTCGTGCAAAAAACAAATTCGGTCAGCGGCTACCGCGATGGCAAGATGTACGAAATGACCGACCGTGACGGCTCGAAGAATGCTCTCGTGTCTTCGATCTCGGTCGAGGATTTCAAGGCTCACAATGAATTTCTCATCGGTTACAGCGACGAGGAGCTTGAAGCTATCCACAAGAGCGCGACTGTCAAGAACTGCATCAAAAACGAGGACGGCACCTGGTCGGCTTCCTTCTCGGGCTACTCCGAGGAAAATGTTCTCGCGCTGATCGACTACGCCTTTGACCCGACAGTTCTCATACTCGACGGTTGGAAGGTCAAGGACATTGTCTTCACCGTCGATGCCGATGCTGAATTTCTTCCCACCGAATGGGAATATGAGATAGTTTTTGAGAAAACTTCGGGCAACTACGCCGAGCCCGAGGCAAAAACCGAGATCGATTTTAGCAACATTGGCACCGCAAAAGCGCCCGCGATCGATCTTTCCGCCTACACCGAGGTCGAGGGACTTGCAGAGCTTCAGAAAATCAGAATGCTCCTCGGCGATATGTTCACGGCTGATTCGGGTTCGTTCACGACCGACGGCGAGCAAAGGGTTGAAGTTGCGGGCACCACACAGTACAACCGCGAGATCGATGCCGTAACTTTCAAGAGCGAAAACGGAAAATATTCATTCAAAATCGACGCGCAGGTCAACCCGAACAGCATTTCGGGCTCTTACGATGCAGTAATAAACTACAAAAACGGCACCTTCAAGATGGAAGGTAAGGACATCAGCACCGTCACGCAGGAAATGACCGACTCGGAGGCGCGCGCATATATCTCCCGCCTTTACGACCCCGCGGGGCTTTCGAACGCGCAGATCTCGAATATCGAGCTGCTAAAAAAGGACTTTACTCACTATTTAACGCTAAAGATCGCCAACCCCGATTACTCGGCTCTCGAGGCATCGCTTTCGGCACTTGGTGCGAGCGGTTTCAAGTGTGAGGCGCGGGTAGGCATTGATTACGAAAACGGCGCGATCCAAAAATACCGATACACCTTGACCCTGACAGCAAAAGTCAGCGGCCAGGCGCTCACCGTTGAGGTGAAAAACACCGTAACCTTCGGCGGAAGGAACCAAGAGGCTTAAAATGAAAATAGTTATACTCGACTCGGGCACACTTGGCGCCGACATTGATCTTGAACCCATAAAAGCTCTCGGCGAGGTCACGGAGCATAAAGCAACGGCTCCCGAACTCGTTGCCGAAAGGCTCGCGGACGCCGAGGTTGCCGTACTCAACAAGGTAAGGCTGAATGCAGAAAACCTTGCAAACGCCAAAAATCTGAAGCTCATCTGCATTGCCGCGACGGGATACGACAATATCGACATCGAATTCTGCCGTGAAAACGGGATCGCAGTCTGCAACGTGCCGGGCTATTCGACCAATAACGTCGCGCAGCTTTCCGTTGCGATGGCTCTCTCGCTCGTCACACACCTTGATGAATTCAGAAATTTCGTCCATTCGGGCGAATACTCGCGTTCGGCAAGTGCAAACCGCCTCGAGCCCGTTTATCACGAGATCGCGGGTATGACCTGGGGCGTTGTGGGAGGCGGCGGGATCGGCTCGAAGGTTGCCGAGATCGCAACCGCACTCGGCTGCCGCGTGCTTCTCTGCCGCCGCAAGCCCGAAACTCGCTACGAAGCCGCCGACATAGACCGCATCTGCAGCGAATGCGACATCATCTCGCTCCACGTGCCGCTCAATGACGGAACTCGCGGCATGATCTCGCGCGAGCGCATCGAATCGATGAAGGACGGTGTCGTCATCGTAAACACCGCCCGCGGTGCCGTTTGCGACGAGCAGGCTATTGCCGACGCAGTCCTTTCGGGCAAGATCGGTGCCCTCGGCTGTGACGTCTACTCAAAAGAACCCTTCGGCGAAGACCATCCCTTCTCCGCCATACTCGACCGCCCGAACGTCTGCCTGACACCCCACATGGCTTGGGGTTCATACGAAGCCCGCAACCGCTGCGTAAGGCGTATGGCAGAAAACATAACCGAATTTTTCGCAGGCAATACTCATAACAGAATTTGCTGATCTAATAAAAAATCAAGTGCGAACAAAGCTTTCTTGGTGTCCCCTCATCACCCGCTGCGGCGGG
>JAZSOQ010000073.1:0-22452 GCA_045537015.1 Eubacteriales bacterium
ACCGCAAAGCCCTTCGGCACTCCCGTAACCGTATCCATGAACCCCATCATGATCGACGGCACAGGCATGTGCGGCGGCTGCCGTCTTACCCTTAACGTTGACGGTAAGAAGGTCACCAAGTTCGCTTGCGTTGACGGCCCCGATTTCAACGGCTACGAAGTAGACTTCGACGAGGCTATGTCCCGCGGAAGAATGTATTTCGATTTCGAGCGCCACGCTCACGAAGAGACCTGCAATCTCTTCAAAAAGGAGGTACAGTAAAATGGCAAAGGCAAATATGTCGCTCACCCGTAACCCCATGCCCAACCAGGATCCCTTGGTAAGAGCACATAATTTTGAAGAAGTAGCTCTCGGCTATTCCGAAGAGACCGCTATCGACGAGGCTATGAGATGCCTTAACTGCAAGCACATGCCCTGCGTTGACGGCTGCCCCGTTAAGATACATATTCCCGAATTTATCGGCAAGATCAAGGAAGGCGACTTTGAGGGCGCTTACCAGATCATTTCCAAGTCCTCCTCGCTTCCCGCAGTTTGCGGCCGTGTATGTCCCCAGGAGACTCAGTGCGAGTCCAAGTGCGTTCGCGGCATCAAGGGCGAGAGCGTAGGTATCGGACGTCTTGAGAGATTCGTTGCTGACTGGCACAACACTTTTGCTACTGCAGAGCCCGTTCGTCCCGAGTCCAACGGTCACAGAGTCGCTGTTGTAGGTTCCGGCCCCTCCGGTCTTACTTGCGCGGGCGATCTCGCAAAGAAGGGCTATGAGGTAACCGTATTTGAGGCACTCCACACCGCAGGCGGCGTTCTTGTTTACGGTATTCCCGAGTTCCGTCTTCCCAAGGCTATCGTAGCTAAGGAAGTTGATACCCTGGGGAAGCTCGGCGTAAAGGTCGAGACAAACGTAGTTATCGGTAAGACTCTTACCGTAGACGAGCTCTTCGATATGGGCTTCGAGGCTGTATTTATCGGCTCGGGCGCAGGTCTCCCCAACTTCATGGGCATTCCCGGCGAGTCCTACAAGGGCGTTTACTCTGCAAACGAGTTCCTCACCAGAAGCAATCTGATGAAGGCATATCTTGACAACCCCGAAACTCCCATCATGAAGGGCGGTAAGGTTGCAGTTGTCGGCGGCGGTAACGTTGCTATGGACGCTGCAAGAACCGCACTCCGTCTGGGCGCTGAAAAGGTTTACATCGTTTACCGTCGTTCTATGGAAGAGCTTCCCGCACGTAAGGAAGAGGTTGAGCACGCTGAGGAAGAGGGAATCGAATTCCGTCTCCTTTGCAACCCCACCGAGATCATCGGCTACAACAACCCCGAAGATCCCCGCGATCCCAAGAACGGTTTTGTTACCGGCATGAAGTGTGTCAAGATGGAGCTTGGCGAGCCCGACGCAAAGGGACGCCGTCGCCCCGTTGTTATCCCGGACAGCGAGTTCGAGATCGACGTTGACACCGTAGTTATCTCCATCGGTACCTCCCCCAACCCGCTGATCAAGTCCACCACCGAGGGTCTTGAGGTCAATGCACACGGCGGTATCATCGTCAATGAGGATGGTCTTTCCTCCCGCAACGCGGTTTACGCAGGCGGCGACGTTGTAACCGGTGCTGCAATCGTTATCTCCGCAATGGGCGCAGGTAAGACAGCTGCTAAGGCAATCGACGAGTATCTTTCCAAGTAATACTGTTTTGATTCTTCCGTGGCTGTTACATTCAGTCACGGAAGAATGCTTATAGGGCATTTGCACCCGAAAAATTTTGCGCAGAAACTTTGCGCCTATATAAAGGAGAAGGAAATGAAAACATCCTTTGATTTCACAGTGGTGGATCAGATCCTGACCGCCAACAACAATAGCCCCCAGGCTATTATCGCTATCCTGCAGGACATTCAGGAGCACTACCGTTATCTCCCCAAGGAGATCGTTCCCCACCTTTCCGCAAAGCTCGGAATGAGCGAGGCGAAGATCTACAGCATTGCGACCTTCTATGAGAACTTCTCCTTCGAGCCGAAGGGCAAGTATGTCATCAAGGTCTGCGACGGCACCGCGTGCCACGTTCGTCACTCCACACCCGTTCTCGAGGCTCTTTGGAACGAGCTTGGACTCTCCAAGGAAAAGCACACCACCGATGACCTTATGTTCACCGTTGAAACTGTTTCCTGCCTCGGCGCTTGCGGCCTTGCACCGACCATGATGGTCAACGAGCAGGTCTACGCAGCCATGACCCCCGAAAAGGTTCTGGCAGTTCTTGAAGAATTGAGAGGTAGAGGCTGATGATCAAGACTAAAAATGAGCTTTCCGTTGCCCGCAATGAAGCCATCGAGGCTTTGAATAGCTACGATTGCCGCATCCTCGTTTGCTCGGGCACGGGTTGTATCGCAACCGGCTCCAACAAGATCTATGAAATTTTCGCCGATCTCGTCAAAGAGACTCCCGGCGTTACACTTGAATTCGCTCCCCACGATGCAAAAGAGCACGAGGAGCTTGTCGGCGTAAAGAAGACAGGCTGCCAGGGCTGCTGTGAGCTTGGCCCGCTCGTCCGCATCCAGAAGGGCGAACGTGTCGTTCAGTACGTCAAGGTACAGCAGAGCGACTGCAAGAATATATTTGAAAAATCTGTTCTCGGCGACGAGATCATCGAAGAGCTGCTCTACCACAAGGCAGGAGAGGCTTTCGTTCGTCCCGATGAAATCCCCTTTATTGCAAAGCAGACCCGTATGGTTCTTGAAAACTGCGGTCACTTTGACAGCGAATCGCTCGACGAATACATAGCTGCGGGCGGTTTCAAGGCTCTTGAGAAGGCAATGTTCGAGATGAGCCGCGACGATGTTATTGAGGAGATTGACAAATCCGGACTTCGCGGACGCGGAGGAGGCGGATTCCCCGCGGGCAGAAAGTGGAAGCAGGTCGCTTCGCAGAAGGAGCCCGTTCGTTACGTTGTTTGTAACGGCGACGAGGGCGACCCCGGCGCATTTATGGACGGTTCGGTAATGGAGGGCGACCCCTATAAGCTTATCGAGGGTATGATGATCGCCGCTT
Organism: Eubacteriales bacterium; assembly: GCA_045537015.1. Taxonomy (GTDB): domain Bacteria; phylum Bacillota; class Clostridia; order Oscillospirales; family CAG-272; genus CAG-390. Next base: position 3,035 of record JAZSOQ010000073.1, read on the forward strand.
ATGCTGTAAGAGCAGAAAACGGCTACATCTATGTTCGTGCCGAGTACCCCATGAGCGTAAGCCGTCTGAAGCTCGCCATCAAGACTCTCGAGGAGAGAGGACTTCTCGGCGACAATATTATGGGCACCGATTTCAATTTCCATATGCACATCAACCGCGGCGCGGGTGCGTTCGTATGCGGCGAGGGCTCGGCTTTGACCGCTTCTATCGAGGGCAACCGCGGATTCCCGAGAGTTAAGCCTCCCAGAACGGTTGAGCACGGTCTTTTCGATAAGCCCACCGTTCTCAACAACGTTGAGACCTATGCAAACGTCCCGAAGATCATCGAGATGGGCGCGGATTGGTATCGCACCATCGGTACCGACAACAGCTCGGGTTGTAAGACCTTCTCGCTCACCGGTGCGATCGAGAATACCGGTCTTATCGAGGTTCCTATGGGAACTACCCTCCGCGAGGTCATTTTTGACATCGGCGGCGGTATGAAGAACGGCGCGGAATTCAAGGCAGTTCAGATCGGCGGCCCCTCGGGTGCTTGCCTTACCAAGGAACACCTTGATATGCCCCTTGACTTTGACACCCTCAAGAAGGTCGGCGCAATGGTCGGCTCGGGCGGTCTCGTTGTTATGGACGAGAGCACCTGCATGGTCGAGGTTGCACGCTTCTTCATGAACTTCACTCAGAACGAGTCCTGCGGTAAGTGCGTTCCCTGCCGTGAGGGCACCAAGCGTATGCTTGAGATCCTTGAACGTATCGTAGCAGGCGAGGGCCGCGACGGCGATATCGAGCTCCTTCTCGAGCTCGCGGAGACCATTTCCGCAACCGCTCTTTGCGGTCTCGGAAAATCTGCTCCCAACCCCGTTGTCAGCACCATCAAGAACTTCCGCGAGGAATATGAGGCGCATATCTACGAAAAGAGATGCCCCGCAGGCGCTTGCCAGAAGCTTAAGCGCATCTATATCGACCCCGAGCTTTGCAAGGGATGCTCCAAGTGCGCAAGACAGTGTCCCGTTGAGGCAATCAGCGGTAAGGTAAAGGAACCCTTCTCGATCGATCTTGAGAAGTGCATCCGCTGCGGCAGCTGTATATCGGCTTGCCCGTTCAAGGCAATTAAGGAGGGCTAAATCATGAGCGAAAAACAGTATATGACAATAGACGGTATTCCCGTTGAAATAAACGGCGAGAAGAATATTCTTGAGCTTTGCCAGAAGATCGGCATCAAGATGCCCACATTCTGCTATCACTCCGATCTTTCTATCTACGGCGCGTGCCGTATGTGTATGGTCGAGAACAAGTGGGGCGGCATCGAGGCTGCTTGCTCGACTCCCCCCCGCGCGGGAATGGAGATCAAGACAAACACCGAGCGTCTCCGCCGTTACCGTAAGAACATTCTCGAGCTTCTGCTTGCAAACCATTGCCGCGATTGCACGGTTTGCGAGAACAACCAGAACTGTAAGCTCCAGGAGCTTGCAATGCGCTTCAACATTGAGGGCGTTCGCTTCCCCAACCGCGCAAAGTCCACAAAGAACGACGATACCTCCTCGGTCTGCATCGTCCGCGACGCGGGCAAGTGCATCCTCTGCGGCGACTGCGTAAGAGTTTGTAACGAGATCCAGAACGTCGGCGCGATCGATTTCGCTCACCGCGGCTCGAAGATGGTCATCTCCACCGCCTTCGGCAAGCCCCTCGCAGAATCCCCCTGCGTTGGCTGCGGTCAGTGTGCGGCAGTTTGCCCCACCGGCGCTATCGTGGTCAAGAATAACATCGAGTGCGTTTGGGACGCTATTTCCGACCCGAACGTAAGAACAAGCGTGCAGATCGCGCCCGCAGTCCGCGTTGCGATCGGCAAGGAGCTCAAGTGCCGCGACGGCGAGAATGTAATGGGCAAGATCGTTGCCGCACTCCGCCGTATGGGCTTTGACGAGATCTATGATACCACTCTCTCCGCCGACCTCACGGTTATGGAGGAGACCGCGGAGTTCATCGACCGCCTCGAAAACGGCGGCAAGCTCCCGCTCATCACCTCCTGCTGTCCCGGTTGGATCCAGTATGCCGAGAAGAAGCATCCCGAATTCCTCGAGAACATCTCCACCTGCCGTTCTCCTATGCAGATGATGGGATCTCTCGTTAAGGATCAGAACAAGGATGCAGAGCAGAAGATGTTCCACGTTGCAATTATGCCCTGTACCGCAAAGAAGTTCGAGGCTTCGCGCCCCGAGTTCACCAAGAACGGCGAGCCCGACGTTGATGCGGTCATCACCACCCAGGAGCTCATCCGTATGATCAAGGAGTCGGGTCTCGTATTCGACGAGCTTGAGCCCGAGGCAGTTGATATGCCCTTCGGCACCATTTCCGGTGCGGGCGTTATCTTCGGCGTGACCGGAGGCGTTACCGAAGCGGTTCTCCGCCGCGTATCCGAAAGCAAGTCGCGCGCGGCTCTGCTTCAGGCTGCAAACGCAGGTCAGCGCGGTATGGAAGGAATCAAGGAATTCTATCTTGATTACGGTGAGAAGAAGCTTCATATCGCTGTTGTAAGCGGACTTGGCAACGCCGAGAGAGTCCTCCTCCGCGCATCTGCAGGCGAGCATTTCGATTTCATCGAGATCATGGCTTGTCCCGGCGGCTGTGTAAACGGCGGCGGTCAGCCTTATGCGGGCAACGCAAAGGAAGCAAGAAGCAAGGGACTTTACGAGGTAGACAGAATGCAGAGCATTCGCCGCTCGCAGGAAAATCCCATTGTAAACTCTGTTTACAAGAAGATCATCAAGGACCGCGCTCACGAGCTTCTTCACGTTCATTATACAGCGAAGAAAGACTAACTAAACTTGCGGCGGCCGAAAAATGCCGCCGCAGATTCATATTTTAAGGTGTAAAAATGCGTAAATTCGATACAAAAGTTCAGCATCTGAAATATAAGGTACTCCGCGAGGTCGCTCGCCTTGCCTGGAACGATACACTCCTTGAGAACTGCATCGACATTCCCAAGACCATCGTTCCCGGGAACGAGCCGACGATGCGTTGCTGTGTATACAAGGAGCGCGCGATCCTCGGCGAGCGCGTCAAGCTTGCCATCGGCGGCGACAGACAGAATTCCAACGTCATCGAGGTAATTGAGATCGCCTGCGACGAGTGTCCCGTCAGCGGATACGAGGTCACAAACGCTTGCCGAGGCTGTCTTGCCCACCGTTGCGAGGACGTTTGCAAGAAGGGCGCGCTGTCCTTCGACGAAAATCACGTTGCGCATATCGACAAATCAAAGTGCGTCGAGTGCGGCGCCTGCGCGAAGGTCTGCCCCTACACCGCTATCGTAAAGCGCACCCGTCCCTGCCAGAACGCCTGCAAGGTCAAGGCTATTTCGATGAACGAGCAGAAGGCGGCTCTTATCGACAACAACAAGTGCATCCGCTGCGGCGCCTGCGTTTATCAGTGCCCCTTTGGCGCGATCTCGGATAAGTCCTTCATCGTTGACGTTATCGAGATCATCAAAAAGAGCAAGCGCGAGGGTTCGGGTAAGGTTTATGCTATGGTTGCCCCCTCGATCGCCAGCCAGTTCACTTATGCGAAGAACGGCCAGGTCATCACGGGTCTGCGCAAGCTCGGATTTGACAAGGTCATCGAAGCCGCTCTCGGCGCCGATCTTGTCGCGCTTGCCGAGTCGCGCGAGCTTGCCGAAAAGGGATTCCTCACAAGCTCCTGCTGCCCCGCGTTCGTGACCTACATAAATTCCGCATTCCCGAATCTGAAGGAATTCATCTCGCATAACCCCTCGCCGATGGCGCTTCTTGCGAAGGTCATCAAGGAGCGCGATCCCGATGCAAAGGTGATCTTCGTCGGTCCTTGCACCGCAAAGAAGGGCGAGGCCCAGCGCGAGGAGGTCAAACCCTACGTTGACGCCGTTATCACCTTCGAGGAGCTTCAGGCTCTCTTCGACAGCCGTGACATCGACATCACTCTGCTTGAGGAATCGGGACTCGACGACGCATCCTATTACGGACGCATCTTCGCCCGCTCGGGCGGTCTTTCCGAGGCTGTCGCGGCGGCAATGGCGGAGCAGAATATCGAATTCGATCTCAAACCCGTCGTCTGCGACGGAATCGAGGCTTGCCGCGTGGCACTTCTCAAGAAGAACAAGAATATCCTCGACGGCAACTTCATCGAGGGAATGGCGTGCATCGGCGGTTGCATCGGCGGCGCCGGCTGCCTGACCCACGGCGAAAAGAACAAGACCGAGGTGGATAAATACGGCAAGGAAGCGGCGGATAAATCTATCACCGATGCTGTTAATACCGTAAAATAAAATCAAGCAGTCTCTCAACCCGAGAGACTGCTTTTCATATTAATTCAATTCAAGACGGAGATTCGACCACCTTACCGCCGCTTTACAGCCTGCTGCCTCGTAAACACGTCGCGCGGGGTTGTTTTCACCCGTGTAAAGCGACATAAAGGTTGCGCCGTTTTGCGAATGATGACGGCACATCTCGCAGAAGATCAGGGTCGCAATGCCGCGTCCGCGGTAATCGGGATGGGTTCCGATTCCGCAGAAATTTCCGCGTATCCCGTCTCCCTCGCGCACCTGCGAGAGCGGACCTGTGTATCCGATGACGAGACCGTTTGCAGTTTCGTCAACAGCAACAACAATGGGCTGATCGAGATGAGCCATGACAGTTTTGCGCCAACCGGGATTCCGGATAGCATCAAAAAGCTCGTAGAGCCCGCGGTGATATGCGGGATCATAATAGGTTATTCTGATTCCGCTATCTGCAAGTGAAGTCAGTTTTTCAGCCTGTTCTTCGGGAACTGTATATTCCGAAAGCGGCATATAGTATGCTATCTGCGCACACCATTCGGTATATCCGCGGCGAATTAAGAGTCGCGCGGCGGGGGAATCGGTTGCGATACCCGGCGCGCAGGGGTGACCGTCCGTGCTTCCGGGAATGATCCAGGGCAGATGCGCGGGATCGTGAAAAACTATATCTATGCGCTTTGCTCCGTGATCGTCGCGCAGTATTCTTTCGGCTTCATCAAGCAAAGCGCCCGCGCAGGATTGTGATCGGTATTCGGGCAGAACACCGAAATATGTGAGATAGGATACGCTATCGCTGTTCGGCAGACGAGCGGAAAGAAAGCCGATCGGTTCATCATTAACCACAGCGCTGAGCGTCAGAGTGCCGTCCATATTGAATATACGGTTGAATTCATCCTCGCCGAGAGGGCGGTAAAGTAGACCGTCGGTAAGTATCAGAGAATTATATATTATTCTGAGGTCACCAACCGCGCCTCGGACAATACTGTATTTATCTGTCATTTTAATTTTTATCCTTTCTTCTGGATTTCTCCCGGGCATCAGAGGAGGAGTGTGAGCATTTCCGATGCCTTTGGTGGTATTTTTGCGTCCTTTCGTGAAAAAATATTACATATATAATTATATCATATCAGTTAACCCAATTCAATAGCAAATGTCAAAAGTGCAAATTTTGCACTTTTATCGAAATGCAAAAGTGCAAAATTTGCACTTTATACTTGACAAAAAAGTGCAAATATGTTATAATGAGATAGAAAGTAGGTGATTTAATGTCAGAATTGAAGGAATTGAGAATCGGAAAAAAGCTTACGCAAGAGGAAGCAAGCGTAATTCTCGGTGTTTCTGTGCGTTCGTATAAAACTTACGAAAATGATCCGTCGAAAGAAACTACCTTGAAATATAAATATTTGCTTGAGACTCTTGAAAAATATAATGTTCTTGATGAAGAACATGGGATTTTGACTCTTGATGAGATCAAAAGTGCCTGCAAGAAGGTACTTGATGAGTATTCGGTAAAGTATTGTATTCTTTTTGGTTCTTATGCCAAAGGAAAAGCAACCGAGAAAAGTGATGTTGACTTGCTGATCTCAACAGACGTGACGGGTCTGCGTTTCTTTGGAATTGCTGAAAGGCTGCGCAGAGAATTACGCAAGAAAGTTGATCTTCTCGATCTTCGCCAGCTAAACAATAACGAAGAACTGCTTGACGAAATTCTGAAGGACGGTATAAAGGTTTATGGATAACATAAAAAATGATGAATACTATGTAGAAAAGATTCTGATCGATTTGCATTTTATAGCCAAGCACATGATTGGTGTAGATATGAAAAAGCTCGAAAATGATGAGATATTTCTCACGTAGGATGTGCCTATACTTATTAAAGAGCTTGAAAAGATATAATCGTGCAAATAAGGGATTTACAATCGTCCTCAAAAATGATATAATAAACTCGAATAAATATTTGGAGGTTACCTATGGCAACCAAGGTTTTTGAAAGAAGAAGAAAAGAGGACAGACCCGTCCTTGCTATTTGTTATGATTTTGATAAAACGCTCTCGCCCGACGATATGCAGGCGCAGGGATATATTCAGTCGGTCGGCTATGACGTCGGCGAATTCTGGAAGGAAGTGAACGTGCTTGCCGAGCAGAACGAAATGGATCAGAACCTCGCTTATATGCTCAAAATGGTGCGCGAGGCGGAGGGGAACATCGTTTTCAGCCGCAAGACACTTGCCGAATACGGCTCTAAGGTGACTTTGTTTCCCGGAGTTGAGGATTGGTTTTCCCGCATTCGCGAGTACGGCGCGGGGAAGGGCGTTAAGGTCGAGCATTATATAATCTCCTCGGGCCTCAAGGAGATGATCGAGGGCACGCGCGTTGCGGGCGAGTTTGAAAAGATATATGCCTCATCCTTCTATTATAACGAGCGCGGACTTGCCGTCTGGCCCGCGCAGGTCATCAATTACACCAACAAAACGCAGTTCCTTTTCAGGATCGAAAAGGGCGTGCTTGACGTCAACGATTCCGCCGTCAACGATTCCTTCGCGCCCGAGGAGCTTCGCGTCCCTTTCAGAAATATGGTCTACATCGGCGACAGCGACACCGACGTGCCCTGCATGAAGCTCGTCAACTCAAACGGCGGACATTCGATCGGCGTTTATCATACCGAAACGAAGGACAAGACCAAGGTCCACAAGATGATGCGCGACAAACGCATCAAGTATTTTGCGCCCGCGGATTACAGAGAAGGCGGCGAGCTTGACGTGCTCGTCAAGGCGATCATAGACCGCACCGCGACAAACGAGGTGCTCGAGTCGCAGCATTACTCCTGCAAGAGCGCAACTGCCGCCGCTGAGAGCAATATCGGCGCGGACGAGCAGAGAAGAAGCGATCTCATCATGGCACTCGAGGACAGCCACAGCTTCGCGCAGACGCACAAGGTCATCGCGGAACTCGCCGAGGTCAAGGATTGGACGCTCGACGAGAAGGAAGCACTTTTCACCGTCGCCCTCGGCAACAGCCAGGTGCATTATATCCTCGGTGACGGGGATGTGAAGGCATTTTTCGCCTCGCTTCTTTGCGACGCGAAAATATCCGATGCCGCGCTTGAGATCAAGGCGGAGATCGAAAAGGAATGAATATGAATAAGGAAATAGAGTCGATCCGCGAAATACTTCTCGCGGCGAAGCACGTTGTTTTCTTTGGCGGCGCGGGCGTTTCGACCGAAAGCGGGATCCCGGATTTTCGCGGCAGCGGAGGACTTTATACCTCCGAGGGCGAGGACAACGAATACTATCTCAGCCGCCGCTGTCTGACGATCAATCCACTCGCGTTTTACAATTTTTATAACAAAAATATGGTATACCCCGATGCAAAGCCGAATCGCGCGCATTATGCTTTGGCGAAGCTCGAAGAGAAGGGGATCCTCAAGTCCGTCATAACGCAAAATATTGATGGTTTGCATCAATCCGCGGGCAGCAGGCGTGTTATCGAGCTGCACGGTACTGTCAGCAGGAGCTATTGTATGCGCTGCGGCAAGGTTTGTGAGCCCAATACGCTCGGAAAAGACGAAATCGTGCCGAAATGTCCCGCGTGCGGAGGCATAGTCCGCCCCGACGTCACCCTTTACGGAGAAGCACTCGACGGATTTACCTTCAGGGATGCCGAAAACGAGATAGCGTCTGCCGACGTGCTCATCGTTGGCGGTTCGTCGCTGACGGTTTATCCTGCCGCGTCGCTTGTTGGTAATTTTGAGGGCAAACACCTCATAATCATCAATTATTCGCCGACGGACTATGACCGATCCGCGGAATTCGTTATCAGGGAATCCGTCGGCGAGGTTCTTTCCGCGCTTTGTGAGGATCAAGTATGAGATTTACAAAAATGCACGGCATCGGGAACGATTATCTCTTCGTTTTCGGCGAGGTTCCCGAAAATGCTGCACCGCTTTCGGTGAAATATTCAAACAGACAAAGCGGCATCGGGTCGGATGGGATGATATACATCGGTCGCTCGGATATTGCCGATTTCTCAATGCGAATATTCAATGCAGACGGAAGCGAGGCGAAGATGTGCGGAAACGGCATCCGTTGCGTGGCGAGATTTGTCCGCGAGAAAGGGTATACCGACAAGGATGAGCTGACCGTCGAGACTCTTTCGGGTGTCAAGCGCCTTTGGATAGATGAAGTCGGTGTCACGGTCGATATGGGAAAAGCAGAGATTTCGGATGACTTAATGCTTGATCTGGGCTTTGAATGTACTCCTGTCAGCGTCGGAAATCCGCACGCGGTGATATTTACCGATGACGTGGCACTCATTCTCCTTCGCGACATCGGGCCGAAGATCGAATGCAACAAGGCGTTCACGGGCAGGGTAAATGTCGAATTTATCTCGATCGTTGGCGATAACGAGCTCCGTATGCGAGTCTGGGAGAGGGGAAGCGGCGAGACTCTTGCCTGCGGAACCGGCGCTTGTGCTTCCGCCGCTGCGGCTGTAAGTAAAGGCTTATGCCGCAAGGGCGAGCCGATCAAGGTGCACCTCGACGGCGGCGACCTTGAAATTACCGTCAAAAACGACTTCACCTGCCTCATGCGCGGCCCCGCGGAATTCGTTTCCGAGGGTGAGATAGAATAGGGGTTGAGTAATTAAGACATACTTTTCCATACGCGTCCTTTTAGATAAAATTTGTAATATTTTTAATCGCGCGTTCTCCTTTCACCGCTTCCGCGGTCCCAAGCTGCGGAACGCAGGTAGTTCCTCACCGGAGGAAGGCTAAGGGTGCGTGCAATACGCATCGTTTTTACAGCGGATTTTGTTTATAGTAATAATTGTGCATACAAAAAAGGAATATTTTATTTGAATCAATTTGCACTCGTAATAGAGTTCTTGCAAACTTTTTCAATAAAATATTCCTTGTTGCTTTTTAAGGTTTAAGTTGACACAATATTTGCTGAATATCCGAAGGAGTTTACACCTACCATCCAGCCTTCCTCCGGTGAGGAACTACCTGCGTTCCGCAGCTTGGGACCGCGGAAGCGGTGAAAGGAGAACGCGCAATTTAATTTTAGCACTTTTCTTATCAATAATGGTAAAATATGTCTTAATGACTCGGTTCCATTGTTATTTGTCTTTTTCAAGAAGTCCCCAAAGACTTATAACAAAGCCGAGCATAGGAAGTATGGCACATACGATCGAATCAATATCCTCATCTACGATAAGTACATACATGAATTCCTCCGCAAAAACGAACGCCATGCTCATAAGAATCAACATTATTCCAAAAAGTATCTTTTTCATACAATTGAACTCCTTTGTTAAATTGGAATTTGTTTAATCATCAAGTATCTGTTTCCTTGGTCTTCAGATATTGTATATCTGAGTCGCTGATAGAGTTTGAATGCTGCAGTATTGGATTTTTCCACGTGAAGACAGATAGTAGGGATGTTAATTTCTTTTGCATATTCCTCTGCATTGCAAAGCAGTTTTGTTCCTATCCCTTTATTTCTATATTGTTTTGTTACAGACAAATCATCTAAATATATATACTCTTTATCTTCGTGATGTACTTCTATCGACAAAAAGGCAATAATATTATTTTCGTCAATTGCTACACTTATCCATTCGTCGCGTCCGTCAAAAAATCTGTCCAATGCACCCTCTGTATATCCATTTACACTGTTGGTGCTATAAATAGTCTGCAACATTTCTATGAAGAGTTCATTGATTCTGTTAGAATCTTTCTTTTCAGCTTTCCTAAATGTCCAATCCATAATTATCAATACATCAAAATTCAAGTTTATCGGTTAATTATATTATAACATAAAAATACCACTAAGTAAATATGTAGTTTGAATTTTTTGTGCAATGATCACTAATTAATATAACTTAGCATCAATAATCGCGCTTGTCGATTATGCAGTACGGACTCCGCCACCCCTCATTCGTCACGCTCTCGCGTGCCACCTTCTCCCAAGATCCGGGAGAAGGCTGATTAGTTGGTTCGCAACCCTTCGCATTTCAGCGAATACCGTTCATTGCGATAATTTTGTTTAGGCAAAGAGGAATATTTTAATTTATTTTTATTTATTTGAATTATTTTGCAATCGTAATAGAGTTGCGCAAGTATTTTCAATATAATATTCCTATTTGACCAACTGTATTTTACATCCTAAACATTGTTCGCTGAAAATACAGAATTATCGCACTAACTATTTGCCTTCTCCCGGATCTTGGGAGAAGGTGGCACGCGTGAGCGTGACGAATGAGGGGTGGCGGAGTCTGTACTGCATACACGACAGGCGTACTTATTATGATTCAATACACCAAGAACGCTTTGTTCGCACTTGCTGATTAATTATTCATTATTCATTATTCATCAGCGAAGCGGCTTCATTATTCATTAAGTAGCTTGCGTGGGTCAAATGAATAATGAATAATGAATGATGAATAATGAAAAATGGGAACGAGCCATCCCAGTCTTTATATAAACTTTCTGTAAAACAATCCCCCGCGCACTTGACATTGATAGATAAAGGATATATAATTAATAGGTAGCTTTTTTTGGAGGACACGACTTGATATGAAGACCAAGACCGAAGAGATGTATGCCTCGATGAACCCATGGCGGCTCTTTTTCGTCGTTGCGATGCCGGGTATGATCAGTATGTTCGCGATGTCGGTATACAGCGTCGTCGAGGGCATTTTTATCGGACAAACGCTTGGAGAGGGCGCTTTTGCGGCGGTGAATATCGCAATGCCCCTCGTTATGATAAATTTTTCTCTTTCCGACCTCATCGGCGTCGGCGCGTCGGTGCCGATCTCGATCGCTCTCGGTCAGGACGACAAGGAAACGGCAAACAACGTCTTTTCCTGCTCGGTCGTGATGATACTGATCGCATCGGTAATTATGGGCACGATTATGGTCTTTGCCGCCGAGCCGCTTTCAAGACTTATGGGAGCGGATGGAGAGCTACTCGACACCTCGGTCAGATACCTTCGCACATGCGCGCTTCTGGGGCCGCTTGCAACCATCTTTTTCGCGATGGATAACTACCTCCGCATCAGCGGATACGTCAAAACGAGCATGGCGATCAACATCGGCTCGAATCTATTGACACTTGGACTTCTGACATTCTTCCTTCTCGGACTCAAAATGGATGTCGTTGGCTCGGCACTTGCGGTTTCGCTTTCGATGTGTGTTTGCTCGGTCATCGCCATGATTCCCTTTTTGCGCGGAAAAACGCTGCTGAGATTCACAAAACCGCATTTTCATCTTTCAATGTTCAAGCAGATCGCGGCGTGTGGTTCACCCGTTTTCCTCAACAACGTCGCGGGCAGAGTGACCTCGATCATTATGAACATCTCGCTGATGACTCTCGGCGTTATCGAATTCGGTGAGGGCGGCGGAACGACTGCGGTTGCCGTTTATGCCGTGCTGATGTACGCCTCCGACCTCTGCTGGCCTCTGCTTTACGGTGTCAGCGACTCGCTCTCGCCCGCCATCGGCTTCAACTGGGGCGCGGCGAATTATGACAGAGTCAAAAAGATCGTCCGCTGCGGATTTATCGGAACCGCCGTCATCGGCTTTGTTTCGACCTCGATCCTCTTTTTCTTCCCCGGCACGATCGCCTCGCTCTTCGTCGATGCCGAGGAGATCCGCCTTCTCGAGGTATCGACCCGCGCGATCAGACTTTTCTGCCTCGCCTATATCTTCCGCTGGGTCGGAGCTATGACGCAAAGCTTTCTCTCCGCCATCGAAAAGCCCGCGCTTGCAACAATTATGTCGGTGTCGATCGCGCTTGTTTTCCCCGTTTTGATGCTCGGCGCGCTCTGGGGACTCGGACTTGACGGAATCTGGCTGAACTTCTTCGGCGCAAATGCCCTGCTGGCTGTCCTTTCGGTAATAATGCTCAACATCGTCGGCAAGGAGATCAGGAAAAAGCAAGCGGCGCAAAAGAGCAATTAATTCAACAATAGTTTACTTTTACGTGAGCTTGAGTTGATATAAATATAGTATAATAATTCGTTAGATTTTTATAATGGAGTGAAAAGAAAATGAATCAAGGCTTCACTAAAGCGAAAAAATTGATTATTCTTGCCCTGTTCCTCGCCGCATCCATCCTTTCGGTGGTATGCATGGGCAGGGTCACGATCAACTACAACATATCCAACTATCTCGATGACAGCACGGAAACGAAGATCTCTCTTGACATTATCGAGAAAGAATTCGGTATGACCGGCAATATCCAGGTTATGATCGAGGATATTGACGTTTCCACGGCAAAGGAAGTTGTAAATACTCTTAAAGATATTCCGAACGTGTTGACGGTAAATTTCAACGAAAGCGACGTGGGCTACTACAAGGACGGAAGCGCGCTGTTCGTTGTCCTCCTTGCAGGTGACGAATATTCCGAGGTTGCCGCTGAGGCAGTCGAGGACATCCGCGAGGCACTCGATACTCAGTTCGAGGGCAAGACCAATTACGGCGGTGCCGTTATTGAAAAGGCAAAGCTGAGAGAGGCGATTGAAAGCGAGATTCCCTTCATTCTTGCCATTTCTCTCATTTTGACCTGCATAATTATGCTTCTCACGTCGAAATCCTGGTTTGAACCCGTAATTCTGCTTGCAGCGTCCGGTGTTGCGGTCCTTCTCAATATGGGAACCAATGCGATCTTCGGCGAGATCTCCTATATCACCAACGCAGTCGCCGCGATCCTTCAGCTTGCGCTCTCAATCGACTACAGCATCGTGCTTCTGCACAGCTACCGCGCGATCTGGGAAGCGGGCGAGGATAAGAATGTAGCTATGGCGAAGGCTGTCAAGGAAGTCGTCAAGCCCGTGTCTGCAAGTGCGCTCACCACCATCGCGGGTCTGCTTGCTCTGCTCTTTATGAGCTTCAAGATCGGATTTGACATCGGTATCGTACTTATGAAGGGTATTGCGATCTCCGCGATCACCTCGCTCACCCTTCTTCCCGTGCTTCTTCTCATCTTCGATAAGCTGATGAGCAAGACCGAAAAGCCCGTGCTTGAGCTGAAGGGCAAGATCTTCTGCAAGGTTGCCTTCAAGGCGTGCAAGGCGGTCGTTCCCGCCTCGCTTGCGCTCATCATAGTTTGCGGCACTTTGCAGTTTGGAAACACCTATTCCTTCACCGACAGCAAAAACGCGAATCGCACGATTTCCGATACCTTCGGACAGAATAATACCGTCGTTGTGGTATACCCCAACGGAGCGGATACTTTGGCAAATGAAAAAGCCCTTGCCGACCGCCTCAATACATATAAGACCGCAGACGGTAAGCTTGCGCTGAAGGGTTACACCGCTTACAGTAACACCGTCGGGGCGCTTTACGACGTCGAGTTAGCTGCCCGCACTATGGGTCTGCCCGAAAATGACGTTAAAATGCTTCTGACGATGTACCATCTCTATGGCGACAGCTCCGTCTTGAAGCTCTCTCCCATGGATTTCGTGAAGTATGCGTATACTCTCCTCACCGAGGATCCCGACGGCAAGGCTTTTGCCGACGAGGAGATGACCAAGACCATCGGTATGATGCTCGTTATTGATCAGCTGATGAGCGGCGAGCACACCGCAGAGGAGTTTTATAACCTCGCAACCTCCGCCGCAATGTCGGGTATGTCGCTGAGTTCCTTTGCTATCAATCAGATGTACGGTCTCTATTTCTATGACGGAATCTCCAACAAGGTGGTTGATTTCGAAACTATGCTCAATTATATGATCGCGGCTTCCGGGCAGGAAGGGCTTTCGGGTATGTTCGAGGCGGAGATCGTGGCGAATCTCAACACACTTTCAGAGGGTATCAAGGAGCTCAACAAGAATATGGAAACTCCCCTCACAAAGGCGCAGTTCCAGGGCTATATGTTCTCAACCGCAGGAGTGATCTTTGATGAGTTCACCACCGCGAAGATCTGGTCGGGCTACTTCCTCTCGAAAGGTCAGGCAGAGCAGGCAACAATCCCCTTCCTTGATCTTATGAATTTCCTCATCGAACAGAAGCAGATCACCGACGCGGGTGCTGTCGCAACGATCAAGAACTACGGTGTGGCGTATGCTGCGGTAAAGGCAAGCTACTCTTATGAGCAGTTCCTGCCCGCACTTGCGCAGATCACGACTGCTCTGACCGGCAACACTCCCGCCCTCGGCGATCTCAATGATGCTATTCAGCAGATCTACATCATGTATTTCAACCAGCAGAAGGCGATCCCCGTGAAGCCTGTTCTGGGCAAGACCTTCGTTGAGTTCATTATCAAGGAAAGTGAAACAAACGCAATCGTGGCATCCCAGCTTTCGGAAGGCGGCAAAGCAAAGCTCTCCGATCTCGGCGTGGCTGCCAAGTTCCTTGCCGATACAAACACCTATGATTTCAACGCTATGGCGGCAATGCTCGAAGAGCTTCTTGCAAGCGTCAAGAGCATTTCAAGCGACGCCGAGCTTGGTGCAGATCTGCTTTCGGGCATTTACATCAAGTATGCATTGGCAAACGACCTTGCTTTGACCGATGCTGTCGAGGCAAAGGAGCTTCTTGAGTTTGTAACCGAGAATATGAATTCGCACGCACTTCTCAAGTCCAAGATGACCGCGGCGCACCGCGAAAAGGTCACCGCGGCTCAGGAGAGCATTGAAAGTGGCACCGATCTCTTCGTCAGCGAGAATTATTCCCGAATGCTTCTCTCGGTCGATCTGCCCAACGAAAGCGAGGAATCCTCGAAGTTCGTTGAGTATCTTATCGACACCGTCAAGGAAGTCTTCGGCGACGGGGCGCACGTTGCGGGAGAGATGGTCTCCACCTATGAACAGCAGGTGGTATTTGATAAGGATAATACCTTCATCAGCATTTTCACGATCATTTCCATCTTCCTCATCGTAATGATCGTGTTCCGTTCGATCTCGCTTCCCACTCTGCTTGTGGCTGTAATTCAGGGCGCGATCTGGATCTGTATGTCGATGTCGCTCATCTCGGGCCCCATGTTCTTTATGAGCTATATCGTGGCAATCTGCATCCTGATGGGCGCAACGATCGACTACGGAATCCTTATGTCGACGAATTACATCGGGTTCAGAGCAGCTTTTGATAAGAAGGAAGCACTTTACAAATCTGTTGCGGCGTCTATGCCTACCGTCTTCACCTCGGGACTTATCCTCACGATCTGCGGATTTGTCGTAGGTTTTGTCGCAAGTCAGACGTCGATCTCCTCGGTCGGAATCCTTCTCGGCAAGGGAACTCTGGTTTCCATCGTTATGATAACCCTCGTTCTGCCTTCGGTACTCTACCTGCTTGACGGATTCATCCTCAAGCTTTCCATGAAGAAAAAAGCAAATAAATAATCACATATACCCATATCTTTGCATAAACTTACTGTAGTATCACAGAAAGGAACAAAAGATATGGGTATAATTTTTTCTAACAAAGAACTTAGCACAGACAGCATTGCCTGCGGTGGCAGCTTCAGCATTTTGCTGACATTGACGGCGGAGCCGAATTCTGAAGGCGGTGTGGTAACTCCCGGCGCGGAGGATATTGTCATCAGCGACATCGTTTCGCCCTGTTTCCGTATAACAGGACTTTCTTCTCCCACCAGAGGAACGGCTACGCTGAGCAACTCGAACAATGTAATTTGGACGATAGCGGCACTTGCCGAGGAAGAAGAGGAGACTGCTACTCTTGAATTTACCGTCGAGCATATCGGACCATGCTCGGGCACGGTTGAGGTAAACGAAAGCACGAGCTATGATGACTCGACAGGCAATGTCGTTACCTTCCCCTCGCCCACGCTCGAGGTCGATTGCGGCATCAATTTCTGCGAGGGCAGATGCGCCGAGCCCGTCGATTTCACCGCCTCGGGCTGCACCGACAGCATCGAGCTCGACGCGGGTGACATTTGCGTTGAGGGCTTTGGCAGGATCGTGCGCGTGAATGCAGTCCTTCGCGAGGTCTGTCCCGGCAGGAGGATCGCGCTTGCCGTGATCCTTAACGAGGTCGATGACGAGGGCAATGAGCTCGGCAGAGGTATGAAGGTGCTGACAGTCCCCGCGTTTGCGGGCGAGGTTTGCCGCGACGTCAATATCAACTGCGTCACATTCGTAATCCCCGAGCTGGCTGACAGCACCCTTCCTCCCTGCGCCGAGCGCACTTATCGCGCACGCTTCATCGCAAACTATATAGATACCGATTTTACACCCTGCTGCCCGGATGAGACAACTCCTTGAGCGGAGTTGCGGTGAAATTTTTGCTTTGCAAAAGTGAAATTCACGCTCCGCGCGAGTGAAATCTTCCGCTGATCGCGGAATGTTGAGGAAGAAATTTGCTGAGGCAAATTTAAATTGAATAAAAATGTGGCTGAGCCATCGGTATCGATGGCTCAGCCATGTGATTTTTTTGGTTGGGGTGGCGGGTATCGGCAAGTTTAGCTGCCGATTCCGAAAAGCTTGGCGGTGTTGTTATAAAGTATATCCTCGCGCTCTTTTTCGCTGAGGTCTACCTGCATAAATCTTTCGATCTCCGCTTCGGGAGTCCAGAGGGGGTAATCGGTGCCGAAAAGGACTCGGTCCGTGCCGTAAGCGTGGATGAGCTCTTTCGCTTTTTCGGGCGTTATGGCATAGAGCGAGGAGGAGCAGTCGACGAAAAAGTTATCGCGTCCCGCATAATCCTTCCAAGCGTCCTCCCATATTGACCAGCCGCCGAAATGCGCGCCGATGACGGTCAGATCTTTGTAAATATCAAGGATGGGCAGCAGCCGGTTGGGGTTCGAGTAGTCATATCGGCAGTCGCCGGTATGAAGCAGCATAGGGAGCCTGCCCTCGCAGAGCTCGTACATCTTCAGCATACGGTAGTCGTCAAGCTTGACCTTCTGAATATCGGGGTGGAGCTTGACGCCCTTCAGGCCGAGGCTGATTATCTCCTCCACATCGGCTCTCATATCCTCGCTGTCGGGGTGGAGAGTGCCCAGCCCCGTGAATCTGCCTCCGCTTTCGGCAACCGATGCCGCGATGAAGTTGTTTATGCTTGAAACCTGCTTCGGCGTTGTTGCAACCGATTGCACCACGAAATGCTCGATGCCGGCTTTTTCTCCGTGCTCGAGAAGCGTGGAGATCCTTCCGTCAAGACTCGGCGGAAGCTCATAAAAGTTTGCCGTCGCGTCGGATGCCTTTTGCGCGATCTTATCGGGGTAGATATGGCAATGTGAGTCGATTATCCTGTATTTTTTCATTTTTTCAGTCCCAGTCTGTCAACAGATTCCTCGCGCATCTTGTATTTGAGGATCTTGCCCGCCGCGTTCATCGGGAATGCGTCGGTAAAGATAAAGTATCTCGGCACCTTGTGCTTTGCGATCGAGGCGTTGCCGTAAGCTCGCATCTCGGCTTCGTCGGCACTCTCGCCCTTGTGGAGGATGATCCACGCGCAGCATTCCTCGCCGTAGGTCTCGTCGGGCACGCCGACGACCTGAACGTCGCGGACCTTGGGGTTGGTCAGATAGAATTCCTCGATCTCGCGGGGGTAGAGGTTCTCGCCGCCTCGGATTATCATATCCTTGAGTCTGCCCGTTACCTTGTAATAGCCGTCGGGAGTTCTCATACAGATGTCACCCGAATGGAGCCAGCCCTCGGAGTCGATGGTCTGCGCGGTAGCCTCGGGCATTTTGTAATATCCCTTCATAATATTGAAGCCGCGTGCGACAAACTCGCCGCTTTCCCCGTCTGGGAGCTCCTTGCCGGTTTCGGGGTCTATGATCTTGCATTCAATGCCGGGGAAGGCGCTGCCGACAGTCTCGACGCGGTGGTCGAGGTCCTCGTTCACTTCACCCATAGTGCATCCGGGCGATGCCTCGGTCTGACCGTAGACCGAAATGATCTCGCGCATATTCATCTCGACGGATGCGCGGCGCATAAGGTCTGCGGGGCAGTTCGCGCCCGCCATAATGCCCGTTCTCATATATGAGAAGTCGGTCTTTGCAAAATCCGCGTGGCTGAACATGGCGATGAACATCGTCGGAACGCCGTTGAAGCAGGTGATATGCTCGTCGTTTACGCAGGCAAGCGAGGATTTGGGGGAGAAGTAGGGAATGGGGCAGAGAGTTCCGCCGTGAGTCATCATCGAGGTCATCGAGAGGACCATTCCGAAGCAATGGAACATGGGAACCTGGATCATCATGCGGTCGGCGGTGGAAAGATCCATTCTGTCGCCGATGGTCTTGCCGTTGTTGACGATGTTGCGGTGAGTCAGCATAACGCCCTTGGGGAATCCCGTGGTTCCCGAGGTGTACTGCATATTGCAAACGTCGTCGGGCTTGACGAGAGAGGCGCGTCTGCGGACCTCTTCGCGCGGAACGAGCGAAGAGCGCGCGAGCATCTGCTCCCAATCAAGGCAGCCTTCCATATTAAAGCCGACGGTTACGACGTTGCGCAGGAAGGGAAGATTCTTTGAATAGAGAGGAGTGCCGGGCTTGAGGCTCTTGAGCTCCGGGCAGAGCTCTTCTATGATAGCCTTGTAATTGATGTCCTTGCAATATTCGATCATAACGAGGGTGTGGGTATCCGACTGCCTGAGCAGATACTCGATCTCGTGGATCTTATAAGCAGTGTTTACGGTGACGAGAACCGCGCCGATCTTGGTGGTTGCCCAGAAGGTGATGAACCACTGCGGAACGTTGGTCGCCCAGACGGCAACGTGATCGCCCGCCTTTACACCGAGCGATATGAGTGCGGCGGCGCATTCGTCAACGTCGCGGCGGAATTGCTCGTAGGTCCTCGTGTAATCGAGAGTGGGGTACTTGAAGGCGTACTGGTCGGGGTAGTGCTCGACCATAGTGTCGAGAACGTCCGAGAAGGTCGCCTCGATAACGTCATATTTCTTCCAGACGAAGGTTCCCGTCTTGGCGCGGTTGTAATAGGTGCGGTCAAAGGTCTTCTTGTTGCGCGCCAGGGAGGAAATATAGTTTGTGAAATGAGTCAGAACGATGTCCGCATCCGCGATCTCCTCGTTCCACGCCGCGCATATGAAGCCCTCGTAGTTGAGGGATGAGAGCGCGCCGAGGAGCTTGCCTACCTCAAGGTCGCCCTCACCGATGAGAACGGTCTTGCCGTAAGTCGGAGGCCAAGCGGT